>DASRRB010000025.1:0-25312 GCA_035695985.1 Planctomycetota bacterium | reverse complement strand
GCCGCGAGCAGCGCGTAGGGACCCGGCACGCGCGTCAGCCGTCCCGCCACGTGGACGATCGGGCCGAGCGCCAGCAGCCAGAGGAAGGCCGCGCACAGGAGCGCCGGCAGCGCGGCGCGGCGCACGTCGCGCAGCACCAGCGCGAGCACGAGCAGCGCGAGCCAGCCGACCCCGAGGAAGTGGCTCACCGTGCCGAGCGGGCCGCCCGCCTCGAAGCCCGACGGCAGCCGCGTCGCCAGCGCGCCGAAGAAGCGGTCGGCGCCGTTCGGCGCGACGAGGCTCGTCGCGTCGAGCGAGAAGGGGACGGTGAGGGCCGCCGCCTGCGCGAAGGCGGGCGAGGTGCGCAGCTCCTGCGCGATCTCCCACAGGAACGGCGCCGCCAGCACGAGGAAGACGACCCCCGCGGTCCCGAGCTCGCGCGCGCGAGAGAACAGTTCGCGGCGCGCCGCGCCGCGCAGCAGCGCCGCGATGACGTACGCGACCGTCACCAGGAAGGCCTGGAAGAGGAGCGGCTGGCTCTGCAGCAGCAGCGCCGCCGCCGAGAGCCCGAAGAGGACGCCGTTCCGCAGCCCGCCCCGGTGCAGGACGCGCAGCCCGAGCCACGCATAGAGGAGGAGGAACTCGGTGCAGAAGAGATTGAGGCGCGCGGCGTTCATGAGGCGGCCGCTCGCGACGGTCGCGAGCACGGCGACCAGCAGCGCGCCGCCGCGCTTCACGCCGAGCTCGCGCGCGAGCAACCACGCGAGCCACGCCGTCGCGCCGCTCGACGCCCAGAGCAGCAGCGCCACCGCCACGTTGCGCGCGGCCGGGTCGGAGGAGAGCCACTGCAGCGGCAGCGACGCGATCCCGTAGACCCAGGTCGGCGTGTAGAGCCCGAGCCCCTCGCCGGCGGGCCAGAAGAAGCGGCGCGTGAAGAGGAAGGAGCCGTCGCTCGCGCCGAGCGCCGCCTTGGTCCAGAGGAAGTTCCACGGGTAGATCGCCGCGTCCCACGGCTCCGAGCAGTTCGGCAGGTGGAGGTCGCGGGCGTGCAGCAGGAAGCTGCCGGAGACGAAGCTCGCGAGCGCGACGAAGAAGAGGCCGGTGAGCAGCGCGGTCCACGGGTCGCGCGCCCGCCCGAGCGCGGCCGTCTCGACGTCGCCGTGTCCGTGCGTCTCGGAACGGCGGTCGTCGGTCGTCGCGGTCACGCGCTCTCCACGGAAACGGGCGAGGCTGCAGTTTGCAATCGAGACGAGCGTCCATAAACTCCGCCGCCCTTCACGCCTCGGCCGGAGTGGCGGAATTGGCAGACGCGCTAGGTTGAGGGCCTAGTTCCCGCAAGGGAGTGCAGGTTCAAGTCCTGTCTCCGGCACCATGGATCGCACCTCGTCCCCCTCGCCGATCCTTTGATGAAGCTACTGGCGTGCGTCTCATTCGCGGTCTTCCTGGCGGGAGACGCCGTCGCGCAGGAGGTCGCGCCCCCGCCGGCGCCCCCGGCCGACGACCTCGCCGCGACGCTCGAGCAGGCGCAGTCGCTCCTCGACGACGACGACTTCGAGAAGGCGCGCGCGCTCCTCGAGGCGGCGCGCGCCGGACGGGGCGCGGCGCCGCCGCCGGCGCGGCTCCTCGAGCTCCTGGCGGACGCCCTCTGGCGCTCCGGCGAGCTCGACGCGGCGGGCGAGCACTACGCCGCGGCCCGTGAGCAGAAGCCCCATTCGCGCCGCGCCCTGATCGGGCTCTCGCGGCTCGCCCTCGCGCGCGGCGACGGCGAGGAGGCGCTCGCGCTGAGCGACGCCGCGATCGGCGCGTCGCCCCGCGAGCCCGAGCCGTGGCTCCTGCGCTGCGCCGCGCTGATGCACGCGAACCGGACGCGCGAGGCGATCGCGGCGCGCCAGCGCGCCGACGCCCTGCTCGCGGAGGCGCGCGCCGCCGGACGCGCCGAGCCGCGCCGGCTGCGGGCGGCGCTCGACGTCGTCCGCATCGCGGGGCTCGGCGAGGTGACGGTGCGGCGGCGCGAGTACATCACGCGCCTCGAATACGACCTGCGCGCCGGCGTGCCGGTGGTCGCGGCGACGCTGCGCGGCGCGGACGAGCGCGAGGTCTCCGTCCCGATGGTGATCGACACGGGCGGCTCCTTCTGCATGACGCTCGACGACTCGGTCGGCGCCGCGCTCGGCCTCGACCTCTCGCCGGGCGGGCCGATCGAGGGGGTCGAGCGCGGCGCGATCGAGTCGTCGTACGCGACCGTCCCGTTCCTCGACCTCGGCGGCTGGACCATGCGCGACGCGCCGGCGCTCCTCTATCCGGTGCCGTCCGAGCCGGCGCTGCGCCTGCGCCCCGAGCCGCCCTACCGCGGCGTGCTCGGCACCGCGATGCTGCAGCGGCGCGTGCTCGTCTTCCTGCCGAAGTCGCAGCTGATCCGCCTCATGACCGGCCGTTTCGGGCAGGCGGCTCTCGCGGAGGAGGAGCGCAAGCGCGCCACCGCGGTCCCGTTCTTCGTGATCGCCGACGGCAAGATCGCGCTGCGCGCCGAGGTGGAGGGGGAGAGCGTCCTCGCGCTCCTCGACACCGGCGCCGCCGCGACCGCACTCTCCGCGCGGCTCGACCGCCGGACGCGCCGCTCGAAGGAGCCGGCTGCCGCTCCCGCCTCGCCCGCGACTCCCGACGCGCCGCCGGTTCCGTTCACGGCGAGCCTGAACGGCTGCGTCGTCCCGATCGCCGCGTCGCGCGACGAAGCGGCCGTCCGGTCGACGCTCGACGAGCGCGTCTCGCCGCGGCTCGGCGTCGAGGTCTCGCTCCTGCTCGGCATGGACTTCGTCGGACGGTGCGACCGGCTGGTCGTCGACTACGTCCACCAGCGGCTGCTGATCGTCCCGGAGCCGGGCCGATGAGCGAGCCCGTTGCGAACGGGCACGGCGAAGGGCACGGCGACGGGAACGGCGCGGCGACCGCGGCGCCGACGGCGCCGATCCCCCTCGCGGAGCTCGTGCGCCTCTACCTCGTGCTCCAGGTCGGAGCGGGGCTGCTGCTCGCCGCCGCGTTCGGCGTCCTCGCCGCGCTGCGGCCGCTGTTCAGCGCGGGCGACGCCTCGTTCCTGCGCTCGTGGCTCGTCACCTTCGTCCTCGCGCCGATCACCTTCGTGCCGGTGCTCGCCCGCTGGAACCGCTGGACGCTGGCGCGGCTGGGCCGCAAGTCGAGCTGGGTGCGCTTCCTTGCAGAACTTGCGCTCTTCGTCGAGGTGGTCGCCTGCGTCGTGCTGCAGCGGATCGCCTGATCCCACCGCTCCCGCCCCTGCTCCGTAATGTGGCCCTTCGCGAACCCGCCCCCCGCGGCCGCCGTGCGGCGCCGCGCCGGTAGCCGGGCGAGCGGACCAGGAGATCCCGGATGTCGAGCCTCATCGCCGCCCTCGTGCTCGCCGTGTCGCCCGCGGACGACGCGGCCGTCAAGGAGCTCGCGGCACTCACGCAGAAGCTGAAGGACGCGGAGAGCTACACCTTCGAATACCTCCCGATGGCGCGGCCGGCGGCACCGGCGGCGAAGCCGGCCGGAGAGGGCGCGGCGCCGAAAGGCGAAGCCGACGACGACAAGGACCCGGTCGCCTGGAAGGTCGAGATCCAGAAGAAGTCGCCGTGGCACTACCAGCACGGCGAGGTCGAGCTCTTCCGCCACGAGATGCAGTTCGCGATGAAGGGCAAAGAGGGCAAGTGGTCGCGCATCGGCGCGGCGCCGCCCAGGCCCGGAGGGCCCGGGGCGTCGGCCGGCGGAGCTCCGCCGAAGGGCAAGGACGACGGGGACGGCGACGACGGGGACGACGGCAAGCGTGCCGGCGGCGGCGCGGAGAAGGGCGGCAAGGGCGGCCGGCGCGGAGCGCAGCGGCTCGCGCAGGCGGCCGAGGCGGTCCCGCTCGTGCACCAGCTCTTCTACAACTTCGACAAGAAGGTGAGCGACGTCGCCAAGGACGCCAAGCCCGCGGCCGACGGCTCCGTCGTCTACGTTGCGACGCTCACGCCCGCGGCGGCGCGCGAGCTCACGAACGAAGGGCGCTCGATGCGGCTCGGCCGCGCGGACGGCCACCCGCCGGGCAAGGCGGGGGGCGACGGCAAGGAGGTCGTGGGCGCCGCGCCCGCGGAGCACACGGGCGAAGCGGCCGCGACGCTCCGCATCGGCGTGAAGGACGGCGCGATCTCGACGGTCGCGATCGAGGCGACGACGAATTCCGGCGGCGGCGAGCACAAGAGCGGCGGCCGCATCACGCTCTCGAGCGTGAACGCGACGAAGATCGTCGTCCCGCCCGAGGCGCAGGCGCTGCTCGCCGGCCAGCCGCCCGCGCACGAAGGGGGCGGTCCCGACAAGAAATGACCCGCCGCTTCCAAGAATCCGCGGCATTTCCTTCATCCTTGCTGTGGCGCAGCAGGTCGCACGAGGAGTAACTTCGCGCACGTCGGGGAGGGGTCGTCGCGGGGGAAGTCATGGAACTGCGCGCGAAGTGCGTGCGGGACGCGGTCGGCCTCGAAGACGGTGAGCGACTCCTGGTGACGCGCTTCCGCCCGCAGGGTCTGGCGGAATCGTCGTACGACGGATGGGACAAGCGCCTCGCGCCGAGCGTGCTGCTCACGCTGGCGTGGCGCAACCGCTGGATCACGCGACGCGAGTTCGCGTCCCTCTACGTCGGGGAGATGCGCGCGCAGGCGCCGACGCTGCGCGAGCTCGGCGAGCGGGCGAGCGTCCATCCGGTGACGCTCCTCTGCCAGTGCGCCGACTCGCGCCGCTGCCACGTCGACCTGCTGCGCGCGCTCGTCGATCGGATGTTCCGCGTCCGGCCGAGGGCGCTCGCGGCGGCGCGCTGAGAGACGGAGCTCCCGGCCGCGTCGTTCACGCGATCGAGTAGCCGCCGTCGATGATCAGCGTCTGTCCCGTGATCCACGCCGCGTCCTTGGAGAGCAGGAACGCCGCGGCGCCGGCGACGTCGTCGGGTGCCCCGATGCGGCGCAGCGGCGCGCGCGCAGAGTAGTTCGCCCTCTTCTCGGCGAAGTTCTCGAGGCCGGCGGTCGCCGGCGTCTCGACGAGGCCCGGCGCGAGCGCGTTCACGCGGATCCCCTCCGGCCCGAGGTCGACCGCGAGCGCGCGCGTGAGGCTCGTGACCGCGCCCTTCGCCGCGCTGTAGGCGGCGAGTCCGGGGATCGCGAGGAAGGCGAGGTTGCTCGCCACGTTCAGGACGCACCCTTCGCCGCAGCGGCGCATCTCCGGCACGCCGGCGCGCGCGAGCCAGTGGAGCGCGCGGACGTGCGCGTCGAACGTCGCGTCCCACTGCTCGCGCGTCGTCGCGTCGAGCGTCGGCCCGCGCACCACCTCGCCCGCGCAGTGGACCAGCGTGTCGAGCCGCCCGAACGCGCCGACCGCCGTCTCGCACATCTTCGTCGCGTCGCGCTCGAGGCGGACGTCGCCGGCCGCCTCGACCGCGATCCCGCCGCTCGAGGAGAGCTCGTTCACGACGGCGAGGAGCTTCTTCTCGTCGCGCCCCGCGAGCACCACCGCCGCCCCCTCGCGCGCGAGGCGCCGCGCGATCGCCCGCCCGATGCCGGAGCCGGCTCCGGTGACGAGGACGACGCGGTCGGTGAGCGAAGGCATCGGCGGCTCCGTTTCGCGCCGCGGCCGGCGGCGGGGCGGCGAGTATGCCGTGGGTCTGCGCTCCGCGATCGCCGCCGCTCCGACTTCAGCTGACCGGCCGCAGGAGCCGCGCGAGCTCCGCCTCCGCGAGCGCGCGCGCCAGCGCGAGGCGCGGCTCGCCGTGCCGCGGCGCGAGCCAGTGGTCGCGCCACTTCGAATTGACCGCGACCTCGCCGTCGCGCCGGACCAGGCACCCGCCGAGGTGGTGTTCGAGCCACGCCTCGGCGAACGGCCCCTCGGGGCAGAGCGCGAAGAAGGCCGGCCCCTCCGGAGCGCCGCGCTCCTGTGCCTGCCAGAGTGCCCGCTTGAAGAGCGTCCCGAACACCTCGGCCGGAGTCTCGGCACGGTTCAGCACCAGGTGGAGGATGAGGCGCGCACCGGCATCGGCGGCGTGGAACTCAACCAGCGATTCACCGCTCGCGAACTCGATCCGCGCCCCGCGCGCCACAGCGAGCCGCCCGAAGTGGAGCGCCCGGATCTCCTCGAAGAGTTCGTGCAGCGGCAGCCGCGTGAACCAGAGACACGCTTCCCCACGCCCGACCATTTCCTCTCTCCGCCGCCTCGAATGCGTGCAAGTTTCCGTCACTCACGCCGTCCCCGCTTCGAACGCGTGCGCGACTCCATCACGCCCATCTTCCCGCGCGCCGGACGCGTGCGTGACACAGTCACGCACGTCGTCCGCCCGCCCCCGCCCGCTCCGAGATGGCGATCAGCTGCGAGCGCCGTCGCGCTCGCAGCTGCATCGCCCGGAAAACGTGCGAGGCGGTCGGTGCCGTCCACGTGTCGCACACCGTCCCCGCCTCGCAGGTTTTCCGCGCCTTCAGCTGAAGCGGCGCTCCGCGCCGCTTCCAGCTGCAAGGCGATTTCCGCGGCTTCAGCTGACAGCAGCGCCCCGCGCCGCTGTCAGCTGCAAGGCCTTAGTCATCCCAGTCATCGACCGGCACGGCGCCCCCCGTCTCGGTCGCGTAGCTCTCCGCCACGAGCCGGCGGTAGTACCCGAAGAGGCTCACGATCACCGACGCGATCGGCACCGCCAGCAGCGCCCCCGTGAGTCCCCCGAACTGCTTCCCCGCCAGCAGCGCGAACACCACGATGATCGGGTTCATGCTGGCCGAGTGGCCGAGGATGTTGGGGTTGAGGAGGTAGGCCTCGATGGCGTGGATGACGCTGATCCACGCGATCACGAGCAGCGCGCCGCCGACCGAGTGCTGCGTGAGCGAGAGGATGACCATCGGCACCGTCGAGAGGATCACGCCGAAGATCGGGATCATCGAGAGCACGCCGGCCACCACGGAGAGCAGCACGGAGTAGGTCGCGACGCTGGTCGCGTCGGAGTGGGTCCCGATGAACCACAGCCCGGGGAAGGTCAGCGCCGCGTTGATCAGGCAGATGATCACCTGCCCGCGGATCGCCCCCGACAGCCGCTTGTCGATGCGCAGCAGCACCTTGCCGTAGTCGTCGCGGAACTGCGGCGAGACGAGGTCGCGCATGTAGTCGCGGATGCGCGGGAAGAAGACCAGGAAGAACGCGGTGAGCATCAGGACCATGAAGAAGTCGAAGACGACCCCGGCGATCCCAGTGCCGAGCGGGATCACCTGCGCCGCCTGCGCCTGGATCCAGCCGCGCGCCTGATCGACGGCGGCGCCGCTGTACTTCGTGATCAGCCCGGCGTACTCCTCCTGCGACGTCGCGCCCGCGACCAGCAGGCCGGCGTTGCGCGCGAAGTTCAGGAGCTGCGGGTCGTCGTCCTTGAGCCCGAGGAAGCGGCGGTTGAGTCCCGGCACGATCTCGCGCTCGACGCGCTGCGGCACCCCCTTCGCCGCGCCGGGGCGCTTGAGCTCGGCGTTGATCTGGTCCTTGAGCGCCATCTTGAACGGGATGGCGGCGTCGTTGCCGAAGCGCAGCGATTCTTCGCCCTTCGGCTCGGCGTCGCTGCCGGACTGCGTCGCGTCGCCTCCCGAACCCGGATCGGTGCCGCGCGGCGCTTCGTGGCCCTTGGCCGCGTCGTCGCGCGCGTCGCCGCCGTCGTGCGCGCCCGGATCGACCGGCGCCTTCGGCGCGCGCGCGCCGTCGAGGCCGTTGATGTTGATCGCGATGATCTGGACCACTTGGGTCCGTGGCGCCGCCTCGTCCTTGCCGGTCGCCGCGGTGCGCGGCGGCTCGGGCGGCGGGAAGAGCGGCTGACCCTCGGGGCCCGACGCCGGGACGATCGTCCCCTTCTGCAGCGCCTCGACCTCGTCGAAGAGCTCCTTCCTGGACTCCTCGTTGAGCTCGGTCACCTCCAGCCGCTCGGCGACCCAGGCGTCGAGCTTCTTGCGCTGGTTCTTCATGTTCTCGAAGAGGCCCGGCGCGTCCTGGCCGAGCTTGCGCAGCTGCGACACGAAGTTGTTGAGGAGCGGCGGGATCGTGTTCCAGCCGATCGTGAAGAGGACCGCGTAGACGGTGATGACGGCGAGCCAGCGCGGCGGATTGCGGCCGGCGACGCGCAGGCGTTCGATCCTGGAGACCACCGGATAGATGAGGTAGGCGAAGAAGACCGCGAGCAGGAACGGCAGCAGGATGCTGTAGCAGAGCGCGATGATCACCAGCACGACGCCGATGAGCCCGGCGCGCGGCAGGTGCTTGATGAAGCGGCGCACGCGCGGCGGCTCGGCGGGGGGGAGGGGCGGCGCGCTCGCGGCCGACGGCTCGACGAGCGGTGCGATCGATGCCGCGGGCGGGACCGGTCCGGGTGGCGCCGGCGGCTCGGCGGGCTTCTTTGGAGGATCGTTCGGAGAGGCCGGACGAGCCATCGCGGTCGAGGTCCGTTTCTCGTGGGCGTCGGGAGCGGGGCGCGACTCTACCGTTTACGCTCTCGCGCCCCATGGACCTGACCTTCACGACCGCGCCGCTCCGTCTCGACCCGCTCGCGCCCGTCTTCGCCGGCGAACGCGTCCGGCTGCGCCTCGCGCCTGCACTGTCCCGCCGCATCGGCGCCGGCCGGCGCGTCGTCGAGCGCGTGCTGAAGGAGGGGCGCACCGTCTACGGCGTGAACACCGGTTTCGGGAAGCTGTCGAACGTCCGGATCGGCGAAGGCGAGCTCGGCTTGCTGCAGGTGAACCTCCTGCGCAGCCACGCGTGCGGCGTCGGGCGCCCGCTCCCGACCGCGACGGTACGCGCCCTCCTCGTCTTGCGCGTGCGCGCGCTCGCGACCGGACGGTCGGGCGTCCGCCCCGAGCTCGTCGCGAAGCTGATCGAGCTGCTCGACGCCGACGTGATCCCGGTCGTGCCGTCGCAGGGCTCGGTCGGGGCGTCGGGCGACCTCGCGCCGCTCGCCCATCTGGCGCTCGCGCTCATCGGTGAAGGGGAGGTCGAGCACGCGGGGAAGCGCATGCCCGCCGCAAAGGCGCTCGCGGCGGCGGGCATCGCGCCGATCGTGCTCGCCGCCAAGGAGGGGCTCTCCCTCATCAACGGCACGCAGGTCACGACGGCGCTCACCGCCGAGGCGCTGCTGCGCGCCGAGAACGTCGCGCGCCACGCCGACGTCGCGTGCGCGCTCACGATCGAGGCGCTGAAGGGGACGAATCGCGCTTTCGATCCGCGCATCCAGGAGGCGCGGCCCCATCCCGGCCAGCGCGTCGCGGCGGCCAATCTGCACGGCCTCATGAAGGGCAGCGCGATCCTCGCCTCGCACCAGGACTGCGACCGCGTGCAGGATCCCTACTCGATGCGCTGCGCGCCGCAGGTGCACGGCGCCTGCCGCGACCAGCTCGCGGAGGCGCGCCGCGTGGTCGAGATCGAGATCGACGCGGCGACCGACAATCCCCTCGTCTTCGCCGAGGAGGGCGAGATCCTCTCGGGCGGCAACTTCCACGCGCAGCCGGTCGCCGCCGCCGCCGACCGCGTCGCGGCCGCCGTCACCGACCTCGCCTCGATCTGCGAGCGGCGCGTCGAGAACCTCGTCAACCCCGACCTCAACTTCGGACTGCCCGCGTTCCTCACGCCGCAGCCCGGGCTGCGCTCCGGCCTGATGATCGCGCAGGTGGTCGCAGCGGCGCTCGTCTCCGAGTGCAAGGCGCTCTCCTTCCCCGCCTCGGTCGACTCGATCCCGACGTCGGCCAACAAGGAGGACCACGTCTCGATGGGGCCGATCGCCGCGCGCAAGGCGCTGCAGATCGTCGAGAACGCCGAGCGCGTGGTCGGCATCGAGCTGCTCGCCGCGGCCCAGGCGCTCGACTTCGAGACGAAGCTCGAGACGACGAAGCCGCTGCGCGCCGCGCACGCCGCCTTGAGAAAGAGAGTGGCGAAGCTCGACGACGACCGCATCCTCGCCCCCGACCTCGAGGCGGCGGCGGAGCTCGTCCGCACCGGTGCGCTGGTCGCTGCGGCGCGCAAGGCGGGAGCGAAGATCCTCTGAGTCGCTGAACCCGGTCGAGAGGCGGGAGGACTCCCACTGCGCGGAGGTCCCATGGCCGATCGTCTCGACCTGGCCGATCCGGGCGTCGCGCGCGAGCTGCTCGCGCATCGGACCTTCGTCCGCGACCTCGCGCGCCGCCTCCTGCGCGACGCCGCGAGCGCCGAGGACGTCGCGCAGGAGACGGTCGTGCGGCTCCTCGCCGCCGAGCGCCCCGCGGCGACGCGGCCGTGGCTGCGCACCGTGGCGCGCAACCTCGTGCGGCGGCTCGGCCGCGCGGCGCGCCGGCGCGGCGAGGTCGAGGACGACCACGGGCGCGAGAGCCGGGTCGCGGCGCCGTCGACCGCCGAGATCGCGCAGCGACTCGAGCTCGAGAGGCGGCTGACCGAGCGCGTCCTCGCCCTCGGGCCGCCCGCCCGCGACGTCGTCCTGCTCCACTTCTTCGAGGGGCGGACGGTCCCCGAGACGGCGGCCCAGCTCGGGATCCCGCCCGAGACGGCGCGCACGCGGCTGCGGCGCGCCCTCGACGAGCTGCGCGCGAGCTGGAACGCGGAGCACGGCGCGCGGCGCGACGGGCTCGCCGCGCTCGCCTTGTTGGTCGGCGGCGTGCCGGCGCTGGCGCCCGCGCCGGCGCCCTCGATCCCATCGTCGCTGTCGGTCTCCGGAGGAGCGCTCGCGATGGCCTCGATCACTCCGGTGCGCGCCGCTCTCGTCGTCGCCGCCGTCGCGGCGGGTGCGTTCGTCGTGTGGGAACTGCAGCCTGGGTCGAAGCCGCGGCGCGCGGAGCCGGTGGTTGCGGCGGCGCCGATGCCGGCCGAGTCGGCGGCGGCCCGGACCGACCCGACGCCGTCCGAAAGCGCCGCGCCCGCGGCCTCCTCCGCGGAGCGCCTCCACGATCCTCCGCCGGTCGCGCCGGCGCCATCGGCGCCGATGACCGGCGAGCTCGAGCTGCAGGTCCATTTTGCGCGTGATCGCGCACCGGCGGACGGCGTGACGATCGTCGTCCATCCGAGCGGCGGCGAGCGGCGCATCGGCTGCCTGCGCGCCGCGACCGATGCGGCGGGACACGTGCTCTTCGCCCGCGTCGGCGCGGGCCGCGTGTTCGTCTCGAGCGATCGCTCCGAGGCCGTCTCCTACGGAACGATCCGCGCCGGCGAACGGACGCATCTCGAGCTCGAGATCCCGCTCGGGCTGACGGTACGGGGTGTCGTTGTCGACTCCGCCGGCGAGTCGGTGCCCGACGCGTGGATCGAGGTCGCGCCGCTCGGCAGCGCCGACGTCGACGCGGAGGTGGTGGCGACCAGCGACGAGGAGGGACGTTTCGAGGTGCGCGACGTCTACACCGCGTGCCTGGTCGGCGCGCGCGCCGAGGGGTTCACCGCGTCGCGCCTCGTCTTCTTTTCCGGCCAGCCGGGGAACGACGCAGAGACGCGTCTCGAGCTCGGCGCCGGCGGCGGCTCGCTCGACGTCGAGGTCGCGGGGGCCGATGGGATGCCGCTCGCGGGAGCCGTCGTGCGCGCCGGCCGCGGCGAGACGTCGGGGCTCTCCTCGATCTCCAACGGCGCGCCGCCGCTCCCGGCGCTCGCGCGCAGCGGCGCCGACGGGCGCGTCCACCTGGTCGGGATCCCGGCCGGCGTGCAGCCGGTCGCCGCCTGTCTCGCCGGCTTCGCGCCGTTTGCCGGCGACTGCGCGATCGTCGCGGGGAAGACGACGACGCTGCGCGCGACGCTCGCGCCAGGCGCGACCGTGCGCGGCGTCGTGCGCGACGGAGCCGGGAACGCGGTGGCGTCCGCGAGCGTCGCGTTCGGCACGTACTCGGACTTCGTCCACTTGCGCACGCTCAGCGCGAGCGACGGAAGCTTCGAGCTGCGCGGGCTGCCGGCAGGGGAGCTTTCGCTCTCGGCCGAGCACGAGAAGCTCGGCCAGACGCAGGGGAGCGTGCGCGCCGTCGCCGGCGAGGTCGTCGAGTGCGACCTCGTCGTCTCGCGCGGCCTCGAACTCGTCGGCCGGGTCCTCGACGAGGTGCGCGCGCCGGTCGCCGGCGCGATGGTGACGAGCTTCGGGGTCGGACTGCCGAGGGGATTCGCGTTCGTGCAGAGTGACGCCGACGGCCGCTTCTCGATCGCGAACTGTCCGGAGACGGGCAGGCTGCGCGTCGAAGTGAGGTGCGACGGCATCGAGGAAAAAGTATTCGACGACATCGATCCCAAGGCGCGCGACCTCGTGCTGGCGGTTCGCCGCACCGCGGCGGCGACGGCGCGCCTCACCGGCGTCGTGCTCGGGCCGGACGGCCACGGCGTCCCGAACGCGCGCGTGTCGGCGCTGCCCGACGTGCCGCCGCCCACGATCACGGACGTCCCGACCGATGCGGACGGCCGCTTCACGACCGACGCGCTCCCGCCCGGCGAATGGCGGATCAGCGTCTCTTCCGCCGGATTCCCGGTGACCACGAGCGCGCCGTTCTCCGTGACGGCACACCAGACGCGCGACGTCGGCGCGATCGCGCTCTCCGCGGGCGGCCGCATCACGCTCGAAGTCGCCGGCGAGCGGCTGCACGCCTGGGTCTTCGCCTACGCCGCCGACGGCGCGAGCCACGACGCGTTCGAGATCACGGACGGGGCGACGAGGTCGCGCAGCGGAGCGCTCGCTCCCGGCGACTACCGGCTCGAGGTTTCCGGCGAGGAGGTCGCGGCGCAGTCACTCCGTTGCTCCGTGCGCGCGGGCGAGGAGACGTCGCTGCGGATCGAGCTGAAGCGCGGCGTGCGGCAGGTCGTCGCGCTCGCGCTTCCCGGTGACGTCAAGTTCCCGAGCGGCGTAATGGTCCGTGTCGAGCGCGGCGGCGAGATCGTCGCCCACGGCGCCGTCTTCGTTCCTCCCGGAAGCGAACGGGTGGAGGACGTGAACTGGCTCTCGCCCGGCGACTACGTCGTGACGGCTTCGACGGAGGGACGCAGCGCGAACGCGTCGTTCTCGGTCGGGAGCAGCGAAGGCGCGGCCGTGCGCGTCGAGCTGAAGTAGTCGCTCCCATTCATTTCGAGCGCGCCGCCGCCGCGATCGCGTCGGCTTCGGCGACGAGCACCTTCGCCTCGTCGGCGCGGCCGCGCCGCTCGAGGAGGTCGGCGAGGTCGCGCAGCTCGCGCGCGATCCGCGGATGGTGCTCGGGCAGGCGCGCCCGCACGATGCGCAGCGCCTCGCGGAATTCGGCTTCGGCGTCGGCGGGGCGGCCGGTCTCGCGGTGGAGCGCGCCGAGGTGGCCGAGCGTCGCGGCGCGGTCGGGATGGTCGCGGTCGAGGTTCTCCTTGCGCAGCTCGAGCGCTTCGGTGAGCGCCCGCTCCGCTTCGTCGTAACGGGCGAGCCGCGTGAGAGCGTCGCCGAGCGCGTCGAGCGCGACGGCGACGCGCCACGCCGTCTTCTCCTCGCGCCGCAGCTCGAGCGAGCGGCGCAGCAGCGGCTCGGCCTCGACGGCGGCGCCGCTCTCCGCGAGCGCGACTCCCAGCGCGTTCAGCGCGGACGCGATCCCGTAGCGGCTCGGCGACGCAGACTGCGGTGGTGCCGTGCGTTCGCGCAGCTCGAGGCAGCGGCGCAGCGGCGCGACCGCCTCGGCGGGGCGCTCGTCGTCGACGAGGTCGTCGCCGAGGAACTCGAGCGCCAGCGCCAGCGCGAGCGCGAGCTCCGCCGAGCCGGGCGCCGTCTTCTCGCAGCGCGCGACGACGCCCTCCTGGAGCTCGATCCCGCGCGCCGGCGCGCCCGCCTGCGCGACGGCGTGCCCGTGCAGCGCCTCGGCGCGCAGCGTCGCGGGCGCGTCGGCACCGAACGCGGCGCGGTCGAGCGCGGCGGCGCGCGCGTACTGCGCCTCCGCTTGCGGCGCGCGGCCGAGCGAAGACCAAGTCGACGCGACCATCGCGCGCAGTTCCCCTTCGACGGCCGGCTCTTCCGCGAGCAGTCCGCCGTCGAGCGACCGCTCGACGCTCTCGAGCTGCGTCGGCAGCGAGTCGTCGCGCGCCGCCGCCGGCCCCGACGAGATCGACTGCAGCAGCGACTTCATGAGCTCGTTCACGCGCGCCGTCACCGCCGACTGGCGCCGCGCCGCGCGCGCCTGCCCCTGCGCCTCGAGCCACAGCACGGTCGTCGCCGTGCCGCCGCCCACGAGCAGCAGCAGCGCCGCCGCTCCGGTGGCCGCCAGCGACCGGTTGCGCCGCACCCAGCGCACGAGCGCCTCGGCGCGCCCCGGCCGGCGCGCCGCGACCGGCTCGCCCGAAAGCACGCGCCGTACGTCCTCGCCGAGCCGCTCGACCGACGGGTAGCGGCGGTCGGGCTCCTTCTCGAGCGCGACCGCGACGATCGCGTCGAGGTCGCCGCGCAGTCGCGCGCGCAGCGCCTCCGGCGTCGTGCCGCGCGCCGCCGCGGCCTCGACGGAGAGCGGCGATTCGCTCGGCGGCGGCGGGACCTCCTCGCAGATCGCGCGCTCGAGCGCTGCCGGCGTGCGCGTCGGCGCGTCGTGCGGCCGCCTCCCGGTCAGGAGCTCGTGGAGGATCGCGCCGAGCGAGAAGACGTCGGTCGCCGTCGTCGCCGGCTCGCCACGCACCACCTCGGGGCTCGCGTACTCGGGGGTGAAGCGGCGCTCGGCGGTGAGCGTCCGGTCGAGCGCGGCGCCCGGCTCGAGCACCTTCGCGATGCCGAAGTCGAGCAGCTTGACGCTTCCGTCCGCCGTGACGAGCACGTTGCTCGGCTTCAGGTCGCGGTGGACGACGAGGCTCTTGTGAGCGAACTCGACGGCGGCGCAGATGGAGCGGAACAGCTCGAGGCGGGCGTCGATCGTCCGGCGGCGCGCGTCGCACCACTCGCCGAGGTGGACGCCTTCGACGAGCTCCATCACGAGATAGGGGGCGCCCTCGCCGTCGGTGCCGCCGTCGACGAGGCGCGCGATCGACGGATGGGAGAGGCGCGCGAGGACCTGCCGCTCGCGCAGGAAGCGGGCGCGCGCCTCGTCGTCGACGAGCGCGGCGCGCAGGAACTTGATCGCGACCGTCTGCGTGAACTCGCCGTCGGCGCGCTCGGCGCGATAGACGACGCCCATGCCGCCGGCGCCGAGTCGCTCCAGGATGCGCCAGCGGCCGACGACCTCGCCGATGCGCGGGTCGGGCGGCCGCGCGAAGAGGTCGGCGGCCGTCGCCGACGCGACGAGCAGCGCGTCGACTTCCCGCTTCAGCCGCTCGTCGTTGCCGCACTCGCGCTCGACGAAGGCGGCGCGCGCGGCGGCGGGCAGCTCGTGCGCCTCGCCGAAGATCCGCTCCGCCGCGCGAAAGCGCGCCGACTCGTCCGTTTCGCCCGCCTCGTCGGGGGCGGCCACGCGGCTAGCCCGCAGCTCCGCCGCGCGTCATCTCCTTCAGGAGCCAGGCGCGCGCGAACTCCCAGTCGCGCTTCACGGTCGCCTTCGAGGCGCCGAGCGCCGCCGCCGTCTCCTCGACCGAGAGGCCGGCGTAGTAACGCATCTCGACCACCTTGCACTTGCGGGAGTCACGCGCCTCGAGGCGCTGCAGCGCCGCGTCGAGCGCGAGGTGGTCGACCTCGGCGATCCGTTCGGGGGCGGGCAGCTCGCCCATCTCCTCGACGTCGACGCGCTTCGCCCCGCCGCCGCGCTTCTGGCTCGCGCGCTTCTCCGCGTGGCGCACCAGCACGCGCCGCATCGCCGTCGCCGCGATGGCGAGGAAGTGGCCGCGCGACTCGAAGCGCGCGTCCTTGTCGTTCACGAGCCGGAGGAACGCCTCGTGCACGAGCGCCGTCGGCTGCAGCGTGTGGCCGGCGCGCTCGCGCCGCAGGTAGCCGTCGGCGAGGCCGCGCAGCTCGTCGTAGACGATCGGGAAGATCTTCGCGGCGGCGTCACCGTCGCCGTTTTCGAGCTCGGCGAGGAGCTGCGTGACGTCGCGCGTCATTCGAGGTGGCCCTCGCGCATGTCCTGCGTGGCGTCGACGCGCAGCCGTCCGCGCGGGTCGACCACCGTCGTGCGCCAGCGCAGGTTGATCTTCACCTCGGGACGCGAGTCGACCTCGAGCGCGAGGCGCAGCCGGTCGCCCGCCCGCAGGCGCAGCGGCAGGAGCGGCGGGAGGAAGACCTGCTCCCAGTGGGTCGGCGGCGCGCCGGGGGCGGTCGAGAGGGTGACCCCCTCGACCAGGTCGCACTCCCACCAGAGCGCGAAGCCGTGGAGCGCGGCGGGCTTCGCGAAGATCCACTCGACCGTCGAGGAGCGGACGCTCTCCGTGTCGCGCCGGAAGTCGATCGAATCCCACGTCTGCGCCGCGTCGGGCGTCGAGAGCAGGTCGTCCTTCCGGATCGTCCGCACGAAGACGTTCTGCAGCGACACCGAGCGCGCCAGCGAATAGTCGAGGCCGTGGCCGACTGCGCCCCAGACGTCGATCGCGGCGGCGAGGCGCGGCGAGACGACGGGCGCCACGAACTGCCGCAGCCTCTGCGGGATCATCACGCCGCCCGGCTTGAGGAAGCGGCGCGCGTCCTGCAGCGTCTCGAGCACGTTCTCCTCGAGCGCGAAGTTGCCGAGCGTCTCGGAGACCACGACGTCGACCTTCGGCGGCTTCTCGACCTCGGTCGAGTGCGAGCGCACGAAGGTGAGGCCGTCGATGCCGTTGCGCTTCGCGAGCTCCTTGGAGAGGTCGAGCAGCTCGCTCACCTCGTAGAGCCAGCAGCGCTTCGCGCCGAGGCGGCGCGCCAGGAACGCGAGGAAGCCGGTGCCCGCGCCGAGGTCGGCGACGGTCGTGCGACCGCGGACGACGGTGCGCGCGAGCGCCCTCGCGAAGGCGTCGTTGCGGACGCGGTCTCCCAGGATCAGACGCTGGAACTCGATTTGCATTTTCGGGCGATGGTACCGTCGTCGCTTCGTCCCGAGCGACTCCGCTCCGCGTGCCGCGTCCTGCGGTTCGACGGTCGCTTCCGACGCCGTGGGAAGAGGAGGAGCCGACCATGTCGCGCCCGTCGCACTGGTTCGTCGCCGCCGCGCTCGTCTTTCCGCCACCGCTTCTCCTCGCGCAGACGATGCGCCGCGTGAGCGTCACCGCGGGCGGCGGTGAGGCCGACCAAGGGAGCACCGTGCAGGACCGGTCGCTGACGCGGGACGGCCGCGCGCTCGTCTTCGAGACCTACGCGACCAACCTGATACCCGGTGGCGTGAACAACCTCCCGGACATCGTCGTGGTCGATCTGATCAGCGGTTCGCTCGAGCTGATCGACGTCGACTCGAACGGAGTGCAGGCGAACGACCGGGCCCTGGCGCCCGCGATCACGCCCGACGGTCGCTACGCCGTCTTCTTCTCCAAGGCGACCAACCTCGTCGCGAACGACGTCAACGGCCACTTCGACGTCTTCCTGCGTGACCGGCTCCTCGGGACGACGACGCTCGTCAGCATGAGCTCGACGGGAACCCAGGGCGACGGCGACAGCTTGTACCCGTCGATCTCCGACAGTGGTCGTTACGTCACGTTCAACAGCTACGCACGCAACCTCGTTCCCGGCGACTTCAACAACGTGTCGGACGTCTTCGTGTTCGACGTCGCGCTCGGGGCGATCCACCGGGTGAGCATCCCGGCGGGCGGAGGATGGGCCGACAACCGCAGCTACGGGCAGAGGATCTCGAGCCACGGCCGCTGGATCGTCTTCACCAGCGACGCCGGCAACCTCGTGCCCGGCGACACGAACCTCGCGTCCGACGTCTTCCTGCGCGACCGGTGGAATCAGACGACGCAGCGCATCTCCGTGGGACCCGGCGGGGTCGAGTCCGACCAGACGTCGTACGTCTGCGGGTTGACGCCGGACGCGCACTGGTGCGTCTTCATGAGCTTGGGCACGACCCTCGTGAGCGGCGACACGAACGGCCTCGAGGACATCTTCGTCTGCGACACGACGACCGGCGTCGTCACCCGCGTCGACGTCGACGCCCAGGGAAACGAGGCAGATGGTCGCGCGCAGGCCGCGGCCATCAGCGACGACGGCCGCTTCGTCGCCTTCTCGAGCCTGGCGACCAACCTCCTCGGCTCGGGGAGCACGCTGAGCGGCACCCACCTTCAGCTCTTCCTCCACGACCGCGATGCGGACGGGAACGGCGTCTTCGACGAGGCCGGCGGAATCGACACGCGGCTCCTATCGGTGGACGCGGCGACCGGCGGCGAAGCGGACGGCGAGACGGGGGGGATCGCGCTGACTCGCGACGGCCTGCGGGTCGCGTTCGACAGCGGTGCGGATGACCTGATCGCCTCCGACACCAACGGTGACCCCGACGTCTTCCTCGTGAACGACGGAGCCGCGGCGCGCGTCGCCTACGGGAGCGGCTGGGCCGGATCGCTCGGGACGCCGGCGCTCAGCGCCAGCGCCGATCCGATCCTCGGGACGACGATCTCGGTCGACGCGACCAACTCGCTCGGCGCCGCGACGGTGGGTCTCCTGATCCTCGGGGGCTACCCGATCGACGAGCCGACCGGACTCGGCGGCTCGCTCCTCGCCGCGCCGGAGTTCCTCGTTCCGATGTCGATTCCCGTGACGGGCTCCTCCCAGCTCGGGACGCTGCCGGTCGATCCGGTCTGGAGCGGGATCGAGCTCTTCCTCCAGGTGCTCGAAGTCGACGTAGGCGCGAGCCACGGCGTCTCATTCACGCCTGGACTCGAGCTGATCCTCGGCTGAACGGGAGCGCGGTCGGTCCGCACGCGCTCTCCCCTCGACCGCGCCCGAGCCACGCCCGCTACGATCGCGCGTCTCCGACGCTCGTGCTCGCACCCGCGCGCGCGTCGATCGACCGCGAGGACTCTCGATGGCGTCTCCCCGTCCCGTCCGCGCGCCGCGCGGCACTCGGCTCACCTGCCGGTCGTGGCTCACCGAAGCGCCGTTCCGGATGATCCAGAACAACCTCGATCCCGAGGTCGCCGAAGATCCCGACCGCCTCGTCGTCTACGGCGGCAGCGGCAAGGCGGCGCGCGACTGGAACGCGTTCGACGCGATCCTGCGAACGCTGACGAAGCTCGGCGACGACGAGACGCTGCTGATCCAGTCGGGCAAGCCGGTCGGCGTGTTCCGGACGCACGCGGACGCGCCGCGCGTGCTCCTCGCCAACAGCAACCTGGTGCCGGCGTGGGGGACGTGGGACCACTTCCGCGAGCTCGAGCGGCGCGGACTCATGATGTTCGGGCAGATGACCGCGGGCTCGTGGATCTACATCGGTTCGCAGGGGATCGTGCAGGGGACCTACGAGACGTTCCACGCGGCTGCGGACCGCCACTTCCAGGGCGATGCGGCGGGACGCCTCGCGGTGAGCGCGGGGCTCGGCGGGATGGGCGGCGCGCAGCCGCTCGCGGCGGTGATGACCGGCGCGACCTTCCTCGCCGCCGAGGTCGACCCGGCGCGCATCGCGAAACGCCTGAAGACCCGCTACCTCGACGAGCAGGTCGCCGACCTCGACGCGGCGATCGACCGCGCGCTCGAGCTGAAGAAGCAGAAGAAGGCGGTCTCGGTCGGCTGGCCCGGCAACGCCGCCGACCTGCTCGAGCGGCTGCTCGCGCGCGGCATCGTCCCCGACCTGCTCACCGACCAGACCTCCGCGCACGACCTCCTGAACGGATACGTGCCGCGCGGCCTGCCGCTCGCGGCGGCGCTCGAGCTGCGCGCGCGCGACCCCAAGGAGTACCAGCGGCGCGCGAGTACCACGGTGCGCGACCACTGCGCCGCGATGCTCGCGCTGAAGCGGAAAGGCGCAGTCACCTTCGACTACGGCAACAACCTGCGCGGCGAGGCGGTGAAGGCCGGCCTCGCCGACGCCTTCGAGATCCCGGGCTTCGTGCCCGAGTACGTCCGCCCGCTCTTCTGCGAGGGGAAGGGGCCGTTCCGCTGGGTCGCGCTCTCGGGCGATCCGAAGGACATCGCGGTCACGGACGAGACGGTGCTCGAGCTCTTCCCGCAGGACCGGGCGCTCCGGCGCTGGATCACGCTCGCGCGCGAGCGGATCGCCTTCCAGGGGCTGCCCGCCCGCATCTGCTGGCTCGGCTACGGCGAACGCGCGAAGTTCGGCGTGCGCATCAACGAGCTGGTCGCGAGCGGCCGGATCTCCGCGCCGATCGTGATCGGCCGCGACCACCTCGACTGCGGCTCGGTCGCGTCGCCCTTCCGCGAGACGGAGGGGATGAAGGACGGCACCGACGCCGTCGCCGACTGGCCGCTCCTGAACGCGCTGCTGAATTGCGCCGCCGGCGCGACCTGGGTCTCGATCCACCACGGCGGCGGCGTCGGCATCGGCAACTCGATCCACGCCGGCCAGGTGATCGTCGCCGACGGCACGCCCGCCGCGGCGGCCCGCCTGCAACGAGTGCTCACCACCGACCCCGGCATGGGCATCGTCCGCCACGCGGACGCCGGCTACGACCGCGCGCTCGAGATCGCTCGAGAGCGCGGCGTCCGGCTGCCGTGGCGCGAGTGAAGGAAGAAACGAGCGGACGTCGAGGGCGGCCTCTTCCCACGGTCCTCGAACGACGTCCGACTTTGTTGCTGCGCTGCGGGCGATGAACCGGATCGGAGACGCGCTCCGGGATCGACGTCGTTTGCGTCATGGGACTCGACCCGACTTCATCGAGTCGAGATCTGGGCCGTTCGCGCGCGGACTGGACCTGGCATCTCGCATGCCGACACCGCTCGTGCCAAGCCGACGCCCGACCACGGTGCGTCGTGATTAGTCAGCGAGAAAGGCGAGACGCGCGCTCTCTCGTTCAGGACCGTGCCGTGGCTCCTAGCGTCCAGTCTCGACCCGATGCCGATCGTGCGCGCGCCGTGCATCTCCCGTGGCGCAGCAACGACGTCGGACGTCGTTCGAGGACGTTGCGAATCGGTCGCGGGGAGCAGGTTTCCCGTCGTCGCGCGACGGTCTCGAACGGTGGTCAAAGGGCGGAGGGGAATGAGGTCGAAGGACGGGACGCCGCGTGAGGCGGTCGACCACCGTGCATCGTCGAGTCGTGCTCCGAATGCGCCGAATGCATCGAGCCCCCCCCGTTCATCTTGGGTCTGGGGCGAGCGTGTCCCGTCCTTCGACCTCTTTCCCCTCCGCCCCTCGACCCGCCCTCGCCCGTCGCGCGTTCGCGCACGAAGCCTCTCCCCGCGCCCTCTTCACCCCCGTTCTCGACGTCCGCTCCAGTTCCAAGCTACGGCGCAAGCTCGAGCAGCCCGTCGAAGCGCATCCGGTCCCCCGGCCGCGCCAGCGAACTCGCCAGCGCGCGCGCCGTCGTGCGCAATCGCGTCTCGCGCGCAGGCGTGAGCGCGCCGCCGACCGCGCGCGCCCCTTCGAGCAGCGGCTCGTCGCCGCCGTTCACGTAGGTGCAGAGGAGGAGCGCGGCGAGGAGGCGGTCCGAGGCGCGCGTCTCGGCGGCGCCGGCGCCCTCGTCGCGCTGCGCCGACGCGTCGCCCAGGATCCCGAGCAGCTCGGCGGGAGCGGCGGGCTCGCGCCGCGTCAGGAGCTCCTCGACCAGGCGCACGCGGTCGGCGGAGGAGAGGTGCCGGCAGGCGATCAGCGCGAGGCGCGCGCCGGCGCCGCCGGGTGCCGGCGTCGCGAGCGTGAACCCGACCAGCGCCTCGAGCGCGCGCGCGTCCTCGCGCAGCCGCGTCGCGGCCTCGTCGAGCGTCGCGCGCGGGTCTTCGCAGCGCGCCAGCCACTGCCCGAACGCGTTCGAGAGGATGCGGGCGCGCGAGCGCGACAGCGACGGAGCGGCGGCGAGCGTCGCGAAGGCGACGACGGTCGGCGCGCCGTCGATGCGGGCGAGCGCCTGCGCGGCGGCGGACGGGTCGTCGCTGCGCGCGACCAGCTCGGCGAGCGGCGCGACCAGCGCTTCGTCCTGCAGCAGCGGCGCGAGCAGCAGCGCGTCGCGGCGCGGCGCGCCGCGCGTCGCGAGCATCGCGGCGAGCGCGTCGGCGGCGTCGAGGCGCGCGCGCCGCAGCGCGGCGGCGACCGCGTCGGGCGCCGCGCCGGCGCGCAGCAGCTCGGCGAGCAGCTTCAAGCGCGTCTCGTCGCCGGCCGGCAGCTCGGCGAGCGCCAGGTCGACGAGCGCGGACTCGCGCCGCTTGAGCTCGGCCTGCAGCTCGCATTGCAGGAGCGGCAGCGACGCGCCGTCGCGGCGTCCGGCCAGCGCCACCAGCGCGTCGCGCCGCAGGTGCGGCAGCTCGCACGCGGCCGCGACCGCGGCCCACGCGCGCGGCGAGCCGATCGCGACGAGCGCGCGCACCATCGCGTCGCCGCGGTCGGCGCGGCGCATCGCGCTCTCGAGCAGCGGCACGAGGACGGGGTCCTCGGGACCGAGCGAACGGCCGCCCGCGTCGAGCGCGAGCAGCCGGGCGGCGGCGCGCGCCGGCGCCGGATCGGGGTCCTTCAGGAGCTGCTCCAGGATCGGGAGCAGCGGCACGCGCGCCTCGCGCAGCGGCTTCGTCGCTTCGTGGAACGCGGCGAGCGGGTCGTCGAGCGAGTGCTCGTCGGGGAGCGTCGCGAGGACCCGCACGACCTCCGCGCGCGCCGGTTCGAGCAGCGCGGGATCGCCGGCGCGCGACTCGAAGACGACCTCGCGCGGCGCCGCCGGCGCAGGGACGGGCGCCACGGCGACCGGCGCGTCGACGCGGCCGGCCGTCCGCCAGCGCGCGAGCCCGAGCGCCGCCGCGCCCAGGACGGCCGCCGCCGCCGCGACGCGGCGGAGCGCGGGGAGGCGCGGCCGCGGCGGCGTGCCGCGGGTCGCGCGGTCGATCTGCTCCGCGATCGCCTGCTCGAGGCGCAGCGCGTCGGCGAGCTGCAGGCGCGGCCGCGGCAGCAGGACGAGCTTCTCCTCGAGCGCGCGCTGCACGGCGACGGCGCGGCGGCACGCGGCGCACGCCTCGACGTGGTCCTCGAACGCGGCCGCCTCCGCCGCGGCGAGCTCGCCGTCGACGTAGGGGAGGACGCGTTCGATCCGGCGGCAGCGCGCGGTCACGGCGGCGCCTCCGGGTCGAGCTCGCGCGCGAGGCGCTGCCGCGCCTCCCAGACGTAGAGGCGCGCCGAGCGGATCGTCGTCCCCATGATGCGGGCGACCTCTTCGTATTCGAGCCCCTCGATCGTGCGCAGCGTGAGCGCGACGCGCAGCCGCCGCGGCAGGCGCGCGAGCGCCGCCTCGACGTCGCGCACCGTCTCGCGCTGCTCCGACTGGAGCGACGGGCTCGCCGATCGCGGCGCGGGTGCGTCGCGGTCGAGGTCGAAGTCGTGGGGGAGCTCGCCCACGTGGCGGCGGCGGCTCTTGCGGGCGCGCTCGAGGTCGGCGCAGAGGCGGAGCGCGATGCTCGTGATCCAGGTCCCGAAGGTCGAGCGGCCGGCGAAGCTCGGCAGGCGGGCGTGCGCGCGCGCGAAGGTCTCCTGCACCGTGTCCTCGGCGTCCTCGAGGTTGCCGACCAGGCGCAGGCAGATGCGCAGCGTGCGGTCGAGGTAGCGGGCGACGAGGCGGTCGAAGGCGCGCCGGTCGCCGCGCGCCGCGTCGTGCGCGAGCGAGCGGTCGTCGTCGGCCGGGGTCCTCGGGGGCGAGGTCGTCGTCGCCAGCCTCATGGGCGGGATTCTCTTCGCGCCTTCGACGCGCGAGGCGGCGATTCGTCCATGCCGCGGCCGGCCCGGAGGCGGCAGCCCCTTTTTCCGGCGCGTCGCGCCGCGATCATGCGGGGATGGCGCGCCGCAAGCTCCTCGTGCTCGACGTCGTCGGACTGACGCTCGACCTCCTGCCCCACGCACCGAACCTGAAGGAGCTGGCCGGCCGCGGCTTCGTCGCCCCGATGGACGGGGTGCTGCCGGGGGTGACCTGCACGGCGCAGGCGACGCTGCTCACGGGGTCCCGGCCGCGCGACCACGGGATCGTCGCCAACGGCTGGTACTTCCGCGAGCTTTCCGAGGTGGCGCTGTGGCGCCAGTCGAACGCGCTGGTGCAAGGGAGCCAGCTCTGGGAGGAGCTCGCGCACGCTTCGCCGCCGGCGACCGTCGCGAACCTGTTCGGGTGGTTCAACATGTATTCGGCGGCGACCTGGTCGGTGACCCCGCGGCCGCACTACCCGGCGGACGGCCGCAAGATCCCCGACGTCTACAGCGAGCCGCCGGAGCTCGGCGCCGCGCTCACGCGCGCGCTCGGGACCTTCCCGCTGTTCCACTTCTGGGGGCCGACCGCGTCGATCCGCTCGACGAGCTGGATCGCCGACGCCGCGCTCGACGTGCTCGCGCGCCACGATCCCGACCTGCTCTTCGTCTACCTGCCGCACCTCGACTACGACCTGCAGCGCTACGGTCCCGGCGACCCGACGATCCCCGACGAGGTGCGCCGCGTCGACGCCGAGGCGGGGAAGCTGATCGCGGCGGCCGACGCGACCGGGCGCGAGATCGTCGCGCTGTCGGAATACGGCATCGTCGCGGTGCGCGGCGCCGTCGCCTTGAACCGCGTGCTCCGCGAGCACGGCTTCCTCGCGGTGCGCGCCACGCCGTTCGGCGAGCTGCTCGACGCCGGCGCGTCGCGCGCGTTCGCCGTCGCCGACCACCAGGTCGCCCACGTCTACGTGCGCTGCCCCGCCGACCTCGCCGCGGTGCGCGACCGGCTGCGCCGCACCGACGGCGTCGCGGAAGTGCTCGACCTGGAGGGCAAGCGGCGCTTCGGGCTCGACCACGCGCGCAGCGGCGAGCTCGTCGCGCTCTCCGCCGCCGACCGCTGCTTCGCCTACCACTACTGGCTCGACGACGCGCGCGCGCCCGACTTCGCGCGCACCGTCGACATCCACCGCAAGCCGGGCTACGACCCGGGCGAGCTCTTCTTCGACCCCGACGCGCGCGCGCTGCGGCTGAAGCTCGCCGGTCGGCTGCTGCTGAAGAAGCTCGGCTTCCGGACGCTGATGAAGGCTGTCTCGCTCCGTCCCGACCTTGCGCGCGGGAGCCACGGCCTGCTGCCGGCGCGACCGGAGGAGGCGCCGCTCTTCATCAGCTCGTCGAAGGCCGACGCGGGCGACCGCGTCGAGATGACGAGCGTGAAGGATCGGCTGAGGGCGCGCGTGCTGGGCTGACTGGAGCGGACGTCGAGAACGCGGGTGAAGAGGGCGCGGGGAGCAGGGGGCGTGGTGGGGCGCGCGACGGGCGGGGGCGGGTCGAGGGGCGGAGGGGAAGAAGGTCGAGGGACGGGACACGCTCGCCCCAGACCAAAGATGGACGGGGGGCTCGCTGCATTCGGCGCATTCGGAGCACGACTCGACGATGCACGGTGG
>DASRRB010000024.1:0-9985 GCA_035695985.1 Planctomycetota bacterium | reverse complement strand
GATGCCGAGCCGGCGCAGGTCCTCGAGCGACTTCCCGTCCGGCGCCGGCGCCGGCGCGAGGTCGCCGGGCGCCTCGCGGAAGCGGCCGAGCGCGCGCTGGTTCTCGAGCGCCTCGCGCATCTCGTCGACGAGCGCCTCCGGCGCGTCGTTCCACGGCTCCTCGCGCCCGTTCACGCCGATCCGGAAGAGGCGCGCTTCGCGGCCCTCGCGCACGACCAGCTTGAGCGCGCCCGCGCCCTCGCGCCGCCACGCCGCCGCCCGCCGCACGTCGATCGCGTCGGCGTCGCCGCCGTGCGCGCGCACGAAGTCGACGAGGTCGACGGGACGGAAGTACTCGGAGTCGATCACCTTCGGCGCGCGGTCGGGGGAGGGCGACCAGGCCGGCAGGTGGAACTCGCCGTTCTGCGCGACTCCCTGCGCGATCTCGTCGAGCCACGACTTGACCATCGTGAGCGAGACGGGCTCGGGCACGCGCGCCGGCTTCACCATGCGCGGCCAGCGCAGCAGCAGCGGTACGTGCAGCAGCTCCTCGCGCAGCGAGAGCTGGTGGTCGACGCCCCCCTCCTCGCCGAGCAGCTCGCCGTGGTCGGAGGTGACGATGACGAGCGTGTCGTCGCGCAGGCCGTGGCGGTCGAGCTCGTCGAGCAGGTCGCCGAGCAGCCCGTCGACCTTGCGGAGCTCGCCGTCGTAGAGCGCGGCGAGGCCGGCGAAGTCCTCCGCGGTCGGGCGCTCCTCGCCGGAGAGCACCGCCTGCAGGAGGTCGCCGCGTCCGGCGAGCCGGCGCGCCCGCTCGCTCGCCTCGCCGAACATGCGGTCGTCGGGCGGCGGCGGGACGTAGGGCAGGTGGGCGTCGGCGTAGTTGACGAAGAGGAAGAAGGGCCGGCTCGCGTCGCGCTTCTCGAGCCACTCGCGGATCACGCCGTTCGCGATGGCCGAGTCGTCGAGGCCGCGATGGGACTCGCGCAAGGTCCAGGTCTCGACGAAGCGCGAGAAGCCCTGGTGAAGGTTGTAGAGCGACGAGGCGTTGACGTTGGTCGTCACGCCCAGCGTCTCGAAGCCGGCGCGCGGCGACCCGAGCACCTCCGCGATCGTCTCCTGGCTGTCGGCGAGCCAGCGGTGCTCCCAGTTGCAGCCGTGCTGCGACGGCAGCTTCCCGGTGAAGAGGGACGCATGGCTCGGGAGCGTCCACGGGGCGGCACTGCGCGCCTGCTCGAAGAGGAGCCCCTCCTGGGCGAAGCGGGCGAGCCGCGGCGTCGTCTCCTTGGGATACCCGTACGGCGTCAGGTGGTCGGCGCGCACCGTGTCGAGCACGACGAGCACGACCGACGTGACCCGTTTCGGCCGCTGGATCGACGCGACGATCACGAGCGCGATCAGGAGCATCCCTGCCATCAGGGCGGCGACCCGGATCAGGCTCGTTCCGCCCTCGCGGGGGCGCGCGCTCAAGAGTGCGCGGCCGAATTGACGACGAACCGCTTTTCCGGCAAAGTCTTGCACCCTTTTTTCCAGGCCCGACCGTCCGACGGCGCGCTCACTTGGCGTGTCGGAACGACGGTGGCCCGACGGAACGGGGTCCCGCCCCGGCTCCCCTCCCCCGAGGTTCGTCATGAGTACCACGACGCCTTCCCGCAGCCCCTCCGGCAAGGACCCCGCCTCCACGCTCGACCTGCCGAACCTCCGCAACATCGGCATCATCGCCCACATCGATGCAGGGAAGACCACGGTCAGCGAGCGCATCCTCTTCTTCACCGCGCGCACCCACAAGATCGGCGAGGTGCACGACGGCGCCGCGACGATGGACTACCTCGAAGAGGAGCGCAAGCGCGGCATCACCATCACCAGCGCCGCCACGACGTGCCGCTGGAAGCACATCACGATCAACCTGATCGACACCCCCGGCCACGTCGACTTCACGGCCGAGGTCGAGCGCAGCCTGCGCGTCCTGGACGGCGCCTGCGTCGTGTTCGACGGCGTGTCGGGCGTCGAGGCGCAGTCGGAGACGGTCTGGCGCCAGGCCGACAAGCACGGCGTGCCGCGCATCTGCTTCGTGAACAAGCTCGACCGCCTGGGCGCCGACTTCGACGAGTGCCTCTCCTCGATCGAGAAGCGGCTCGGCGCGCGCCCGGTCGCGATCCAGATCCCGTGGGGCAAGGAGAAGGACCTCAAGGGGCTGATCGACCTGGTCAAGATGAAGGCGATCCGGTTCGAGGGCGACAACGGGACCGAGATCGTCGAGCAGGAGATCCCCGCCGACCACGTGGAGGCCGCCAAGGCGCGCCGCGAGAAGCTGCTCGAGGCGGCGGCCGAGTGCGACGACTCGATCCTCGAGCGCTTCCTCGAGGGCGAGGAGATCCCCGCCGACGAGGTGAAGGCGGCGCTGCGCAAGGGCTCGATCGACTCGCGCTTCTTCCTCGTGTGCGGCGGCTCGGCGCTGAAGAACGTCGGCGTCCAGCTCATGCTCGACGCGGTCATCGACTTCCTGCCGTCGCCCGTCGACGTCGGGGCCATCGAGGCCAGCGACCCGGACGACCACAAGATCAAGAAGTCGATCCCGCTCGACCGCGAGCAGCCGTTCGCCGCGCTCGCGTTCAAGACGATCACCGACCCCAACGGCGACCTCACCTTCATCCGCGTCTACTCGGGCCAGCTCGACCAGGGCGCGCAGATCTGGAACCCGGGCAAGCGGCAGCGCGAGCGCATCGGCCGCATCTACAAGATGCACGCGGCGCACCGCGACCCGATCGACTCCGTCGAGGCGGGCGACATCGCAGCCGTCGTCGGATTGAAGAGCACGCTCACCGGCGACACGATCTGCGACGAAGACCACCCGGTCCTGCTCGAGAAGATCGTCTTCCCCGAGCCGGTCATCCTGATGTCGATCGAGCCGGCGAGCCGCGGCGACCGCGAGAAGCTCTCCGAGACGCTCGCGAAGCTCGCCCGTGAAGACCCGACCTTCAAGTGGTTCACCGATCCCGAGACCGAGCAGACGATCATCGGCGGGATGGGCGAGCTGCACCTCGACGTGCTGAAGAACCGGATCATCCGCGACTACAAGGTCGCCGCGACGGTCGGCGAGCCGGAGGTCGCGTACCGCCAGAGCTTCGCGCGGACCGTCGACGTCGAGGCCAAGCACATCAAGCAGACCGGCGGCCACGGCCAGTACGCCGTCGTGAAGATGCGGTTCGGCCCGTCGACCGAGTCGGGCGTGCAGTTCGAGAACGCCATCACCGGCGGCTCGGTGCCGAAGGAGTTCATCCCGGCGGTCCGCAAGGGCATCGAGGCCTACTGCGAGACGGGCGGCGAGCTCGGCTACGCATTCCTCGGCATCACCGCCGAGATCTACGACGGCAAGTACCACGACGTCGATTCGAGCGAGATGGCATTCCGTGCGGCGGGCGTGCTCGCCGTGCGCATGGCCGCGGAGGGCAACCGCCGCCTCTACGAGCCGACCATGAAGTTCGAGGTGCAGGTGCCCGAGGAGTACCTCGGCGACGTGATCGGCGACCTCAACTCGCGCCGCTCCGAGATCTCCGACATCGAGGCGCGCGGCCTGACGCGCGTGCTGTTCGGCAAGGTGCCGGTCGGCGAGATCTTCGGCTACTCGACGACGCTCCGCTCGCTCACGCAGGGCCGCGGCACGGCGGCGATGGAGCCCGACGAGTACCAGCCGCTGCCCGCCTCGCTCGCCCTCGCGGTCGAGGAGAAGCGCAAGAAGCAGCTCGAGGAGCGCCGCAAGGCGAAGTAGGCGCAGCTCGACACGACCCGGAGCGACGCGCGGGAGCGGTCTCGAGACCGCTCCCGCTTTCGTTCCCGCGGACTTCAGCGCGGGAACTGCGGGAGCGGCAGGAGCGAGAGCTTGAGCGCCGTCCCCTTCGGGAACGGCTTCGGCAGATCGGCCTGCGTGTAGCCGAGCTTCTCCAGGGCGAGCTTCTCGAATTCGCTCAGCGGCGGCGGCGGCGGACCGACCTCGAAGGCGTCGAGCAGCCGCGCGAGCGCACTGCCGGCGGCGAACGTCGCGTCGAAGCGCGCGAGCGCGGCCGCGTCCGCCGCCGCGCCCGAGTTCGAGAGGTCGTGCCGCTCGCCCGGATCGTTCGCGAGGTCGAAGAGCAGTCCGGTGCGCTCCAGGAGCTTGAGGCGACGCACCTGCGGAGCGTTCTGCTTCGTCTCGTCCTCGAACTCGAACCGGCGCGTGACGACGACCTTGCGCGAGCCGGTCCAGAGCGCCCAGACGTCGATCGGGTGGCCCTTCTCCTGCCAGAGGTTGAACAGGTATCCGAGGCAGTCGCGGTCGCCCTTCTCCTCGCCCGTGACGAGCGGCAGGACGCTGCGTCCCCACATGCCGTGGACGAGCGGCTCGATCCTCGCCGCGCCCCGGTCGGCCACCGCGGCCGCGCCGGTCAGGTCGACGATCGTCGGCGCGACGTCGACGAGGCTGACGCGCTGCGCGACGCGACGCCCCGCCGGCAGCCGTCCCGGCAGGCGTGCCATCGTCACGACCCCGAGCGTCGGCTCGAAGAGGTTCTGGCGGTGGCCCTTCGTGCCGTGCTCGAAGAACTCGTCGCCGTGGTCGGAGACGACGACGACGAGCGTGTCGTCGCGCAGGCCGAGCTCGTCGACGTGCTTCAGCAGGCGGCCGACCTGCTCGTCGACCCAGAGGACCTCCCCGTCGTAGTAGCTCTCCACGCCGGCGAGGTCGGCGGCCGACATCGCCGGTTCCACGTCCTCGCGCGTGAAGAAGTCGTCGCCGTTGATGCGCGGCCGCTGCCCGCCCGGCCAGAAGCGCGCGGCGTAGCGCTCCTCGGGCGGCGCGAAGTCGTAGTGCACGTCGAAGTAGTGCGCGAAGAGGAAGAAGGGGGCGCTCTTCCCCTTCTGCTCGTCGAGCCAGCGCGTCGCGCGGTCGGTGACGCGGTTCGCGGTCGACGCGCGGTGGTACGAGTCCTCGGTCACCTTCCCGACCTCCGCGCGAATCCGCTGCTGCTTCTCCTCGGGGGCGAGATCGGGATCGGACTGGATGGACTTCACGGCGGCGCCGATCGCGGCCTCGACCTGCTGCTCGACGCCCGACGCGTTCTCGTAGACGTCGAAGCCGCCGCCGCGGTCGAAGCCGTACTTCGCGTCGAGGTAGGGCCCGGAGAAGAAGCCGGCGGTCGCGTAGCCGGCGCCCTGCAGGATCTCCGGCAGCATGACGCACTGCGGCGTGAGCCCCTTCTCGTCGTTCACGGCGCCGTGCGCGACGTCGGGCAGCCCCGTGAACAGGGCGAGGTGCGAAGGACGCGTCCACGACGTCGTCGAGACCGCGTGCTCGAAGAGGACGCCCTCCTTCGCGAATCGGTCGAGGTTCGGGCAAGTCGGCGCGCCGGTCGCCGACCGGTATCCGTAGCAGTCGAGGTGGTCGGCGCGCAGGCTGTCGATCGAGATCAGCAGGACGTTGAGGCGGCGCGCATCGCGGCCGGAGCAGGCGAGCGGAATCGCGAGGACGGCGGTGATCGCGACGAGGAGCGTCAGGAGCGCCGGGACGCGAGCGCCCGCGCACGCGCGACCGGCGTAGGATGGCGGCTTCGTGCCCATGAAGAAGGATCGCGATTCTGCGAGCGCCGGGGGACCGCTGCAAGGCGACGCGCCGACGCCGGCGCGCATCGGCCGTCGGGCGAGCCTCGTGCCGTGGATCGCGCTCCCGTTCGGCGTCGCGCTCGCGCTGCTGCTCGCGCGCCGGCCCGACGTCGCCGGGCTGATGCACGACGACGGCGTCTACCTCTCGATGGCGCGCGAGATCGCGGCGGGGCGCGGCCCGGTCGACGGCCACGCGCCGGCGGAGGTGCGCACGGCCCGCTTCCCGCCGCTCCATCCCGTCGCGCTGGCGCTCGAGTCGGCGCTGCTCGGCGCGCAGGGGCCGGGGCTCGCGAACGTCCACCGCCTCGTGGCCGCCAACGCGGCCTGGATGGCGCTCGCGCTCTTCCTCTTCCTGCGCTGGCTGACCGTCCGGCGCGGATGGCCTCCGGCGGCGGCGCTGGCGGCGGGGCTCGCGACGTTCGCGCTGCCCCAGCTGCTCGGCAACGCGCAGCACCTGATGAGCGAGCCGCTCTTCACCGCGCTGCTGTTGGCGGTGGTCGTCCGCCTCGACGGCCTCGTCGCGGCGCCCGGCGGCGCGACGCCGCGCGCGCTCGCGCTGACCGGACTCCTCGTCGGCCTGCTGCCGGCGGCGCGCAGCGCGGGGATGGCGATCGCGCTCGCGGCCGCGGCGTACGTGTTCGGCGTCACGCGGGAGCTCGCCGCGCCGCGCCGCACCCGTCCGCGCGCGGTGTTCCTGGCGGGGATGCTCGCGCCGTGGTTCGTCGCAGCGGCCTGGAGCGCCTTCTCCGTGCGCGCCAACCCGGAGCTCGCGAGCTCGGGGCTGCTCGGCCCCCCCTATTCGGCCCTGCTGCCGAAGGGGGCGGGCGAGCTGCTGCAGGTGGTCGCGCTCAACCTGGTCCGCTTCGCCGACTACTTCCTCGCGACCGTCCTGCCGCGGCTGCCGGCGGCCGACGGCACGGGGCTCCTGCCGTTCGCGCTCCGAAGCGCGGCGATCGTCGCGCTCGCGGCTCTCGCGTACGTCGCGTTCCGGACGCGCGCGCGCCGGCCGGCGTCGTCGGTCGCGTGGCTGCTCGGCGGGTACGGGCTCCTGCTGCTGCCGTGGCCGTTCGCCGACACGCGCTTCCTCGCGCCGGTCGCGCCGCTCGCGATCGCGTGGATCGGCGAGGGCGCGGGGGCGACGTTCGCCCGCGCGTGCCGGAGCGCGCCGCGCGTCGCGGCGACCGCGGCGATCTCGACGTTCGTCGCGCTCATGGCGTGGAACGCGCCGTCGACCGCCGCGCTCTTCCGCGAGGAGAGCGGCCGCGCGTCGCGCTTCGGCGTCGCGGTGCCGCTCGCGCCGCTCGAGGAGGCGGCCGCGTGGCTCGCGAGCTCGACGGCGCCCGGCGACGTCTTCGCGGCGACGCTCGACCCGACGCTCCACCTGATGTCGGGTCGTCCGGGCGTCTCGTCGTGGCGCAACGACCAGCCCTTCCTCGAGGCGTACGCCGGCGGCTTCGGGGAGTGGCGCACGCTCTTCACGGGCGGCGCCACGCAGGCGACGTTCGACCGTTGCTTCGCGGGCGCCGGAGAGGTCCTCGCGGAGTACGAGCGGCTCGGCGTGAAGCACGTCGTCGTGCTGCGCGTCGGCGGCCACCCGCTGCACGACCCGCTGGCGAGCCACCTGGTCCGCGGGAAGACGCCCACGGCGGAGCGCTTCGCCCGCGTCTTCCAGAGCGCGGACGGGCTCGCCGAGATCTACCGGTTGGGACCGGCGCGGCGCTGAACGACGGGCGTCACCGCGCGGCGGATTTGGGCGCGGGGTCGAGGACGACGATGAGCAGCGTCGCGATCGGACCGACGAAGAGCGAGGCGACGAACCACGCGAATCCGCTGCGGTTCTTGCCCTGCGCGAGCCCCGCGTTCACGAGCGCGAGCGTGCCCCAGCCCGCGTACCACGTCGGCCCGACCTGGGAGACCGTGATGTCCAGCAACGCCATCGAGATCCTCCTGCGGCGGCGGCGCAGCTCGCGCGGCCGCGGCGGGTGACCATACCGGTCGGGACGACGGGAGGATCGATCGTCGAATCGCGGCAGTGAGCGCCCGCTTCGGGCGATCACTCTCGCCGGTGAGCGCCCGATCGGGCGCTCACTCTCGAATGATGAACTTGCTCAGGAACTCCGCGTTCGTCTCGGTCTTCTCGAGCTTCTGGAGCAGCAGCTCCATCGCCTCGATCGGATTCATCTTGTTCAGCACGCGCCGCAGCGTCCACATGCGGTCGAGCACGTCGGGCTTGATCAGGCGCTCCTCGCGCCGCGTGGCGGACTTGTTGATCTCGATCGCCGGGAAGACGCGCCGCTCGGCGAGCTTGCGGTCGAGCACCAGCTCCATGTTGCCGGTGCCCTTGAACTCCTCGAAGATCACCTCGTCCATGCGGCTGCCGGTCTCGACCAGCGCCGTCGCGCAGATCGTCAGCGAGCCGCCGCCTTCGACGTTGCGCGCCGCGCCGAACATCGCGCGCGGCTTCTCCATCGTGCGAGAGTCGAGGCCGCCCGACATCGTGCGGCCGCCCGACTTGATCTCCGCGTTGTAGTTGCGGCCGAGTCGGGTGAGCGAGTCGAGCAGGATGAAGACGTCGCGGCCGCTCTCGAGCAGGCGCTTGGCGCGCTCGGCGGCGAGCTCGGCGACGCGGATGCCGTGGCTCGGCGGCTCGTCGTTGGTCGAGAAGATCACCTCGCCGTGCGTGATGGCGCGCGAGAAGTCGGTCGCCTCCTCGGGCCGTTCGTCGATCAGCAGCACCATGAGGTGCGTGTCGGGGTAGCCCTCCATGATCCGCTTGGCGATCTTCTGCAGGATGATCGTCTTGCCGGAGCGCGGCGACGCGGTGATGAGGGCGCGCTGCCCCTTGCCGATCGGGCAGAGCAGGTCGATCACGCGCAGCGTGAGGTCGCCCGACCCGTCCTCCATCATGTACTGCTCGGCCGGGTCGATCGAGACGAGCGACTTGTAGAGCGGACGGCCGAAGGCGGCCTCCGGGTCGAGGCCGTCGACGCGGTCGATGCGCTCGACGGCGTAGTTGCCGCCGCGTCCGCGCGGAGGCCCGATCGTCCCCTCGATGTAGGAGCCGAGCCGCAGGCCGTAGCGGCGCACCAGCGCGGTCGGGACGAAGAGGTCGTCGGGACTCGGCTCGAAGTGGCGCTCGATCGAGCGCAGGAAGCCGTAGCCGTCGGGATTGAGGTCGAGGACGCCGCCGCCGAGCGTGCCGACGCGCCGATTGGGATTGGGAGCCGCCGCGGCGACCGCGGGGGCGAACGCCTGCGGCGCAACGGCGCCGGCGGGACCCATCGGTCCGCCGATGCCGCCGCCCGGCGTCGGAGCGCCCGGAGGCGGAGCGAAGGGGCGCGGCGCATTGACCTGCACGCCCGTCTCGGGACCGCGGAACCCGTAGCCCTCGTCGCGCGGGCCGCGGCCGCGGCCACGGCGCCGGCGCTTGTGCTTGTATGGAAAGCGCCCCGAGGACGAGTGGCCGTCCATGGGCCGGGGCTGGAACTCGTTCATGTCGTTCAAAGGATCGAACTCCGTCTGCCGGTGCGCGATCGCACTTCGTGTCGCACCGTCCCGCCTGGAGCGAACGGCTCGCGGCGATGGAGCGGTGCCTGGCGCACTCGGCTGCCGATAAAAGTCTCTGAAGGTCCGACCACGGAGCGCGGCGGACGTCTCGCGCCGCCGGCACTCGCGCTCATTCGGACTCGAATCGTCTTCGGTCGAGCAGACGAACCGCGATGTCCACCCGAACCGCTTCGATTCCACTTGCGGCCGCTGCGTCGCGGCCCCCCTCCGCGGCCGCGGTCGTGCGGCCGATTTGCCGGGAGCGGCGGTCTTGCGACCGCAACTCCCCCTCCCATCGGCCGGATTCCGCGGCAACTTCACTCGGGGGGGTCGACCTTGGGGTCGGCCCCGCGCCGCGGTTCCTGGCCGTCGTCTTCTCCGTCTTCGTCGCGGGGCTTCTCGCCGCCTGCGGGGCGGTGGAGAGCGACCCGGGATCGAGCCGCCAGAGCTCGGCGAGATTCCTCGTCGCTGCCGGCGACACCGCCCTCGAGAGTGGACGCCTGGAAGACGCACGGCGCCGGTACGAGGAGGCGTTGTCGCTCGCCTTTGGGACGTCCGAAAAAGCGGAGGAGATCCTCGCGCTCAATCAGCTGGGCGTCCTGGACGAGAGGCAGGGAGCCCTGGAAGACGCGGCCAATCATTACCTGCGCGCTCTCGAGTTGCAACAGGAAGTCGACGAGGGCCCCGGGGAGGCCCTGCTTCGGACGAATCTTGCCGGAGTGCTGAGCGCCTTGGGCCGCCACGACGAGGCGGAGCGGGAGACCGCCCGCGCGATCGAGCTCGTCCGGCCCGACTCCGACCCGATCGGCGCCGCCGCCGCCTACGCCCG
>DASRRB010000023.1:0-4867 GCA_035695985.1 Planctomycetota bacterium | reverse complement strand
CGGCTCCTGGCGGAATCGGCGGCGCGCTCGGACGCCTCGGGCGCGCGGCTGCGGCAGTAGGCGTCGAGCAGGCGCGCGTGGACTCGATGGAGGCGGACGCGAGCGGCGCCCGCCGTGCAGCCGAGGCGCCGCCCGATCGCGTCGGCGTCGATCCCCTCGAACCAGCGCATCGCGACGAGCGCGCGCGCGTCGGGCTCGAGCTGCGCGAGCGCCGCGTGCAGCCGTGCGGCCGCCTCCGCGCGCGCCAGCGACGCGTCGGGGCGCGCGCCGTCGCGCCCGGCGGGCGCCGCCGGCTCCGTCGTGTTCGCCGGTTCCGACGGCTCGCCCTCGCGGCGCGTGCGCGCGCTCCGGTCGCGCATCAAGTTGGCGGCGAGCCGGAAGAGCCAGCCGGCGAACGTCCCCTCGCCGCGCCAGCTCTGCCGGTACTGCAGCACGCGCAGGAACGTCTCCTGCACGAGGTCGTCGCTCGCCGGCGCGTCGCGGACGCGGCGCCGGAAGAACTCGCGCAGGAGCGGCGCATGGCGACGGAAGAGCTCCGCGAGGCGGTCGAGCGCGCCGCCCCGCACCTCCGCCATGAGCTCCTCGTCGCTGCGCGCGGCTCCGGTCAACGCACCCCGCCCTCCGGCCTGCCGGCGGCGGCGGGAACCTCGAGCGACTGGGAGAGCGTGAAGAGGTTGCCGTCGAGGTCGAGGAACGGGACGAGCTTCACGTAGCCCTCGTGCACGATCGTCGGCCCCTGCATCTTCACGCCCGCCGCCTCGAGGGACTGGCGCGCGGCGTCGGCGTCCTTCACGCCGAAGACGAGCGTCGCGCCGCCGCCGGCCTCGACCTTTTCCGCTTTCAGCAGCCCGATCGAGAGCTTCTCGAGCGGGCTCTTCAATTCACACCAGCCGATCGCGTCGACCTTGAAGATCAGCTCGAAGCCGAGCTTCTCGTGGTACCAGCGGATCGAGCGGTCGAGGTCGGTGACGCGCACGTAGCCGGTGGCGCCGCCGTTCCAGTCGAGCTTCGTCGCCTTCCTCGCGCCGTCGTCGCCGCCGCGCGCCATCGCGACGCCGAGCACGGCGGCCGCCGCCGCCGCGGCGAGCACCCTCCACTTCGAGCGGGCGAATCGGGAATCCATCGGGAGCTCCGCTGCGGCCCGCCGCGAGCGGGCGGGCGTACTTCGAGGGGCCCCCTTACGACCGGCGCCGCACCTCGGCGTTACGGCGCGGCGCGAATCGGCCGTTTCCCGCGCGGCGGCACGCGGCTACACCTGCGCGTCCGCGCCCGGACCCGGCGAGCCGAGCCTCGCCGCGTGGAGTGCCGCCCGTGGGAAGGCCTCTCCGGATCATTTTCCCGCTCGCCGTCTTCTCGTCCGCCTTCGCGCCGCCGCCGCGCGATGCGAAGCCGGCGGCGGCGCGCCCGCGCGAGGCGGCCGTCCTCGCGGTCCTGGACCGTGAGCTCGACGCCCGTCGCTCGGGCTGGTTCTGGCGCTCGAGGCTGGTGCAGCGGCCGGAATCAGAAGGCGGCCGCGTCGTCCCCGACATCCGGCCCACCTGCGGCAACTCGATGGGCGGGAACGTGAAGGCGGCGCAGGCGCTCGACCTCGCGGCGAAGCTCGGTGCGGCGTTCGGCGCGAAGTGCGTGCTCGACGTCGACGAGAAGCTGCTCCCGATCATGGACGGCGACACGTTCACGCCGCTCGCCGCCGTCGCGGTCGAGGCGGTCGCGCGCCTGAACGCCGCGAGCGACGGCGAGGACGTCGACCTTTCGCTCCTCGCGACCGGCTCGATGGACGTCTGGCCGCTGCCGAAGGCGCGCGAATTCGCGGGCGGCGTCGCACGCTTCGAAACGGCGAAGATGGTGCGCTTCGAGTGCCGCCCCGACGCTCCGGGCGCCGGCGCCGCGAAGCGCGCGCGGACGTTCGAGCGCGACGGCGCGCTGCGCCCGACCGCGGGCCACGTCGCGCTCCTCTTCGTGCCGATCTATCCGACGACCGACCTCGCGGGGACCGGCATGCCGACCCTCTCGATCCGCGTCGTGCAGGGCGGCGTGACCGCGACGGCGACGTCGGCGATGGTCTGGCTCCCGTCGTCGTTCGACGCGCGGCAGTCGTTCACCGTCGAGGTCGACTTCGGGCCCGGCGTCTGGACCTTCGGCGAGCAGCTCCTCGCCACCGCGCCCGACCGCTGACGCGCCGCGCTCACGCGTCGGGCGGCACGTCACCCTTCGGCGGCGGCGGCCGCATCAGGCTCGCCACGATCGAGAGGGCGATCGCGCCGAGTACGACGCTCAGCGACATGCCGACGCCGATGTGCACGTTGAACGCCGGCAGCAGCATCTTCACGCCGATGAACGTGAGCACGAACGCGAGCCCGTAGTGCAGGTGGTGGAACGCGCTGATCAGGATCGCGAGGAGCGCGAAGAAGCTGCGCAGCCCGAGGATCGCGAAGACGTTCGACGTGTAGACGATGAACGGGTCGAGCGTGATCCCGAAGATCGCCGGGATCGAGTCGACGGCGAAGACGACGTCGGAGAGCTCGACCGAGAGGAGGCAGAGGAAGAGCGACGTCGCCACGCGCTTCCCGTTCTCGGAGACGAAGAAGCGCCCCTCGTGCGGCTGCGCGCTCACCGGGACGAAGCGGCGCACGAGCCGCAGCGTCCCCTTCTTCTCCGGGGCGTACTCGGCCGACTCGCCGCGGAAGAGCTTCGCCCCCGTGAAGACGAGGAAGAAGCCGAACAAGTAGGCGAGCCAGTCGAAGCGGTCGAGCAGCGCCGCCCCCGCCACGATGAAGAGGCCGCGCAGGACGAGCGCGCCGAGGATCCCCCAGAAGAGGACGCGCCGCTGGTGCTTCGGCTCGACCTTGAAGAAGCGGAACAGCACGAGGAAGACGAAGAGGTTGTCGAACGAGAGCGAGAGCTCGACGACGTAGCCGGTCAGGAACTCCTGCGCCGGACGCGCCCCCATCCGCCACGCGACGCCGGCGCCGAACGCGAGCGCGAGCCCGACCCAGATCGCGCCGGTCACGACCGCGTCGCGCAGCCGCGGCGTCTCCGACTTGCGGTGCAGCACGCACAGGTCGACGAAGAGCAGGCCGAGCACGACCACGAAGAAGCCCGACCAGAGCAGCGGCGAGCCGCCGAAGACGCCCGGCTCGGACAGGGCCGGCGCGGATCCGGCGGCCGCGGGCGACTCGACCTGCTGCGCCGCGAGCGCCGTGAAGAATCTGCCGCCGATGGTCGGGCCGTGCGCGATGGGGTCACCGTCCGATGCGAGCGGCGGCGCGGCTCGCGCCGGGCTCGGGGCGCGGAGTGTAGCCGTGGCGCGCGCGCGACCGCCCTATACTCCCCGCCCCATGAATTCAGGACCGAAGCCCGCGCGCTCGCCGCTGCTGTTCATCTTCCTGACGGTCTTCATCGACCTGCTCGGCTTCGGGATCGTGATCCCGCTGCTCCCGACCTACTCGAAGGCGTACGGAGCGAGCGAGCGCGAACTCGGCCTGCTCTTCACCTGCTTCTCCGGCATGCAGTTCCTCTTCGCGCCGCTGTGGGGGCGCCTCTCCGACCGGATCGGGCGACGGCCGGTCCTGATCGGCGGACTGGTCGGTACCTCGCTCTCCTACGTCCTGTTCGCGAACGCCCACGGCATGGCGATGCTCTACGTCTCGCGCCTGCTGGCCGGATTCTTCGCGGCGAACGTGTCCGTCGCCTTCGCCTACATCGGGGACGTCACGAAACCCGAGGAGCGCGCCAAGGGGATGGGGCTGGTCGGCGCCGCCTTCGGCCTCGGCTTCACGTTCGGGCCGCCGGTCGGCGGGATCATGAGTACCTGGAGCCTGGCGCTCCCGGGCTACGCGGCGGCCGGGCTCTCGATCGCGGCGGCGCTCTTCGGCTGGCTGCGGCTGCCCGAGCCGCCCGTCCACGCGAGCGAGGCGAGCCGCGACTTCCACGCGACCGACGTGCGCGGGGCGCTGACGCAGGGGCGGACCGGGACGCTGGTCGTCCTCAACTTCCTCGCGATCTTCGCCTTCACCGCCTTCGAGTCGATGTTCATCCGCTTCGGCTTCGCACTGTTCCCGACCGTCTTCCACCTGCCCGCGGCGGTGAGCGAGATGAAGCTCGACGACATCATCCGGGGTGGCCGGCAGGCCGGCTTCTACATGTTCTACATCGGCATCATCTCGGCGCTGATCCAGGGTGGCCTGATCCGGCGCCTCGTGCCGAAGTTCGGCGAGACGCGCCTCGTGATCGCCGGCCCGCTCTTCCTCGGCCTCGCGCTCGCGATCATCGGCGCCGCGTCGAGCTGGTGGATGGTGCTCGCCGGCTGCGCCCTCCTGCCGCTCGGCTTCGGGCTCTCGAATCCCGCGATCGCCGGGCTCATGTCGCGCGCCGCGCCGGCGAACAAGCAGGGCGCCTACCTCGGCGTCTCGCAGTCGGCGGCGAGCCTCGCGCGCGCCGTCGGTCCCTACGTCGCGGGCTGGTGCTTCGCGATCTCGCCGCGCGCGCCGTTCCTGGTCGCCGCGTGCGTGGTCGGCGGCGCGGCGCTGATCGCCACGGTCTATCGCGCGCGCTACGGCGCGACCTTCACCGGCGCCGCGTCCGCGTCGCCCGTGACCTTCGCGGAATAGGAGTCGACGTGACGACCGGACCGAGCGTGCAGGAGCAATACTCGCCGACCAGCATCTGCTTCGGCTGCGGTCCCGTGAACGCGCACGGCCTCCACATCCGCAGCTTCGAGACGCCCGACGGCGGCTTCGTCGCCGAGTGGCGCGCGCAGCCGCACCACCAGGCGTTCCCCGGGATGCTGAACGGCGGCATCACCGGCGCGCTGCTCGACTGCCACGGCAACTGGACGGCGGCGATGCACCTGATGCGCAAGCTGGGT
>DASRRB010000022.1:0-1646 GCA_035695985.1 Planctomycetota bacterium | reverse complement strand
GCCGACGAGAACTACCTCTGGATGAACCGCGGCGACCTGCACTTCGAGGAGCAGGCGGGCTGGCTCGGCGTCGCCGTCAGCGGGCGCGGCTCCTCGCAGTCGTGCATGGGGACCGACCTCGCCGACATCGACGGCGACCTCGACCTCGACCTCTTCGCCGCGAACTTCGGCAAGGAGGCGAGCATCCTCTACGTGCGCGGCGCCGACGGCTTCTACGAGGATCGCACCTGGCCGAGCGGGCTCGGGGCGCCCTCCTACCTCTTCACCGGCTTCGGCGCGCGCTTCTTCGACGTCGACAAGGACGGCGACTTCGACTTGATGGTCGTGAACGGCCACATCGTCGACGACATCAAGGACGCCGATCCGTCCCAGACCTTCGAGCAGGTGCCGCACCTCTACCAGAACCGCGGCAACGGGACGTTCGACGAGGTCGGCGCGACGATCTCGCCGTTCTTCCGCAAGCAGAACCTCGGTCGCGGGCTCGCGACCGGCGACCTCGACGACGACGGCGACCTCGACGTCGTGGTGCTCGAGAACGACCATCCGCTCGTGCTGCTCGAGAATCGCTGCGCCAACGGCAACCACTGGATCGGCTTCGCGCTGCAGGGGACGAAGAGCTCGCGCGACGCGATCGGCGCGACGGTCACGATCGAATGCGCCGGCAAGAAGCAGATCGAGCCGGTGATCGGCTCCTGCTCGTACCTCTCCTGGTCCGACTTGCGCGTCTTCTTCGGCGTCGGCGCCGTCGATCCCGCGAAGGTCACGGCGAGCGCGACCGTGCGCTGGCCGTCGGGCGCCGTCCAGCAGCTCTCCGGGCTCGCCCTCGACCGCTACCACGCCGTCGTCGAGCCGGGGCCCGCGCGCTAGCGGGCGCCGCTCGCACGATTTCGAACCGATCCCGCGTCGAGTCGTACAACGCCGCGCGCGAAGCCGCCCCCCCTTCGCGATCGGATCGTGAAGCCAGGTCACTGCGATGTCGGTCGCCAGGGGGTCTTCGAGTCTCGCCGGAGCGTGGCTGCTCCTCCCGTTCCTGCTCTTCGAGTCGCAGACGCCGTGTCGCGCCTCGCCGCCGCCGTGCGCGGAGAAGGTGAAGGCGATCGCGCAGCTCGGAGCGGAGCGGCGCTACCCCGAAGCCGTCGAGCTCGCCGAACGGACCGTGCGCGAGTACGCGGACGACGCGACCGCGTGGATCGCGCTGGCGCGCGTGCACCTCGACCCCGAGTACCTCTACCGCCGCCCCGCGCGCGCCGAGTCGGCGGCGCGCCGCGCGCTGAAGCTCGTGGGCCGGCGGCCCGACGTGCTCGGCCTGCTCGCGCAGGCGCTCTTCGACCAGTCGGAGCACGAGGAGGCGCTGCGCCTGATCGCCGAAGTGGTCGATGCGCCCGCCGCCGCCGGCAGCGACGTCACGCTCCTCTCCGACCTGCTGGTGCTGCGCGCCGAGATCCGTCTGCGCCAGAGTCCGCAGGAGCCCGCGCTGCGCACCGCCGCGCTCGCCGACCTCGGGCGCGCGGTCGAGCTGCTGCCGCGCGGCGGTCGTGCGCGTCTGGCGCGGGGGGAGGCGCTGCTCGCGGAGGGTCGCACCGAGGAGGCGCTCGCCGACTTCGAAGTCGCGGTCTCGACGCGACCCGGCAGCCGGCAGGCGCACT
>DASRRB010000021.1:0-8653 GCA_035695985.1 Planctomycetota bacterium | reverse complement strand
GGCGCCGACGGCGGCGGCGCGCGCAGCGCGGCGGCGGCCGCCCCGGCGACGAGCGCGGCGGCGGCGATCCCGGCCACCACTCCGAGCGGAGCGCGGGAGCCCTTCGCGGCGTCGCTTTGCGGTTGCTCCATCGGCGCGCGCCCCGCTTTCACCGCGGCTCGGTGATCGTGATGCAGGAGTCGAGCGCGAGCTTCTCGACCCGCTGGACCTGGCCCGACGGCCAGCGGATCTCCGCGCTCGCGGCGTCGGTGCGGGCGCCCACGCCGAAGAAGAGGCGCAGGTCCTGCCAGCTGAAGTAGGACGACGAGCCGATCACCTGCTGGACCTGCTTCTTGTCGCCGCAGGTCACCACGACGCGCGCGCCGATCGCGTCGCGCGGGCTGCGCGTGCCGACCAGCTTGAAGGCGATCCAGTGGTTCTGCGTCGCGAGCACGTTCTCCAGCACGCGCAGCGGCCCGTCGTTCTCGAGGACCACCAGGTCGAGGTCGCCGTCGTCGTCGAGGTCGCCGGCCGCGAGCCCGCGCCCGAGGCTCCTCTGCCGGAAGTAGGGAGCGAGCCGCTCCCCGATCGAGACGAACGTCCCGTCGCCGCGGTTCTCCAGGAAGAGCGGCGCCTGCTCGAAGGTCTGGCCGGCGTCGACGTCGTGGATGTTGTCGAGGACGTGGCCGTTCACCTGCACGAGGTCCATGTCCGCGTCGCGGTCGAAGTCGAGGAAGCGCGCGCCGAAGCCGGTCGAGAGCAGCGTCGCGTCGCCGATGCCGCTCGGGAAGCTGCGGTCGTCGTAGGAGTCGCCGTCGCCGCGCACGTAGAGCACGCTCCCCTCGCGGCCGAAGTTCGCGGAGAGGAGGTCGAGGCGCAGGTCGCCGTTCACGTCGGCGAAGTCGCTCCCCATGCACGACTGCGGCCGCCCCTTGCCGTCGACCGCGATGCCGGCGCCGGCCGCGACCTCCTCGAACTTCATCCCGGCCGGCCCGCCGACGTTGTGCCAGAGGTAGTTGGGGTCGGCGTCGTTGGCGACGTAGAGGTCGAGCTTCCCGTCGCCGTCCCAGTCGAACGGCAGCACGGCGAGCGCCTTCCCGCCGCGCCCCGGCTCGACGATCCCCGCCTCCTTCGTCACCTCGACGAACTTGAAGTCGCCGTCGTTGCGGAAGAGGCGGTCGGGCGCCGACTTGAGCGTGTCGGGGTGGCAGTAGCTCACCAGCTCCTTGGTCGCGCACGGCGTGTAGTGGTCGAAGTCGAGGACGGCGTAGTTGCCGAGGTAGAGGTCGAGGTCGCCGTCGCCGTCGAGGTCGGCCCACCCGGCCGGCCCGCTCCAGTCGACGTCGACGATCCCCGACTTGTCGGTCACGTCGGTGAAGGTGCCGTCGCCGTTGTTGCGGTAGAGCGTGTCGCGTCCGCCGTTCGACACGGCGACCATCACGCCGTTGCCCTTGTCGCGGTAGCGCACCCCCTGGCAGACGTTGGTGACGAAGACGTCGGGGAAGCCGTCGTTGTTCACGTCGGGGCAGGTGACCGACATGCCGTACTCACGGTCGCCGAGCCCGAGCGGCTTCTTCACGACGGTGCCGTCGGCCTTCTTCACCGCCACCGAGTCGGCGACGCGCGCGAAGCGGACGCGCCCGTCCGCGCCGCGCCCCTCGTTGTGGTAGAGCGCGTCGGGCGGCGCCGGCGTCTTGACCGGGTTGCCGGGGAGCGGGCAGCACTGCACGCAGTAGACGTCGAGCCGGCCGTCGCCGTCGTAGTCGAGCAGCCCCACTCCCGAGCCCATCACCTCGTTCAGGTACTTCTTCCCCGGGGTCATGAAGCGGCGGTGGACGAAGTCGATGCCGCTGTCGTCGCGCAGGAGAAAGGCGGGCGACGCGTCCGGCGTCACCGCCGGAGCGGGCGCGGACGAAGGCGCGGGCGCGCTCTCCTGTCCGCGCGTCGCGAGCATCGAGACGACGATCCCCGCGACGAGCAGCGCGACGGCGCGACCACGAACCTGCTTCATTCCCCGCCGCCGTCCTTCCCCTGCGCCGGGACGGCGTTCGGCAGGTTCGGACGCGCGCCCGCCTTGGCGCGCAGCGCCTCGTCGCGCAGGTGCTGCGCCGCGGGCCAGCCGTGCTTGCGCTCGAGGAGAGCGTCGCACTCGGCGAGCGCCGCGTCGATCTCGCCGGCGGAGATCTCGCTCTCGCAGAGCTCGAGCCGCCGCGCGAGGTCGTCGGGGTTCAACTCCTTCAGCTTCAGGAGGAGCTCCCGCCGCGTCGCGGCGTCGGGCGCGTTGGCCGAAGCGACGCTGTCGGTCAGCCGGTTCAGGATGCGCCAGATCTCGCGGTGGCGGTCGGCCTCCTCGCGCCGCTTGAGGCGCACGAGGCACGCCTGCATCTGGTAGTGGACCCCCTTGTCCCCCGGCAGCGCGCGCACCGCCACCTCGAGGTCGGCGAGCGCCTCGGCCGGCTTGCCGTCGTCGAGCAGCATCTCGGCGCGCAGCGCGCGCGACGGGCCGTGGACGGGGACGGCGGCGAGGGCGCGGTCGAGGTCGCGCCGCGCCGCCGCGCGCGCCTCGGCGTCGAGCGCGTCGCGCCGCAGCCGGACGCTGGCGCGCAGCATGAGCATCTGCGCGAACGGGTCGCCGGAGAGGCGCGGCGGGTCGGCGTCGACGAGCTCGTCCAGCAGCGGCAGGCACTCGTCGTACTTGGCCTGGCGGAACTGCGCGGTCGCGATCCAGCGCAGCGTGTCGGGCTTGCGCCCGTCGATCCGGAGCACGTTGCGCATCGCGCTCTCGGCGCGCGCGTCGCGCCGCATCGTCCACTCGACCGCCAGATGGACGCGCGCCAGCGCGTGCCACGCCTCGGCCGACTCGCGGTTCGCCTTCACCAGCTGCTCGCCGAGCTGCGCCGCCTCGGTGAAACGGTTCTGGTCGTAGAGCGCGTTCACGCGCGCGACGCCCTGCGCGACGTCGGCGGGCGTGCCCGCCGCGGCCTGCGCGCCCGGAGTCGCGGGTGTCGCAAGTGTCGCGAAGCCCCGCGCGGAGGCGGCGAGCGCGCAGAAGAGCACGGCGCAACGGATCACGTTCGTCCTCGACGACGCGGCGCCGTCCGGCCCCGCCCCGCCGCCGCGGTGGCGCGCGCGCCGCGAAAGCGAGAGAGTAGCCGCGTCGCGCGAGCGCGGGAACCGGTACGATCCCCGGGCCCCGACGCCGCATCGCACGAAGCAGGGTCAGCGCGAGATGCCGCTCCGCGCGGGAAAAAAAGTCCTCACCGGCGCGCTCGCCTGGGCCGCGATCGCCGCCGCCATCGCCGTCGCGGTCGAGCGCATCGAGCCGGCGACGCGCGCCCGCCTCGACCACGTGCGCGCCGAAGCCTGGCGCACGTTTCGGGAGCGCCCGCCCGAGTACCGCGTCCGCTTCACCGGCGCCGCCCTCTACGGCGGCGCAAAGCTCGTCGAGCGCAGCAACGGCGTCCTCGCCCGCATCGACGGCCGGATCGAGCGCGTGGGCGAGGTGACGCGCATCCGCGGCGAGGGCGACGACGTGGTCGTGACGATCGCGCTCGACCGCGAGCGCGCGACCTTCCCGATCCGCCAGGGGGCGCGCGCCGTGCGCCGCTCGCAGGGGCGCTCGTTCGTCGTCGCCGTGCAGGCGCTGCTCACCGAAGACCGCCGCGCCGAGGTGGCGCGCCGCTGGCAGGAGTTCCGCGACCTGCACCAGGCGGCGGTGCTCGCGGAGCTGCAGCCGGTGGTCGCCGCGCTGCTCGAAGGGGGCGCGGCGATCGTCGAGCAGGAGCTGCCGGCCGCGCTCGCCCGCCACGGGACCGAGGTCGACGCGCTGCTCGCGCGGCTGCGGACGGAGGTCGGGCGCGACCAGCTCGTGCCGCTCCTCGCCGAGGAGCTCTGGCCGATCGTGGCGCGCCACGCCAAGGCGCCGGCCGAGACGATCGGCCGCGAGCTCTGGGAAAAGGTGCCGCTCTTCGACATCGCGATGCGCGCGGCGGCCGACAAGGTGCTCGAGAAGGAGCCGGTGCGCGTGGAGAAGCGCTGGCGCGCGTTCCTCGAGGAGGAGGCGATCCCGACGCTGGCGGCGCACGAGGCCGAGATGACGGCCGCGCTGGCGGCGATCGCGCGCGACGTCCTGCAGAGCGAGCCGCTGCAGGCGCGAGTCAGCGTGCTGCTCTCTCGGATCACGCAGGACCCGGCGGCGAAGGGGCTCACCTCCGCGCTCTCGCGCGAGGTCCTCTTCGAGAACCCGCGCCTGCGGGAGTTCGTGCGCGCCAAGCTGGCGGAGCCCGACACGCGCGCCCGCCTGCAGCGCGTCACCGACCGCGTCCAGGAGTTCCTCGACCCGATCGGCGACCTGCTCCTGCTCGACGAGACGGGCCAGGGGATCAATCCCGACCTCGCGCGGCTGATCCGCCTCTTCCTGCTCCATCGCGACGTCCAGGTGATCGACCTCGACCCGGGCGACGGGCCCCCGCTGCAGGACGGGAGCGAGATCGAGGGCCTGCATGAGTCGTGATCCGGCCGGGACCGGCGTGAGCGTCCTCCCTTCGCCCGCGATCGAGGCGCGCGCGCTCACGCTCCGGATGGGCGGCGCGACGCTGCTCGAGGCGGCCGACTTCACCGTGCGGCGCGGCGAGATCGCGCTCCTCTGCGCGCCGAGCGGCGCCGGCAAGACGGTCCTGCTCAAGCTGCTCGCCGGCGTGATGCGGCCCGGCACGGGCGCGTTCACGGCCGACGGGGCGCTGCGCTACGAGACGACCGACCTGCTCACCGAGGCGCCGCCGCCCGGCCGCGTCGGGATCCTCTTCCAGCACCACGCGCTCTTCGACGAGCTCCCGGCGCGGGAGAACGTCCTCTTCGCGCTGCGCCACCGCCGCGGCGCGCGCGACGGCGCGGGGGCGGGCCCGGGAGCAAGCGCGGCGCGCCTCGAGGGCGAGGTCGCGACGGCGCGCGACCTCCTCGACGGGCTCGGCGTCGGCGGCGCCGGCCGGCTGCGCCACCTGAGCGGCGGGCAGCTGCAGCGCGTCGCGCTCGCGCGCACGCTCGCGCTCGACCCCGACCTGATCCTCTACGACGAGCCGACGACGGGCCTCGACGCCGCCAACGCGCGGCGCGTCGCCGAGATGATCGAGACGGCGCACCGCCGTCGGCCGCGCACGACGCTCATCGTGACGCACGACCTGCCGACCTTCCGCGGGATCGCCGAGGTGGCGCTCTGGATCGACCCCGCGAGCGGCAAGGTCGAGCGCCTCGCGCTGGAGGAGGCGGTCGCGCGCGCCGACCAGTTCGCCGACGAGAGCCGCCCCGCGTCGGTGGCGCCGGCGGCCTCCGCGGCGCTGCCGGTCCGCTTCCTCGAGCGGACGGCCGACGCGGCCGGCGCGGCGGGGCTGGCGCTCGGCCGCCTCGTCCCGCGCTGGCCGCGCGTGCGCTACGGCCTGCGCTACCTCGGCCACTACCTGCGCATCGCGGCGTCGCCGGGCGCCTTCGTCTACGTCGGCGTGGCCGGCCTGCTCGTCGGCTTCGTCGCCACCTACTTCACCTTCGAGAAGATGCCGCGCCGCGACTTCACCGAACCGCTCTTCGTCGACGACGTCCTCTCGGCGCTCGGCTTCATGCTGTTCCGGGTGCTCGCGCCGGTGCTCGTCACGCTGCTGGTGGCGGCGCGCACCGGCGCCGCGTTCGCCGCCGACGTCGGGAGCAAGGTCTACGCGCGGCAGTTCGACGCTCTCAAGAGCTTCGGGGTCGAGCCGTCGCGCTACCTGCTGACCGGGCTGCTCTGGTCGCTCCTGCTCGCGATGCCGTTCCTGGTCTGGCTCATGTGGTGGACGGCGGAGCTCTCGGCGCTTCTCGTCTTCCTGTTCGGCCACCCCGACCGCTCCGCCTTCTTCTTCGTGCGCGGCTTCACGCGCGGGCTGGTGAACGAGGACTTCTTCCTCCACTGGGGCTGGAAGTGGGTCCTCGCCAAGACCGAGGCGTGCGCGTTCGGGATCGCGGCGATCGCCTGGTTCGTCGGCGCGCGCGAGAAGCATTCGGCCGACGACGTGAGTCGCGCCGTGACGCGCACCGTGATCTTCGCGTCACTGCACGTCCTGCTCGTCCACTTCCTGTTCAGCTTCTTCGAGTTCTGAGCCGCAGGACGGCGCGCGCGGCGGCGGACGAGGTCAGGACGCGGCGGCGGCGGCACGCGATCGGGCGCGGGCGCGAGAGACGATCCAGCGGCGCATGTCGGGCAGCAGCGTCGACTCGAACGAGCGCGCGACGCGCAGCTCGAGGAACTTCGCGAAGAGCGCGTCGAGGAGGGCCTGCAGCTCGAAGAGCCAGCCGGCGCGCTGCTCGTCGGCGGCGCGCAGGTTCTCGTCGTCGATCGACTCGGCGTCGGCGGTGACCTTCACGCCGTCGAGGTCGAAGGTCGCTCCGCCGAGCGTCACCTCGAAGCTCTTCGCGCCGCACGCGACGACGAGGCGCGCCTTGAGCGGCAGACGGCCGGCGAGCAGCGCCGACGCCGCTTCGCCGGCTCGAGTGGGAAGGTCGCCGCGCACGATCACGCGGCCGGCATCCTTCGCGCCGCCGAGCTCGAGCATCTGGTCGAAGGCGACGCCCGCCTCGCCGAGCTCGCCCAGCGCGTGGTTCCCCCCCGCCGTCTCGGCGTGGTGCCAGAGCCAGAGCAGGAACTCGGGGCCGAGGAACGCGGGCGAGTCGTCGACGATCGCCACTCCGCCCTCGGCGAAGACGGCGGGGACGAGCTCGGCGACCTTCTTCTCGCCCGCGAGGCGCGCCGCGAGCGTCGCGGTGACGAGCGGTTCCGGCGCGACCTCGAACGTCTCGCGGAAGAGCGCCCGGAACGCGACGTTGGCCGATTCCGAGGTCGCGTTGAGCAGGAGCTCGCCCGTCTCGGCGCGCCAGAGCATCTGGTGGATGGCGGTCGACGGGACCATCCGCGCCATCAGCTCGCCCTCGATCTTCTCGACGATCTCGCGTCGGCGCGCCGGGGCGATGCGCTCGCCGGCGTTCCTGCGCTCGGCCGCCTCCGCCTCCATGCGGCGCACGCGCAGCGCGCCGCTCGGGAGCTGCTTCCGGTCGACGCGCAGCGCGCCGATCAAGTGCTTGCGCGCGAGCCAGAGCTCGTCGGCGTCGAAGCGCGCCGGCACCGTGCCGTCGCCCCGCGTCCAGCCGACCGAGGAGACGGCGCTCCCGGCCTGGTCGATCGAGCGGAAGCGTTGGCCGTGGAAGCGCTTCTCGAGCGCTGCCGCGTCGTCGCGCAGCTTCGCGAGTCCCCCCGCGACCGCGCGCCCATCTGCGGAGTAACGCCGGAACGACCCCGAGGCGCGCACGCGCATGGTGCACTCCATCAACGCGCGAGCCGAGGAGCGACCGCCACCTGGCGCTCCTCGGCCCGTCTCGAAAGCGGCGCGGAGTTGTACCGAGAAACCGACGTGTTGGAAGCTCTCGCCAATCCGAAAAAAAATGCGCGTGAATCGGCGCGTCGTTGCGCGCAACTTGTCCACCGCGAATGGAACGTCGGCGTCGCGCACTCTTGCGCGCGCGGCGGTCGCGACGCATCGTTCCAATGGAGTCCAGCCATGGCGGAGCGCAAGAAGAGGGTCCTCCTCCTCGTCGCGGACGGTTTCGAGGAGATCGAGGCGGTCACGCTGATCGACGTCCTGCGCCGCGCCGACCTCGACGTCACGGTCGCGAGCCCCGACGGCGCCGCCGTGAACGGCGCGCACGCGATCCGGATGGCGACCGAGCGGCGCTTCGCCGACGTGAAGGCGGCCGACCACGACGCGCTCGTCCTGCCGGGCGGCACGAACAACGCCCGCACGCTCGCGACCCACGCCGAGGCGCAGCGGCTGATCAAGGAGGCGCGCGCCCTCGGTCAGGTGGTCGGCGCGATCTGCGCCGCGCCGCTCGCCCTCAAGGCGGCCGGCGTGATCCAGGGCGCGCAGATCACGAGCTTCCCGGGCATGGAGCGCGACTTCGCCGGCGAGAAGTACCGCCAGGAGCGTGTCGTGAAGGACGGGCGGCTGATCACGAGCCGGGGGCCGGGCACGGCGCTCGAGTTCGCGCTCGCCCTCGTCGCGGAACTCTGCGGCGCCGCGAAGGCGGCGGCGGTGGCCGGACCGATGGTCGTGGACTGAGGGCCGCGCCGGAGCGATGGTCCTCCCGGCCCCCTCCTTCGCCTGCGAAGTCTGCGGCAAGCCGCTCGGCGCGCGCCGCGTCCGGCAGGGCATCACCCGCCACTCCGGCTGCCGCCGCTCGCTCCGGCCCGAGGACGTGCAGTCGGCGCTCGGGCTGGCGCGCGGCACGCTCGCGCAGCTTCCCGGAAGCGTCGCCGATCCGGAGTTGCGCGAGCTCTTCGCGCAGGCTGCCGCGCAGGCGCGCGCGCTCGTCGACGACCTGCAGCGGCTCAAGACCTACGTCGGCGGCACCGCGGCTGGTGACTCGAGCGGACGTCGAGAACGCGGGTGAAGCGGGCGCGGGGAGAAGGGCGCGTGGTTGGGCGCGCGACGGGCGAGGGCGGGTCGAGGGGCGGAGGGGAAGAAGGTCGAAGGACGGGACACGCTCGCCCCAGACCCAAGATGGACGGGGGGGGCTCGCTGCATTCGGCGCATTCGGAGCACGACTCGACGACGCACGGTGGTCGACCGCCTCACGCGGCGTCCCGTCCTTCGACCTT
>DASRRB010000020.1:0-17525 GCA_035695985.1 Planctomycetota bacterium | reverse complement strand
AGGCGTCAGACGACTCGAGCCGTCTTTCTACGACTTTCCGGGCTCGAGCGTCGAACTCCTGAGCGAAACGTCGGTGACCCGTCGACTCCTTCGGGCGGGTACGCGTAGACGTCGACGTCCAGCGAGAGTCCACGCGACGCGACGCCAGCGAGAGTCGACGCGGGCACTGCGAAGCCGCGATTCCACCTTTCCGTCGCGATCCCGCGTCTTTAGGGAGGGTCGTGGAGACGGCGTTCGAACGCACGCGCGATTTCGTCCGCGTTCGGCTGGAGTTTCTCCGAGCCCAATTCGACGAGACTGAGCGGAAATGGGAATCGCGAAAGAACCCACTTCGCGAGCTCAGAAGCTGGTGTTGTTTCGACGCCTTCGAGTTCGACCTGAATCCGCGCAATGCCGTGAATGACATCATGCGTGATTGATATTCGAACACCCATCGGTCCGATGTGCTTCTTCGACATCCGCGAAAGCAAGAACGACGCTTCTTGAACGTTTGTCCAGACCCTCAAGTTGAGATTCAACCGAACCTCTCCGTCGGCCTAACGACCGCGGTTCACCTGAAAAGACGCGTGCCGACAGCGGCCGGCTTTCAACGACGGTGCCCGCGGATTTTGCAGGTGCATCCGCATGTTAGGAGGCGCCCAAACTACCGTTCCTTCACTGACTTGTCTCTGGCCGCGATTGACGAGATGAGTTGTTTGTGCCACGCAGTCACTTGAGCTGGCAGTTCTGGAACGAACGCGTTCAGCGTCTCGGCTGCCACGCCGTTGCCCACGACAAGTTGAAGGCCGATCGAGGGACTACGAGAGCTATCGCCGGCGACCGACAGCGTTCCAGTTACGTCATCTCTCCAGCGACTCGAGACGCAGGACGCCCAGTGGACCGAGACGTCTTTCGCCTGCCATGTTTTTCCGCGCCCATCCAGATGAATGAAGACATGCGTTGCGGGTTCAAGTTCTGCCGCCTGGAACGGGCCGATGACCGCCAAGATCATCCCGTCTTCGAGATTGAACGCCGAGAGTTCGCACCCGCCAGGTAAATGACCAGCGTCCTTTGCCTGCGAGTTCCCGAGGCCCAATCTTCCAGATGACGACAGGCGCAATTCCGACGATAGAAATCGTTGCAGGCTCTCCGCATCGAGACTGCATGTCGGCGCATTAGAGGTCGGTGTCATTCGCGTGATATCGCGCGCGCACGTGACCGCGAAGAAGATTGCCAACGGGGCGAGGCGTAGTCCGCGCATCATCAATGTCTTCAGCGCTCCGACCATGTTGCGCTTTCGCGGCAGCCTCCAAACTTGAATTCGGCAGGATCCTACCGATGCAGTCGTGCGGCTCCTTCAGCACTTCGGGAAGTGGAGGATCATCCACGCCACGAACGCCGGCCATGCGAGGCCCGCGGCGCCGAGGAGCGCCAGCGCGCCGCGATTCCATCCGCGACGCGCGCCGACGATCCCGAGCGCCATCAAGGCCGGCACGACGCAGCAGACGAGGACGGTGTTCCGGTATCCAGAGTCCCGCCAGAAACCCCCGTCCGCTCCGTCGCCGAACCGGGACATCGCGAGCAACGGCAGCAGGCTCACGACTTCGAGGAACACGAAGAAGGCGAACGCGAATCTCCCGGTCCGCCGCTTCACGACCTCCGTGTCGTCGGTCACGAATTCAGCCCTCCGACTCGAGATTCTCGCTGTGTCGCCGCGCGCGCGGGGCGCTCGCCCGGCTCCTCCAGCGCCGCGACGATCGCCGCGACGATCCGGCGGTTCTCCGGCGGCGTGCGGACCGCGATGCGCACGAAACGGTCGGCGAGGACGCGGCTGGTCGCGCCGGCATCGCGCAGGAAGACGCCGCGACGGCGACAGCGCTCGACGAGGCGGGACGCAGCGGAGCGGGAGGGCTCGCCATCGAGCTCCGGCAGCCGCAGGAGCAGCCAGTTGGCGCACGAGTCGAAGAGATCGACGCCGCTTCCTTCCAGCGCCCGCTGGAGGTCGCGCCGCAGCTGCGCGCGCCAGGCGTGGACTTCTGCGCGCCGGTCGCGGTACCACTCCTCGCTCTCGAGCGCCGCGACCGCCGCGACTTGCGCGGGCAGGCCGACGCACCAGGGCGGCGTCGCGTGGCGCAGGTCGGCGACGAGCGATGCGGGGCCGACGGCGTAGGCGACGCGCATGCCGCTAAGCGCGTACGCCTTCGAGAGCGACTTGCAGACGACGACGTTGCGCGACGCGGCGGCCTTCACCTCGACGGTGAGTTTCGAGTCGGCGTAGTCGACGTACGCCTCGTCGATCCAGGCGATCATCGATTCGGGGACGCGGTCGAGGAACCGCTCGAGCGCGCCCGGTTGCAGGACGGTGCCGGTGGGATTGTTGGGATGGACGAGGACGACGAGGTCGAAGGCGCGCTCATCCGATCGGGCGGCGCTGTCGCGCCCGGCGGGCGCTGCGAGCCGCCGCGACAGCGCGTCGAGGTCGAGCGCGAATCGATCGCGGACGGCGAGCTCGAAGCGCTCGACGGTCGCGCCGACGACCTGCTCGGCGACGTGCGCGTACTCGCCGTAGCTCGGGTCGACGACCAGGACCCGCGACTTTGAAGACAACCAGCGAGTGAAGGCCCGGAAGATCAGGTCGGACGAGCCGGCGCCGAGCGCGACGCTCGACTTGGGGAGGCCGCGCACGCGGGCGATCACCCGGCGCAACCCCTCCGCGTGCACGGGCGGCGACGTGCGTACGAGCCAGTCGAGGTCGGCGCGCAGCGCCGCGAGGACGCGCGGCGACGGCGGGAAGGGCGCATCGAGGACGTCGGCGTTCACGATCGCCGTGCGCCGCGCGAGATCGTCGAACTCCTCGCCGATCGCCTCGAAGAAGGCGCCGCCGTGGAAGCACGCCCCGCTCGCCCTCGTGCTCCCCGCCATCACCGCCTCCCCCCCGCTCCGCTCGCGCCGGCCGCTCCGTTCGCCAGCGAAGCCCCGAAGAACTCGTTCACGAGCGTGAACGCGACCATCGTGGCGACGACGATGCCGAGGGTCGCGATCGCGCGCCAGCCGACGTCGTGGCGGACGTAGTTCCAGACCGACAGGATGCAGAAGGTCCCGGCGCCGAAGATCGAGAGCGAGATCATCGCGAACGAGAAGGTCCGTACGCGACGCGGATCGAAGACGCCGACGCGGGGGCGCGGCTCGCGGGGGTTGGGGAGTCCGAAGGGTCGCGCGCCGGATCGCGACAGGGGCTCGGGAGAATCGGGTCGGTCGCCGTCCATTGCACGCTCCTCATGGATCGCCACGCCGCGCCGGACCGGAAGGAATCGACGAAAGCGGGCGAACGGACGTTCGATTCGCTCGCGCCGTGGATCCGGCAGGGCGGCGCGCGCTGGCACGTCGCGTTCCGCGGCGCGTGCGCCCGGTTCGCGAAGGACGATTCGCGACGGCCTACCCCGCCGTCTTGAACCGCACCGCCTCCAGCACCACCTCGTGCAGCGCCGTCCCGTTGCTCGCGAGCACGTCGCCGCGCCGCAGCATGTCGCCGCCGCCGGCCATGTCGCTCACGCGGCCGCCGGCCTCGGTGACGAGCAGCGCGCCGGCGGCGATGTCCCACGCGTGGAGGTAGGGCTCCCAGTAGGCGTCGTAGTGGCCGGCGGCGACGCAGGCGAGGTCGAGGGCGGCGCTGCCGGTGCGGCGGATGTCGCGGCAGCGCAGGATCAGGTCGTCGAAGGCGCGGACGTTGTTCTCGGCGACCTCGTTGCGCTGGTAGGCGAAGCCGGTGGCGAGCAGCGCCTCGCGCAGCTCGGCGTTCTTCGAGACGTGCAGGCGCTCGCCGTTGCGGGTCGCGCCGGCGCCGCGCTCGGCCTCGTAGGTCTCGCGCAGCGCGGCGGCGTGGACCACGCCGGCGATCAGCTCCTCGCCGCGCCGCACCGCGATCGAGACGCAGAAGATCGGGAGCCCGTGCGCGAAGTTCACGGTGCCGTCGAGCGGGTCGACGATCCACTCGTGGACGCCGCTCGCGGCGCGGCCCCCCTCCTCCTCGGCGACCACGCGGTGGTCGGGGAAACGGCGCGCGAGCTCGCCCACGATCCAGCGCTCGGCGGCGAGGTCGGCGTCGGTGACGGGGTTGCGCCGGCTCTTGAGCTTCACCTCCGACGGGTCGACGGTGCGCCAGTGCCGGAGGTGGATCTCGCCGGCGCGCAGCGCGAGCTCGCGCGCGACCGCGATCAGCGACTCGGCCATCGCGCCGCCTCTCCGCGCGCCCCGCGTCCGCGCGCCCTGCGACTGCGAGGGCTCACTTCCCCTCGGCGCGCGGCAGCGCGACGATCGCGCGGCAGAGGTCGTCCTGCACGCGCTTCATCTCGGCGTTGGCCCCCTTGAAGCCGTTGATCAGGATCGAGAAGGCGAAGACCTCGCGGTCGGAGCCGCCGTCGGCGAAGGCGCGCTCGCTCGCGTCGGCATTCGAGCCGCCGCCCTTTTCGCCGCCCTTCTCGCCAGACTTTCCGCCGGCACCCTTGACCGCGCCCTTCTCCCCTCCGCCCGGCACGCCGCCGCCCGCCGCGCCGCCGAGGTCACCCGACAGCGCGTAGCCCGAGAGCGCCGAGACCTGGCTGATGAAGCCGGTCTTCGCCCGCACCCGGTAGACCATCGCCGGCTCGCTCATCCGCTTCTCGAGCGTCCCGTCGACGCCGCTGATCGGGAGGCAGCGCACGAAGTCGTCGCGCCACGGCGCCGCGTAGGCCTTGACCAGCACCGCGCCGAGGAACGCCGGCGTCACGTCGTCGAGATGGGAGAGGCCGGAGCCGTCGACGACCTTCACGTTGGAGACGTCGACGCCGAGCTCCTTGCCGAGCGCCGCCACCAGCTCAGCGCCGTGCTCGTCCGTGCCGACGCCGAAGCGCACGGCGGCGCAGCACTTGAGCAGGTGCTCGGCGATCGTGTTGTCGCTCTCCTTGCCGCACCGCTGCAGCGCGGGCAGCAGCGGGCTGCGCCGCGTGAAGAGCGTGCGCGCCTTCGCGTCGGGCTGCTCGTCGGGCGCCGCGCGCCGGACGGAACCCGCGACGATCACGCCGGCGCGCTCGAGCGCGGCGCGGTAGGCGTTGCCGAAGAAGAGCGGCGGGTCGGCGACCGGCAGCTTCGCCGTCGCGACGCCGACCTCGTTGCCGACGCTGCCGCGGATGCGCAGCGTCCCTTGGGGATCCGGCGGAACGATCCCGACCTGGAACTGCGAGCCGTTCGCCGGCGCGAGGTCGGTGAGCAGGCGCCAGCCGAAGACCGGCGGGCGCAGCTCGGCGGTCGGCGACTGCCCCGCGTGCGTCGTGACGCGCACGTGCAGGCAGTTGCCGCCGAGCGAGAGCGCGGCGACCGGCGCGGCGTACTCCTCCTCGAGCTGGTTCTGCGGCCAGCCGTCGGGGATGAACTGGCGGTCGAAGAGGCGGTCGTCGACGACGAGGTCGCCCTTGACGTGGCGGACTCCGGCGAGCTGCGCCGCCTCGACGAACGGCACGAGCGGCGCGTTCTCGTCCTCGGTCTCGAAGAAGGCGGGCTGCAGCGTCGGGTCGCCGCCGCCGCGCACCCACAGGTCGCCCTCGAGCCGCCCCCCTTCGACGATCGGACCGCCCGCGACGAGCTGCGTCTGGAAGTTCCACTCGGGCCCGAGGATCTGCAGGCTCAGGTAGAGCGTGACGAGCTTCAGGTTCGAGGCGGGCGCGAAGGCGCGATTCACGTTGCGCGAGCCGATGCGCACGTCGCGCGTGAGCGAGCGCAGCTCGATCCCCACCGTCGCGCCTTCGAGCTCCTTGCGCGAAAGGATCTTGGCGACCGCCGCGTTCCACCGCTCCGTGCGCGGATCGTCGCCGCCCTTCGCCATCGCGGGCCATGTCGCGACGGCGAGGACGACGGTCGAGACGAACCTGCCCGCGACGAGACTCCGTCCGATCACGCTGTTCCCTCCCAGGTCCGCGCCGCGAAATCGTATCAACGATTGATTCCCTCCTGCTTCGGTCGCTTCTCGACCTCGCTCAGCAGGTGGACGAGGCCGGTGACGACGCGCGCCGTCTCCGCGATCTTGGGGAAGACGATCTTGTCCATCGTGTCGGTCACCTTGTGGTAGTCCTTGTGCTCCTCCGGTTCCATGAAGAAGAGGACCGGGATGCCGAGGCGATAGAACTCGTACTGGTCGCTGCGCTCGAAATACTGCATGCCGCCGTCGCCGACGGCGAGCTTCGCGCGCGAGAGCTTGAGCGCGCGCCGCGTGAGCTGGGCGAACTCGTCGGAGTACTTGAGGCCGGCGGCGTCGATGTCGTGCGGGCGGCCGCGCCCGACCATGTCCATGTTCACCATCGCCACGATCTTGTCGGCCGGCATGAGCGGCTTCTTGCAGAACGCCGCGGAGCCGAGCAGCCCCTTCTCCTCGCCGGCGAAGTGGATCAGGAGGATCGAGCGCTTGAACTTCACGGCCGGGTCGCCGATCGCCTCCGCGATCGCGAGCAGGCAGCTCGTCCCCGAGCCGTTGTCGTCGGCGCCGTGGTAGACGCGGCCGTACTCGTCGACGCCGAGGTGGTCGTAGTGGGCCCCGACCACGATCCACTCGTCGGCGAACTTGGGATCGTCGCCGCGCTTGCAGGCCACCACGTCCTGGACCTTGGCCTGCAGCTCGCGCACCTCGACCTTCAGGCGCACGCGCACGCCGTCGATCTTGCGCGGCGCGGGCTTGAGCGAGGCGTCGAGCGCGCGCTGCCACTCGAGCAGCTTGCCCGCGCCGAAGAGCTTCTCCCCGATCGCGGCCGAGCAGTGGACGACCGGGATCTTCGGGCCGGGCCGGCCGCCCGGGTTGCGCGCCTCGCCGTAGCGCGGCAGCTCGCCGCGCAGCGCCCCGAGCTCCTTGTGGTTGTCGGGATCGGTGAAGACGAGGACGGCCGCGGCCCCCTTCTCCTGCGCCGCCGCCCACTTGCGCGTGATCGCCCCCTCCTTCGTCCACTCCTTGCCGTCGAAGCGCGCGCCGTCCTTGTTCTCGCGCGGCTCGTGCAGCAGGACGGCGACGACCTTGTCCTTCACGTCGACGCCCTTGAAGTCGTCCCAGCTCTCCTTCGCGTCGGCGATGCCGTAGCCGGCGAAGACGACGTCGCCGTCGACCTTGCCGCTCGCGGAGTTGCGGACCGGGACGAAGTCGTCGCCCGGCAGGAAGACGTCGGGCTCGCCGGTGCGCACCACCGCGACATAGTCGTCGTCGCTCCACGTCCGCGTCGGCACCTCGAAGTCGTAGAGGAAGCTGCCCCCCTCGCCGGCGCCGGTGAGCCCGTACTGCGTGTGGTGCTCGACCAGGTAGTCGCGCGCCTTGGTGAGCCCCGCCTGTCCCGTGTCGCGACCGGCGCACTCGTCCGAGGTGAGGAACTCCTCGTGCTTCTTGATCGACTCGACCTTGATCTGCTCGATGCGCGCCTTGAGCGGCGCCGGCAGGACGTCCTCGCCCGCGCGCGCACGCGCGAAACCGGCGGCGAGCGCGGCTGCGAGCAGCAGCGGCGCGCCGCGCGCGAGCAGCGTCTTCGAGTTGCGAGTCGCGCCGCTCACAACGGGATCCTCAATCCGTCATGGGCGAGCACGAGCGGCCCGGTCCAGTGCTCGCGCGCGACGGCGCGCAGGTCCCCGCGGTCGGTCTCGGGATAGAAGTGCGTGAGCACCAGCTCCTTGCACCCCGCCTGCGCGCCGATGCGCGCGGCGTGCGACGGAGTGAGGTGGCGCGCCGTGTCGCTCCCCTCCGGCAGCGCCGCTTCGAGCACGTAGACGTCGCTCCCCTTGCCGAGCTCGACCGGCGCGTCGCCGAGCCCCGTGTCGCCCGAGTAGGCGACGGTGCGCGCGTGGCCGCGCAGGCGGTAGCCGAGGCTGTGGCCCAGATGCGGCATGCGCAGCGCGACGCCCTCGAGCTTCTGGTGCTCGAGTTCGATGGCGAACGGCCCCGGCTCGAGCTCGACGAACGCGAGCCGCTCCGGTGGCAGCTCGACCCAGTGGCCGAAGACCGCCTTCCCGCGCCCGACCAGGTCGGCGATGCCGGTCGGCCCGACCACGGTCAGCTTGCAGTGCGCGAGCGCCGGATGGCGCAACGCGAAGATCAGTGCGAAGAGGTCGAGCACGTGGTCGACGTGGAAGTGGGTGACGAGGACGGCGCGCAGCGACGCGACGAACACGCCCATCCTGGCCGCGGCGCGCACGCTGCCCGGCCCCGGATCGACCAGGACGCCGCGCCCGTCCGCCATCCTCAGCAGATGTCCCGGCGAGCCGCGCGTCGCCGTCGGCAGCGACGTGCCCGAGCCCAGCACGATCCACTCGACGGGGTGCGTCGCGCGTGGATCCAAGAGGACGTCACTCCGCCCGCGGCGCCTTCGCGTCGGCGTAGCCCTTGGGGTGGGCCGAGAGCCACTTCCAGGCGTGCGCCACCACGTCGACGATGCTCGTCCACTTCGGCTCGAAGCCGAGCACGCGCTTCGCCTTGTCGCCGCCGCAGATCAGGACGGGCGGGTCGCCCGCGCGGCGCGCCTTCACGACGTGGTCGATCTTCGCGCCCGTCACCTGCCGCGCCGCCGCGATCACCTCGAGCACGCTGCTGCCGCGCTTCGTCCCGAGGTTGATCGCCTCGAAGGAGCCCGGCTTCATGACCGCGAGCGCCTTTTGGTGGGCGTTCGCGAGGTCCTCGACGTGGACGTAGTCGCGCACGCAGGTGCCGTCCGGCGTGGGGTAGTCGTCGCCGAAGACCTCGAGCGGCCGCTGCCCGCCCGAGAGGACGCTGCGCAGGATGTTGGGGATCAGGTGGGTCTCGGGCTCGTGCCACTCGCCGAGGCGGCCCTGCGGGTCGGCGCCGGCCGCGTTGAAGTAGCGCAGCGCGACGGCGGCGAAGCCGTGGGCGCGGCAGTACATCTCGAGCTGCTCCTCGCAGAAGCGCTTGGTGATCCCGTAGGGGTTGATGGGCCGGCGCTCGAGCTCCTCGGTGATCGGCATCCTCTCGGGCACGCCGTAGGTCGCGCAGGTCGACGAGAAGACGATCCGCTTCACCCCGGTCGCGCGCATCGCCTCCAGGAGGTGGTGCATCCCGAGCGCGTTGTCGCGCACGTACTTCCCGGGGTCGTGCACCGACTCGCCGACGTAGCAGCGCGCGGCGAAGTGCATCACCGCGTCGACCTTCTGCTCCCGGATCGTCTTCTCGAGGAGCGGGCGGTCGGAGAGGTCCCCCTGGACGACCGGGACGCCGGCGGCGACGGCGGCGCGGTGGCCCTCCTTCAGGTCGTCGAAGACGGCGACCGGCTGTCCCGCGGCGCGCAGCGCGAGCACGGCGTGGCTGCCGATGTAGCCGGCTCCGCCGGTGACCAGGATCATGAGCGCGGGCTCTCCGTCGAAGATCCGGCGCGGCATCCTACAATCCCGCCCCCTCACCCTCGGAAGGAGAGTCCCGCATGGCCGCTCCGGCCCCCGCGCCGCTGCGCGAAGTCTCGATCCCCGGCGCGAAGCTCGTCCATCGCGGCAAGGTCCGCGACATCTTTGAGCTCGGGAGCCACCTGCTGCTCGTCGCGACCGACCGCGTCTCCGCGTTCGACGTGGTCCTCGACGACCTCCTCCCCGACAAGGGCGAGGTCCTGAACCGCATCAGCGAGTTCTGGTTCAAGCGGTTCGAGGCGACGCGCAAGGGCTTCCGCCACCACCTGATCTCGATCGACGTCCGGCAGATGCCGGCGCCGCTGCCCCAGCACCTCGAGCTGCAGGGCCGCTCGATGCTCGGCCGGAAGGTGAAGCCGGTGATGGCCGAGTTCGTGGTGCGCGGCTACCTCGCGGGCTCGGGCTGGAAGGACTACCAGCAGTCGGGCGCCGTCTGCGGGATCAAGCTCCCCGCCGGCCTGAAGGAGAGCAGCAAGCTCCCCGAGCCGCTCTTCACCCCGAGCACCAAGGCCCCCAAGGGCCAGCACGACGAGAACATCGACTTCGAGCAGCTCGCGAGGATCGTCGGCGCCGACACGGCGAAGCAGGCGCGCGACCTCGTCGTCTCCATGTACGTGGAGGCGGCGCAGTACGCGGAGTCGCGCGGGATCCTGCTCGCCGACACCAAGATCGAGCTCGGCGCGGACGAGAAGGGGCTGCTCGTGATCGACGAGCTCTTCACGCCGGACAGCTCGCGCTTCTGGGACGCGCGCCGCTGGGAGCCGGGCCGCTCGCCGCCGAGCTACGACAAACAAATCATCCGTGACGCCCTGGTCGCGATGAACTTCAACAAGAAGCCGCCGGCGCCGCGCCTCGCGAAGGCGACGCTCGACCAGGCGGTGGCCGCCTACCACGAGATCTTCGAGCGGCTCACCGGGACGCCGTTCGTCCGGATGGCCGGCTGAGCGAAGCCTCTTCGAACCTGGGATCGGGAGCGAGCAGACGATGGCGAGTGCCAAGGTCGGGATCGTGATGGGGTCGGCGTCGGATCTGCCGAAGCTCGAGAGGGCGATCGACGTCCTGAAGGGCCTCGGCATCCCGTGCGAAGTGCGCGTGATGTCGGCGCACCGCACGCCCGAGGACGTCGGCGCGTGGGCCGGCGGCGCGAGCGGGCGCGGCATGAAGGTGATCATCGCGGCGGCCGGCGGCGCGGCGCACCTCGCCGGCGCCGTCGCGGCGCGCACGCTCCTGCCGGTGATCGGGATCCCGATCGCGACCGAGCCGTTCCAGGGGCTCGACTCGCTGCTCGCGACGGTGCAGATGCCGCCGGGCGTGCCGGTCGCGACGGTCGCGGCCGGAGCGTGGGGCGCCGAGAACGCGGCGCTGCTCGCGGCGCAGATCCTCGCCGTCGGCGATCCCGATCTGCGGGCCCGCCTCGAGAGCGACCGGGCGACCCGCGCAGAGAAGGCGCGCGCCGCCGACCGCGAGCTCCAGGCCGGGCGCAAAGACGGGAAATAATGGCGGTGAAAGGGCTTCCGCTCGCGGCTGCCGCGGCGAACGCCCGCTACAGGACGGCCCTGCGCGGTTCGAAGAGCCGACTCACGATCGGGAGAAATGCCGTCCGCAGTGGCCGGGCCGGGTCGAGCCTCTAGGCTCGCGCCGTCGGGGAACAGATCGATGCCCGTTGCGACCATCGACTGGAAGGGGGATCTGCCCGGCAAGGCCGTGCTGATCGACCAGACGCTCCTCCCGACGCAGCTCGTCTACCTCGAGCTCGCGACCGCCGAGCAGATGTGGGAGGCGATCAAGGTGCTGCGCGTGCGCGGCGCGCCGGCCATCGGCATCGCGGCGGCGTACGGACTCGTGCTCGGCGTGCAGGAGTTCCGCGGCGACGACCGCGCGAAGTTCGCCGCCGAGATCGCGCGCGTCGACCACTACCTGCGGACGTCGCGTCCCACCGCGGTCAACCTCTTCTGGGCGCTCGACCGGATGCGGCGGCGGCACGCCGCCGAGGAGAAGCAGCCCGTCGACGCGCAGAAGCGCGCGCTCCTGCAGGAGGCGCGCGCGATCCAGGAAGAGGACAAGAAGATCTGCCGCGCGATCGGGAAGCACGGTTCCCGGCTCGTCTCGGACGGGACGGTCGCGCTGACCCACTGCAACGCGGGCGGGCTCGCGACGGCCGACTACGGGACGGCGCTCGCCGTCTTCTTCGCGGCGCACGAGCAGGGCAAGCGCTTCCGCGTCTTCGCCGACGAGACGCGGCCGCTGCTGCAGGGGGCGCGCCTCACGGCGTGGGAGCTCGACCAGGCCGGCATCGACGCGACGCTCATCTGCGACGACATGGCGGCGGTCGCGATGCGCGACCAGGGCGTCAGCCTGGTCGTCGTCGGCGCCGACCGCATCGCGGCGAACGGCGACACCGCGAACAAGATCGGCACGTACGGCGTCGCGACGCTCGCCAAGGCGCACGGCGTCCCGTTTTACGTGGCGGCGCCGATCTCCACCTTCGACCTGAAGATCCGCGACGGGAAGCAGATCCCGATCGAGGAGCGCGATCCCGCCGAGGTGCGCGCCGGCTTCGGCCGCGTCACCGCGCCCGAGCGCGTCAAGGTGTGGAACCCCGCCTTCGACGTCACGCCGCATGAATTGATCGCCGGCATCGTCACCGAGCACGGAATCCTCGAGCGGCCCGACGCCAAGCGGGTCGCCGACTTCTTCGCCCAGCACGTTTCGAAGACACCACGATCGGCACCCGGGGAGGCTGTACGCAATGACCATCGAACTCAGTGAGAAGCGACGCCGCAGGAAGAACGAACGTAATGCGGCGATGTACGACCAGGACGTCTTCGAGCTGCTGCAGGCGATCGACGCCTGGCGCCGCAAGAACGACCGGCAGTTCCCGGCGTGGAGCGAGGTGCTCACGATCCTGAAGGCGCTCGGCTGGCGGAAGGTCGCGGCGGCCGACGTCGCCGAGGGCGCCGCCGCGAAGCGGGTGGAACCGGTGAAGCCGGTCGAGCCGATGGCGACGGCGAAGCTCCTGCCGTCGGGCGAAGTGAAGAAGGTCTGAGCGCGGCCTAGCGCAGGACGGAATCGAAGAACGAAGCGAGGGCGGCTTTCCCGTCGGGCGAGACGAGGAAGCCGCCCTCGTTGTGTCCGCCGCGCAGCTCGGCGAAGCGGGGCGGCGAGCGGCCGGCCGCCTGCGTCGCCGCGGTCGCGGCCGCGAGCAGCCGCTCGCCGTGCGCGTAGGGGACGATGTCGTCCGCGCGCGAGTGCAGCATCAGCCACGGGCACTTCACGTCGGCGACCTTGTCGACCGACGCGTAGCGGATGCGCAGGAGCCAGCGCACCGGCAGGAACGGGTAGAGCTCGGCCCCCATGTCGGCGATCGAGGTGAAGGTCGACTCGGTCACGAGTCCAGCGATCGGGCGGCGCCGCGCCAGCTCGATCGCGATCGCGCCGCCGAGCGACTCGCCGAACGCGAGGATCGGCAACGGCTTCGCCGGAGCCGCGCCGCCCTCGGCCGGCAGCGCCGCGAGGAAGTCGTAGGCCGCCTCCGCGTCGAGGTAGGTCCCCTCCTCGCTCAGCGAACCGCCGTTTCCGCCGTAGCCGCGGTAGTCGAAGAGGAGCGTCATGAGGCCGAGGCGCCGCAGCTCGGCGCCGTCGTCGATGCGGTCGCCGATGCTCCCGCCGTTGCCGTGGCAGAAGACGAGGAGGCCGCGCGGCTCCTCCGCCGGCAGGAGCCACGCGTGCAGCGCGACGCCGTCGCGCGTCGTGAGCGTCACGTCGCGAAAGGGGATCTTGAGGAGGGACGGCGTGACCTCGGGCGCACCCGACGGCACCCACACGAGCTTCCCCTGGAAGACGACGAGCAGGGTGACGGCGACGACCACGACGGCGACCGCGATCCTGAGCAGCGCGAACACCATGCGGCGCATCTCCGCCATCGGAGCGTCACCCCCACGAGCCGTGCGCGTCTCCTTACCGCGAAGCCCCCGAATCCGGTAACCGCGACCCCACCCGATCACCCCCACCCTCCCCCACCCTCGAGGTCCGCCCATGGAACTTTCACACGCCCTGCTCGCTTCTCTCCTCGTCGCGAGCTCGCTCGCACCGGCCGCTGGTGACTCGAAGTCCTCGAAGACGAGGAGCGCCTCGGAGCCCGGCCCGCGCGTCGTCGAGCCGGCCGACCGGCGCGCCTTCTACCGCGGTGGCTGGCGGACCCTGCTCCACCGGCGCGTCCATCTGCACGTCGAAACCGAGGTGCTGCGCCACGCGCCGCAGCGGTCGGGGGAGAACGGGCGCTGGCTGCGCTTCGACAACCGGTCGGTCGCGCTGGTGATCTCCGCGACCTCCCCCGAATGGAGGAAGGCGCAGCAGGATCTCGGCGACGCCTCGGAGTTCTGCCTGCACGGGACCGTGCGGCTCGCTCCGGCCGGGTCGCGCGCCCCCGCACAGCTCGACGTCGACTCGATCGAGCGCGCGCCGGGCTCGAAGCGGCGCTGACCGGGTGGGGGCGGCCGGCACGCCGTATGATCCCGCGACCGAGTCATGGTCGCGACCGTCCCCGCGCCTGCCGCCTCCCCCCCGCTCCTGCGACGGCTCGAGGGACGCCTCGTCGCCGCCCTCCATCGCGGGATCGCCACCCATTATTTGAGGAAGCCCGAGCTCTCGGAGCTCCTCGAGATCAAGTTCCCCGACGTCCGCGCGGTCGCCTGGGCCGCCGCCAACGAGCTCGCTTTCCGCTTCAAGTCGCAGCGCTCCGCCCGCGTCCTCTCGCTCAACGTCGAGACCACCAACTACTGCAACCTGCGCTGCACGATCTGCCCGGTGAACCGCGGCATGGTCCGGCAGAAACGCTGGCTCGACCCCGCGCTCTTCCGCAGCCTGATCGACCGCACGCCGACGCTCCGCTTCGTCCTGCCGTTCCAGTGGGGCGAGCCGCTGCTCCACCCCGAGATCGACGCGATGGTCCGCTACGCCGCCGACCGGGGCATCCGGTCGATGCTGACGACGAACGGGACGCTGCTCGACGACGCGATGGCGGAGCGGCTGCTCGCGAGCGGCCTCGACCGCCTGACGATCAGCGTCGACGGCGACGACGCGACGCACGAGCGGATCCGCGACTTCCCGCTGCGCGAGCTGCGCGAGCGCGTCGCGCTGCTGAAGCGGCGGCGCGACGCGGGCCGCCACCGCCTGCGCATCGACGTCTCGATGGTGCTCGACGACGTGACGAAGCCCGTCGTCGACCGCTACCGCTCCGAGTGGAAGGGGATCGCCGACCGCGTGCAGGTGATCCCGCGCCTCGCCGCCGGCCCGCGCCGCAACGCCTGCCGCGAGCTCTGGCGCGGCAGCCTCGTCGTGCTGGTCGACGGCACCGTCACCGCGTGCTGCGCCGACAGCGAAGGCGCGCTCGCGCTCGGCAACGCGCAGCGCGACGCGCCGGCCAAGATCCTGAACGACGCGCCGTTCCGCGCGCTGCGTCGGCGGCACCAGTGCGGCGACTTCCCGGAGCCGTGCCGCTCCTGCAGCGAGTTCGACGGACGCGACGTCGGCGTGCACGCGAGGTTCGACGCGTGAGCGCCACGAACGGCGCGCCCGTCCCGCCGCGCCACCCGTCGCGCGCGCCCGCGACGTCGCCGGCGGCGCTCGAGTGGAAGAAGCGCGCCGACCGCTGGCTCGGCGGTCCGTGCGTGGGGGTCTGGCGGCTCGCGCGGGCGGGCCGGCCGCCGGCGCCGCCTCCCGACGACGCGCGCCACGTCGTCCTCTGCAAGCTCTGGGGGATCGGCAACCTGGCGATGGTCGTCCCGCTGGTGGCGGCGGTGCGCGCGCGCCATCCGCGGGCGCGCGTGACGTTCGTCACGCTGGAGCGCAACCACGCGCTGCTCGCCTCGCAGCCGGGCATCGACCGCATCCTCACCCTCCGCGACCACGGCCTCCTCGCGCCGCTCGCTGATCTGGCGCACGCCCGCAACGTCCTGCGCGACGATCGCGCCGACCTCTTCCTCGACTTCGAGCAGTTCCTGCGCGTCGCCGGACTGCTCGCCCGCGCCTCGCAGGCGCGCTGCGTCGTCGGCTTCGACACGCCGGGGCAGGCGCGTGCCGGCCTCTACGACCGGACCGTCCCGCTGCGCAGCGACCGCCACATGGCGCTGGGCTTCGCCGAGCTCGTGCGCGCGGCCGGCATCCCGACCGACGGCGTCGCGACGCACGCGCTCGCGCTCTCCCCCGAAGCGGAGGCCCGGATCGACCGGCTGCTCGCGGCGCGCGGCGCGGCGGCGCTGCCGCGGCCCTGGTACACGCTCCACCCCGGGTCGGGCGACAACTTCCCCGGCCGCCGCTGGCCGGTCGAGCGATTCGCCGCGACTGCCGCGCGCCTCCACGCCCGCCGCGGCGGCACCTTCTTCGTGACCGGCGGCGCCGGCGAGCGCGCGCTCGCGGCCGCCCTCGCCGCCGAGCTCGCCGCGCACGCCGTCCCGGCCGTCGACCTCGCCAACGCACTCGACGCGCCGACGCTGCTCGCCTGGATCGCGCGCTGCGACCTCGTCCTCGCCAACGACACCGGACCGGTCCATCTGGCGAGCGCCGTCGCGACGCCGGTCGTCGCGCTCTTCGGTCCGAACTCGCCGCAGATCTACGGCCCGCTCGGCCCGCGCCAGCGCGCCCTCTACCACGCGCCGCCCTGCAGCCCCTGCCTCACGAACCAGAACGCGAAGTCGTCGAGCTGCACGCTCCCGATCTGCATCCTGCGCATCGACGTCGAGGAGGCGGTCGCCGCGGCCGAGGCGCTGCTCGCCGTCGCGCCGAGCGTCGTGCGCCGCGACGCCGCGGCGCTGCGCGGGACGGTCGCGTCGTGAGCGCGCTCGCAACGCTCGCGGGCGCCCGCCTCGCCGCCGCGCTCTGGAGAACGCCGCAGCGCGGCCGGCCGCTCAAGGTCACCGCCGTCCTGACCGAGCGCTGCCACCTGCGCTGCGACTTCTGCCGCCTCTGGGAGAGCCCGAACGCCGGCGTCCCGACGGCGACGTGGATCGAGTTCTTCCGCGCCAACCCGTTCCTGCGTTGGGTCAACCTCACGGGCGGCGAGCTCTTCGCGAAGGAGCGGCTCGACGAATTGCTCGATGGGATCGTGGCTGCACTGCCGCGCCTCGATCTGCTCGACTTCCCGACGGCGGGCCAGCTCCCCGACGTCACCGTGGCGACGGTGCAGCGGCTGCTCGCGACGCGGCTGCCGCGGCTCGCGGTCACGGTGAGCCTCGACGGCGGGCCCGAGCTGCATGATTCGCTGCGCGGCATGCCCGGAGCCTTCGAGCGCGCCTTCGAGACGTTCGCACGGCTGCGGGCGCTGCGCGCCGCCGCGCACGGCCGCCTCACCCTGGTCGCCGGCTGCACGCTGACCGATCGGGCCGAAGAGCAGGAGCGGACGCTCGCCGCGGAGCTCGCGCGCCGTCTCCCCGACTTCCGCCCCGGCGAGCTCCACTTCAACCTCGCCCACGTCTCGCCGCACTACTACCGCAACGCGGCGGAGGGCGCGGCCGCGGGGCTGCGCGCGAGCGACGGCGCGCTCGCCGTGCTGCGGCGGCGCGGCGCGGCGCGCGGCGCGCTCGGCTGGATCGAGCGCCAATACGCGCGCCTCGCTCCGCGCGCGCTGCGCGACGGCCACCCCCCCATGGGCTGCGACGCGCTCGCGCGCACCGTCTTCGTCGGGCCCGACCTGACGGTCCATCCCTGCACGATCTGGGAGCGGCCGCTCGGCAACCTCGCCGACTTCGGCCTCTCGCTCGAGCGGCTGCTCGCGCGCGCCGAGGTCGACGCGGCGCGCGCGCAGATCGTCGCACGCCGCTGCCCCGGCTGCTTCAGCCCGTGCGAGGCGGTGCCGGCGATGGTCGCCCATCCATGGCGGACGATGTTCATGCGCGCGGGCACGCGCGCTCGCACGCGCGCACAGCCGGCGGGAGCGGCGCCGTGATCCGGCGGGGCCACGGCGCCGTGCTCGCGGCGCAGCTGCGGCGCGGCCGGATCGGCTGGGTCGCGAAGGCGGCGCGGCGCACGCTGGCGCTCGAGTTCGGCGTCGCGCGCGGGCCCCTCTTCGCGACGCTCGCGGTGACCTGGCGCTGCAACTACCGCTGCACGTTCTGCGACCTGCCCGACCGCGCGCACGG
>DASRRB010000019.1:0-4026 GCA_035695985.1 Planctomycetota bacterium | reverse complement strand
AGCTCACGGCGCGCAAGTTGGGTGAGCAGCGCACGGAGATCACGGCGCGCGTGACGAGTCTGGAGCACGACCTCGGCTACGTGACGCTCGTGCTCGGCTCGATCCTGCGCAAGCTCGACGAGAAGGGGCTCGTGACTCGGGACGACGTCAAGCGGGAGATCGCACAGCTCGACGAGCTCGACGGACTGAAGGACGGAAAGCTCGACATCCGACTGCTGCGTGACATGCACGGAACGTGAGATGCGGATGGCCCTCGCCCGAGTCCGGGACTTCGCGATCGCGGCGGCACTGACCGCGGCCGTCCACGCCGCCGTTCCCGCTCCGGCCGACAGAAAGTACCTCGACGACTACGACTTCCTCGTCGCCACGGTCCGCAAGGACGCCGCCGCGATCCAATGCAAGAAGCTCGACTGGGACGCGCTGTCGAAGCCGTTCCGGGCGCGTTTCGAGAAGTGCACGAGCGACGTCGACCACGTGAAGAACGTGATGGCGCTGCTGGCGACTCTGCAGGACAGCCACACGGGGGTGCTCGACACGAAGGTCGACGCGAAGCAGCTCCCCTCCAAGTTCGACGGGCTCTTCGGCGGCGGACTCTGGTTCGGGTGGGAGGGCGGGAAGTTCGTGCTGCGGGGCGTCATGGAGGGGCACACGCTCGCGGCGAGCGCGCCGCTCGGGTCGGTGCTGACGAAAGTCGGCGACGAGCCGGCGTGGTTCGCGATGGCGCGCGAGCGGCGGCGCATCGCGGCGTTCCAGGGGATCTCGACCGACGCGAGCCTCTTTTCGTCGCTCGGCAACAAGCTGCTGCCGTTCGGGGACGCCAAGCAGATCGCGATCGAGATCGTGACGCCGGACGGGAAGACGAAGCGCGTCGACGTGCCGCGCTGGGGGCCGAACGGCAAGGCGTTCTACCCCGGGCCCGATCTGCTGCCGGAGACGAAGCCCGCGACGTCCTGGGTCGACGGCGGCGCGATCTCGGGCTTCCTCGAGCTGCCGTGGTCGCAAAAGGTCGGCTTCCTGAAGATCACCGGCGAGATGAACGCCGCGACCGTGAAGGCGTTCGACGCGGCGTTCGACGCGCTGAAGGGGATGGACGCGCTGCTGCTCGACTGCCGCGGCATGGGCGGCGGCTCCGACGACTGCGCGTGGACGATGTGCGGCCGCCTCTTCAGCAAGGGCGCCGACAACGGCAGCCACGGCAAGCTCGGCCCGAACGGTCCGTGGCAGTTCGACGGCCCCGTCGTGATGCTGCAGGACGAGAACGAGGTCTCCTCGGCCGAGACGTTCACGTGGGCGCTGAGCGAGACGGGCCGCGTCGTCTCGGTCGGCCGCGCGACCGGCGGGTGGGGGATCATCCCGAAGCACTACGAGCTGCCGAGCGGGCTCGCGGCGTTCCGGCTCGGCGTCAACGACCGCGCGACGCCCATCAAGGGGATCCACACCGAGGGAGTGGGCTGGCCGGCCGACGTGACCGTCCCGTTCGGGCCGAAGCTCGTCGAGTACGGCGGCGGGAAGACGCCCGATCCGGTGCGCGCGCTCGGGCTCGACGTCCTGAACGTCCTCCACGCCGGCGCGAACCTCGGCGAGACGCGCGCGGCGTTCCACGCGCTGGCCGAGGGCGACGTCGCCGCGTTCAAGGGCTTCGCGAAGAAGGTCGCCGGCGCCGCGGCGGTCGCCGCGAAGGCGAAGGGGTTCGACGGCGAGAAGCTCGCCAAGCTCTTCGACGTCGACCTCGCCCTCGAGCTCGCGCTGGAGGTGGCCGCGATCGAATACGCGGGCGACGACCTTCCGCCCGACGCGCTCGGCCTCACGCGCCGCGCGCCGCGCCTGCTCGCGCGCGCGAAGGCGGAGGGTGTGAAGGTCGGCGCGCTCGAAACGTGGTTCAAGAAGCTCGCGCCCGAGGCCGCGGCACAGGAGGCGCTGCTGCGCGCGGTCGACGATTCGTTCCAGCTCTCCGACGACGCGAAGAAGGCGTTCCTCGCGAAGCACGGAGCCACGAAGACCGGCAAGTACGTCCGCGCGCGCGACACGAAGTGACGCCGCCCGCGCCACCGCGTCGTCCGCCTCTGCGGCACGCTTCGGCGCCGACACCTACTCGAACGTCACCTCGACCGTGTTGGTGAGCGCGCCGCTCTTCGTCACGTAGTCCTCGACCACGAGCGACTGGAACCACGCCGAAACGCCGACCAGCGCGGGATCGTTCGGGATCGTGCCGCCGATCGTCGCCGTCCCCTCCGCGCCGATGCTCCCCGTGTGCAGCAGCAGGAAGTGCGAGAGGTCGACGCCGAGCGTGCCCCACGGCTTGAACGGCAGGCTGCCCGGACCCGAGCTCAGGAAGAGCCACGTGTCGTCGCCGAGCTTGCCGGTCGCCTCGAGCGCGAGCGCGCCGCCGATCTGCGCCGTGCCGCTCGCCATCAGCGTGAAGGGCGGCACGCCGTAGAGGTCGATCGAGGCGACGTCCCACTCGACGGCGAACGCGTCCGCTCCGCCGACCGCGCCGCCCTTCACGCGCACCGTGAGGCTCGCGAGGTCCTGCCACGTGAGCGACGGCGCGCCGTCGACCTGCGTTCCCTTCGTCACCAGCGCCGAGACGTCGCGCCAGTTGGGCTGGTCGGGCCGCGCGAGGACCGGCGCGCCGACGCCCGCGCCGCCGACGACCGGGACGATCGTGTTCCAGCTCGCCGAGTCGGCGCCGGGCGCCGCGAAGGTCCCGTCCACCGACGCCTCGAAGCGATAGACGTCGTCGGTGGGGGGCGCGCTCGTGCGGTAGCGGACGTGCACGACGACCTGCGCGAGCTTGCCGTTCGGCGTGGCGTCGAAGCCCGAGAGGCGGACCTCCTGGTCGCCGCCCGGGATCGACGCGCCGACGTCGTCCTGCGTGAGCGCGTCGCCGAGGCCCGTCGCGCCGCCGACCAGGTCGGTCGCGACGGTCGGCAGGCGCGTGCCGATCTGCCGGATCCAGCCGAAGTCGCGCGTCTCGGTCGTGGCGCTCGACTCGACGCCGCCGATCCCCTGCCAGACCTTCTGCTCGTGCAGGTCGTAGCCGCGCCGCTTCGGGTGGATCCCGTCGAGGCCGAGGAAACTGCAGATGAGCCCCGTCTCTCCCAGCACCGTGTTGGTGCCGGCGTCGAGGTGGGCGTAGTCGGGGAAGATCTCCGCGATGGCGACGCGCCGCCGCTGCCCCCACGCGACGTCGCGCAGCGCCTGGTCCCAGATCGGGCCCCAGAGATTGTGGAAGGAGTTGCTGCCCCCCTTGTTGTCGTAGACGGTGTTCAAGACGACGTCGGCGCCGGGCAGCTCCGATTCGAGGGTCGAGAGGATCTCCTGCAGGTTCTGGCGCGCGGCGACGAGGTTGGCGGCGGTGGCGGCGGTGTTGCCGTCGTTGTTCAGGTAGTCGTTGCCGCCGATCGAGAGCGAGACGAGTTGCGCACCGGCAGTGATCGCGTCGTAGATCGTCCCCGAGCCGTTCGGGACGAGCAGGTCGTTCGTCTGCTGCCCGAGCACCGCGAGCTTGGTCAGGGTCGCGCCCGCTGACGCGCTGCCGAGCCGGCCGGTGAGCGGCGTCACGTAGTCGTTCTGCCCCGACGTCGAATCGCAGAGGTTGAAGCCGTACGCGATCGAGTCGCCGAGCGCGACGTGGAGGAGCGGCGCGCCGCCCGTCGCCGCGCGCAGGTTCGCGACGAGGAAGTCGGTGGCACCCGGCCGGCGCCGCCCCTGCGGCCAGTCGGGGATCGGGTCGGGGTCGCCGCCGAGGTCCTGGAACGACTCGCGCCACCCCGGTCCCGGCTGGACGTCGAGCACGAACTCGCGGCCCGCCGCCGCGACGGCGAAGGAGAAGCTCCCGTCGGCCGAGGTCGCGCTCGCCACGTCGACCGCGCCGCCGTCGCCGAAGAGCGTGACCGGGACGCCCGCGAGCGCCGGCTCCCCGAAGTCGCGCACGCCGTTGCGATTCACGTCCTCGAAGAGGGTCCCCTGGATCGTCTGGGCCGCGGCCGCGGGCGCGAGCCCGGCGGCGGCGAGGAGTCCGGC
>DASRRB010000018.1:0-3930 GCA_035695985.1 Planctomycetota bacterium | reverse complement strand
GCGGTCTGGCCGGACTCTTCGCCGCGTGGCGCGCGCAGCGGCGGACCGTGGAGGGGCGCGCCCCGGTCGTGCGCGTGCTCGAAGCAGCGGCGGCGCCCGGCGGCGTGGTCGCGACCGTCGAAGAGGCAGGCTTCCGCATCGAGCGCGCCGCGTCGTCGATCCGCGGCGCGGCGCTCGAGCTGCTCGCGGCGATCCGGGAGCTCGGGCTCGGCGGCGAGCTCGTCGCGGCGGCGCCGTGCGCGGCGAAGCGCTGGGTCGCGTTCCGGGGCCGGCTCGAGCCGACGCCGGCGGGACCGCTCTCGTTCCTGACGTCGCCGCTGCTCTCCGCGGGCGCGAAGCTGCGCCTCGCGCGCGAGCCGTTCGTCGGCGAGCCGGCGGCGCGGCCCGACGAGACGCTCGCGGAGTTCATCGCGCGGCGCTTCGGCGCGGGGCTCGTCGATCCGCTCGTGGACGCGGTCGTGACCGGCATCTTCGCCGGCGACGTGCGCCGCCTCGAAGCGGCGAGCGCGCTGCCGCGCATGGTCGAGCTCTGCGCGCAGCACGGCTCGGTGATCCGCGGATTCATGGCAGCCGCGCGCGCGCGCAAGCGCGAGGGGATCTCCACGCGCGGGCTCTACGCGCTGCGCGGCGGCATGGGGTCGCTGGTCGCGGCGCTCGCGCGCTCGCTCGGCGACGCCGTGACGTGCGACGCGCGCGTGACCGCGCTGCGCCGGGTCGACGACGGCGGCGCACGCTGGGAGCTCGAGGATTCGCGCGGACGGCGCGTGCGCGCGAAAGAGGTCGTCGTCGCGACGCCGGCGTGGGCCGCCGCGCCGCTGCTCGCACCGCTCGCGCCCGACCTCGCGCGCGAGCTCGCCTCGATCGAGGCCGCCAACGTCGCCGTCGTCGCGCTCGGCGTCGCGCGCGCCCAGGTCGGCGCCGACGTCGAAGGCCTCGGCTTCCTCGTCCCGCGCTCGGAGAACTCGCCGCTGCTCGGCGTCCTCTTCGAAAGCTCCCTCTTCCCCGACCGCGCCCCGCCCGGCCGCGTGCTGCTCCGCTGCATGGCCGGCGGCGAACGGCTCGTGCTGCCCGACGACGAGAACGCCATCGCCGACCTCGCCTGGCGCGAGGCCGCGCGCTACCTCCGACTCAATGGCACGCCCGAGCTGCGCCGCGTCTTCGTCCACAAACCGGGGATCCCGCAGTATCGCCCTGGCCACGCGCGCCGGCTCGCGCGGATCGACGAGCTGCTCGCGAAGGATCCGCGCCTTTCGGGCCTGCGTCTCGCCGGCTGGAGCTACCGCGGCATTGCGGTGAACGACGCGGCGCGCGCGTCCGCGCCCTGATCTACTCGCGGCGCTTCCCGAGGTCGTCGATTCGAGCGAGCAGGTCGACGAGTGCACCCGTTGCGACCCATGCGTGATTCGCGTCACGCGTGAAGTGCACGCTCGCGCCGAAGAGACGGTCGCGGAACGGCGTCGGGAAGATGGACGGAGTCAGCTCGTCGCTCGATTCGGGATCGCGACCGGACTGCTTCGCGAAGGCAGCGGCGGCCGACTCGGCGAGGAGCCGATCCTCGTTGGCGAAGTCGCCGAGAAACTCCGCGACGAAGATGGCGTTGCTGGCCTGCACCGAACCGAAGCGCTCGGCGAACCAGTCCGCCGACGATGCGGGACCTCGAAGCAGGAACCAGATCACGGAATCATCATCGCGCGATCGACGAAGCAGCCTCACCTCTCGATACAGGTCGTCGACCGCTTCGAGTCGCGCACTCCACCCGCGCGGATCCGTCCACGCCGCGGCGACACGATCGGACCATGCGGTGATTCCGCGATTGAGTCGATTCGGATCGAGTCGCGAGAAAATCTTGAACCACTCGAAGTCGTGCTCGCGAAGGTACTCGAACGTGTGAAGTGCGCTGATTCGATCCGAAGCCAGCCAGGTCTCGATCGTCGCATCGACGGGCGTCGTGTCCCGCGATTCGTACAGGCGTCGCGCGAAGTCCGCGGGAAGCGGCGAGTGTTCCTTCGAGATCGAACGAAGGGTCTCCCACAGGCACGATTCGCAGCCCGTCCCGACGAGGCAATGGAGTTGGCCGCCCATCGAACGGATCAGCCGCGCCAATCGAAGCAAGGTGCAGAGGTCGGTGCATGCCGCGTCCAGGTCTTCCGAATTCGCCCGACGATGCGCGCGGAACGCCAGCGCCTTGGCCACGTCCATCACCGCCCAGTAGCTCTTCGACTGCTCGCTCCTTGGTGCACTATTCGCCGCGTAGAAGCGCTCGCGGCCCGCGGCGTCCTGCACGACGGCCAGCGATGGTCCGATCGAACCGAACCATGCCGCAATCGCACGCTCTTGCGGCCCGTGAACTTCGCCCGCCTCGATGGAGCGAAGCGCCTCGTACTCTCCGTCGTGCTTCGGGTCCGCCGGCTTCGCGAACAACCCGCCGTTCGTCCTGGCCCAGGCTTCGAACTCCTGAAACGGCGGCCCCACCTTCGGGACCGCGGCGCGCTCCTCCGCCGTGAAGGTCGAGAGGTCGAACTCCAGCACCGCGTACACCAGCGGCGCCGCGTTGTTCGCCGCCGTCACGCCCGGCGAATGCTCCGCGCGCCACGCCGCGTCGTAGTCGACGTTGCCGTTCGCATCGAGCGGTCCGGTCAGCCAGGTCGTGTCGCGGCCCACTTCGAGCTTGGGCTTGGGCCGGAGCCATGCAATCGCTTCGAGCGCGACGAAGGCGACGAGCAACGCGATGAACGCGAGGATGCCTCGCTTCCAGGTCATCTCGAGTTTCAACGGAAGCAGGATCTCGTCGTCGAAGCTCGCGCAACTCCCCGCGCCGCACGACGCGGCGCGGGGAGGTTCGAGCGCGAGGGCTTGTCAGTAGTCGAAGATCGGCAGGAGCAGCCCGTTGGTCGAGTAGAAGGCGCCGTTGGGCGCGCCTGCGTCGAAGCCGAAGTACTGCATGAAGACGTCGATCGAGCTCGGCAGGTCCGGCACCGTCGAAGAGAGCTTGGCCGACCCGCCACCATCAAGGGCGACCGGCAGGAAGAGCAGCGGCGCGCCGGTCAGGTACGGGCAGTTCTTGAGGACCGCGTTGCCGTCGGCGAGCGACAGGACCAGCAGCCCGCTGCCGTTCGGCAGTCCGCTGTCGATGGTGATGCCGAGCGTGCCGCCGCGCATCGCTGCGCCGCCCGCGTGCAGGCTCGCGAGGCCCGCCGAACCGGGGGAGCCGACGCCGTACGGGATCTCGCTCGGGACGATCTGGCCGCGGATCTCGCCGTTGGGGTTCGCGGTGGTGTGGACGTTGACGTAGAGGCCGTCGGTCTGGAGCGTGGCGAACTGGGCTCTCGTCATCTGGGCCGTCGTGCCGTTCCACTTGGTCGGCCCGCCCGTCAGGGCGAACAGGACCGTCCCGCCGACGCCGAACGCGCCGGTGTGGATGTGCGCGGCCGTCCCCGTGAGACCGGTGGCGACGACGCTGTAGGTGATGGTCCGGTTGGCGTTGACGATGAAGGTCGCGTCCCCGAGCGCCGACGTCACGACCGCCGGCGTCTCCTGGTCGCCCGTCAGGTGCGCACCGAACAGCAGCGGCCGCGCGAAGAGCTGGCCGCGCAGCTCGCCGGCGGGGAACGCGGCCGAGTCGATCTCGACGTAGACGTCGCCCGCGCGCAGGCTCGCCTTGTCGGCGGCGCTGAGCGGCGCCGTCGTGCCCGTCCAGACCGACGGCCCGCCGCTCAAGGTGGCGAGGAGCGGACCGTTGACGCCGACCGCACCGACGCGAAGGGAGGCGCTCGTGCCCGTCACGAGCCAGCTCTTCACGGTGCAGACGAGCGCGTCGGTGGCGTCGAGGGAGAAGCTCCCGTAGGCGCCGGCCGTCGAGTTGGTCGGCGGCACGACGGACGCGGCGTCGAGCTCGGCGCCGAAGAGCGACTGCGCTCGCGCCGACGTGGC
>DASRRB010000017.1:0-14983 GCA_035695985.1 Planctomycetota bacterium | reverse complement strand
CGCCCGTCGCGCGTTCAACCACGAAGCCTTGCTCCCCGCGGCCTCTTCATCCCCGTCCTCGACGTCCGCTCCAGTGTGAGCACGCCGCTTCCGGCGGCATTCCCCGTTCGCGAGCCTTCGACTAACGTCGCCCGCCCTCATGGAAGCCGCCGCCCCGCCGCCGCGTGACGCCGCCGATCCGCCGCGCTACGCGCGCGTCGCGGTCGCGCTCCCCGTCGACCGGGCGCTGCACTACCGCATCCCCGACCGCCTGCTCGGCCGCGTCCACGTCGGCTCGCGCGTGCGCGCGACCCTCTCGGGCCGGGCGGTCGCCGGCACGGTCGTCGGCCTCGACGCCGCGCCAGAGGTCGCTCGCGACGTCGCTCTCGCGCGCGTCGTCGACCTTTCCGACGTGGTCGAGCCGTCGGCGCGCATCGGCGCCGACCTGATCGCGCTCTCGCGCTGGGTGGCCGACCGCTACGGCGCCTCGCTCGGCGAGACGCTGGAGAGCGTGCTCCCGCCGCCGCTGCGCCACGGCCGCGGCCTGCGCCGGATCGTGGTCGTGCGCCTCGCGGTCGCGCGCGCGGCCGCGGCGGGGGGCGGAGCGGCGCCGGGCCCGGCCGCCGGCGCTGCTCCCGCCGCCGAAGTCGCCGCGCTCGAGGCGCGCTTCCCCAAGCAGGCGCGCGCGCTGCGCATCCTGACCGACGCGGGCGGAGAGATGCGGGAGATCGACCTCCTGCGGCGCGCGCAGATCGGGCCGTCGCCGGTGCAGAGCCTCGTGCGGCGCGGCCGCGTCACGCGGACGCTCGTCGAGGACCCGGGCGATCCGGGGCTCGCGACCGCCGTCGCGAACTCGGCGCCGCCGCCGCGGCCGACGCCGGAGCAGCAGCAGGCGGTGCGCGCGGTCGAGCTCGCGCTCGCCTCGCGCGAGGCGCGCGCCTTCCTCCTGTTCGGCGTCACCGGCAGCGGCAAGACCGAGGTCTACCTGCGCGGGCTCGAGCACGCGCTCGCCGGCGGGCGGCGCGGCATCGTGCTGGTGCCGGAGATCTCGCTCACGCCGCAGACGGTCGCGCGCTTCCGCGCCCGCTTCGCGCGCGTCGCGGTGCTGCATTCGGCGCTGGCCGAGGGCGAGCGGCTGCGCGAGTGGCGCCGCATCGAGGCGGGCGAGGTCGACGTCGTCGTCGGCGCGCGCTCGGCCGTCTTCGCGCCGATGCCCGACCTCGGGCTCGTCGTCGTCGACGAGGAGCACGAGCCGAGCTTCAAGCAGCAGAACCCGCCGCGCTACCACGCCCGTGAAGTGGCGCTCGAGCGGGCGCGCCGCGCGGGCGCCGTCTGCCTGCTCGGCTCGGCGACGCCGTGCCTCGAGTCGTGGGCGGCGGCGCAGGACGGCCGGCTCACGCTCCTCGAGCTGCCGCACCGCGTCGGCGGCGGCGTCCTGCCCACGCCGATCGTGCTCGACCTCGCGCACCTGCCGTTCACGAACCATCCGCGCATGCTCACCGATCGGCTGCGCGCCGCGGTCGCCGAGGTGCTGCGGCGCCGCGAGCAGGCGATCCTCTTCCTGAACCGGCGCGGCTTCGCGCGCGTCGGCTTCTGCCGCGAGTGCCGCCAGTCGGTGCGCTGCAAGGAGTGCGACGCGGCGCTCGTCCTGCACGCGCGCGCCGCGCGGATGATCTGCCACCTCTGCGGCCACGAAGAGGCGCCGCCGCGCGACTGTCCGGCGTGCGGGCGGCCCGGCCTGCGCTTCCTCGGCTTCGGGACCGAGCGCGTCGAGCTCGAGCTCCGGGAGACGTTCCCCGGCGCGCGCGTGGTCCGCATGGACTCCGACACGACCGCCGCGCGCGGCTCGCACGAGCGCTTCCTCTCCGCCGTCGAGCGCGGCGAGGTCGATGTCCTGATCGGCACGCAGATGATCGCGAAGGGGCTCGATTTCCCGCGGGTGACCTTGGTGGGGATCGTGAGCGCCGACACCTCGCTCTCCGTCCCCGACTGGCGCGCGAGCGAGCGCACGTTCCAGCTGGTGGCGCAGGTCGCCGGACGCGCCGGCCGGTCGTCCCGCGGTGGACTCGTCATCGTCCAGACGCTCCACCCCGACCATCCGGCGATCCGCGCGGCCGTCCAGCACGACTACCGCGCCTTCGTCGCGAGCGAGCTGCCGCAGCGCGAGGCGTCGGGCTACCCGCCCTTCGCCGAGGTGGTGCGCATCCTCGTCTCGCACGCCGACCGCGAGCGCACGGTCGAGGCGGCGCGCCGGACGAAGGAGAAGCTCGCGCCGCTCGCCGGCGAGCACGGCGTCGAGCTGCTCGGTCCGGCGCCCTGTCCGATCGAGCGCATCCGGGGCCGCTGGCGCTGGCAGCTGCTGCTCAAGTGCCGCCGCGTCGAGGAGCTGACGCGCGTCGTCGCGTGGGCGCGCGAGCGCGTGGCCGCGAGCGCGCCGGTGCGCGTGACCCTCGACGTCGATCCGGCCTCGATGCTCTGACGTCCGGGGTCGATGCCCGGACGGGGCGGTGGACGGGAACGACGGCCCGTCTCAGACGAAGAAGTGCCACATCCCCCAGAGCAGCGCCGCGACGCCGAGCGCGCCGCCGATGATCGTGGCGAGCAGCAGCCCGGCCGCCTGGCCGCCCCAGCCCTTCTTCAGCGCCTTGCGCAGCCGCTCCGAGTCGCGGTCGATCTGCGCGAGCGCCTTCGAGTCGGTCGTGTCGCGCGGATTGAGCAGGCGGTGCAGCTCGGTGCGCATCGCCTCGAGCTTGGGGAGGTGGCCGCGCGCCTCGTCGGCGCGCCCGCTCGTGACGAGCGTGTCGAGCGACGTCACGAGCTGCCGGAACTTCACGCGCGAATCGGTGAGCGCCTGGCCCAGGAAGTTGGTGCCGGCCGGGGCCTTCGAGACGGGCAGCGATCCGGAATTGGAGGCGATCATGGTTCCTCGACGCTCGATGCGATGGACGGGCAGGGATCCGCGGACGGGCGTCGCGACGGCCGTCGCGAGGCGACTCGGCGCGGATTGAAGCACGGCGCTTCGACGGTGCAACGGCTCGCCGGCTTCCCGGGGGTCCAGGTCCGGATCGCCCGGGGGAGCGGAAAACGATTCGGCCGGGGGGCCGGCGCGACCGCCCCGGGGAGGAACGGGGACCGTCCCGCCCCGGACCGCGTCACTTCGCCGCCTCGGGCAGCTCGAAGAAGCGGTCGAGCATGCGCTGCTGCTCGGCGGTCGGCTGCTCGAGCGGGACGATCTTCTTCAACGCCCCGCGCGTGGTGTACCCGATGACCTTCAGCCGCTCCTTCAGCTCCGGGAGCTTCGGGCCGTCGACGTAGTCCGCGAAGAACGCGGAGAGGTCGGCCTGCGCGATGCCGTCGACGATCGCCGGCACCTCGTCCTCGCCGAAGCCGCGGTGGTGCTGCGCGTAGGCGCGGAAGAGGAAGCGCAGCAGGTCGGCCACGCCGCGCGCGCCGTTCGAGGCGCGCCGCATCTCGAGGTCGAGCGCCAGGATCGTCTGGCAGGCGCCCTGGTAGTTCTTGATGCTGAACGCGACGAGGTCGCTCATGTCGTCCCAGTCGGCGGTGGCGCGGTTCACCTCGGTCCAGGAGAGGCCGCCGGCGACGCCCGCCATGCCGGCGGCGGAGGCGCCCTCGCTCCAGAGCGAGTCGAAGAACTGCTTGCGCGTCGCGAGGCCGGCGCGCACCAGCAGGAGCCGACAGAAGTACTCGGTCAGCCCCTCGTTGACCCAGATCGTGCCGGTGCGGATCGGCGCGGTGTAGTCGGGCCGCTCGAGCGCCGCGACGTGGATCCGCTCCGCGCACCAGAGGTGGAAGTACTCGTGCGCGACGAGGTGGCCGAACTCCTCGCTCTCCGCGATCAGCGGGCTCATGAGGATCAGCGTCGACTCGCTGTGCTCGAGGCCGGCGGCGCCGCCCGTCGACTCCGGCACGAACGCGAGCAGGAAGTGGTAGCCGCGGTAGGGCAGCCCCTGCATGTAGTCGCGGCCCGCCTCGACGATCTTGCGGCACTGGTCGGCGTGGGCCTTCGCGTGCGCCTCGTCCTCGCCGAAGACCGTCACGCGGTGGGGGACGCCGTCGACGTCGAAGGGGAGCGTGAGCTGCGTGGGCGAGAAGAAGATCGGCGAGTCCTCGAGCCGCCACCAGCTCGGCGCCGCGAAGGTCCCCTTCCCGGTCTCCTCGAGCGCCGTCGCCGCCTTCCACCCCTCCGGCAGCTCGAGCTCGACCTCGCACGGCGCGTCCTGCAGCGCCGGCACGAAGCCGAGCAGCGAGTTGGGGCTCAGGTAGCCGTAGTCCGGCGTGAGCCGGCTGCCCTCGACGTCGAGGAGCATCCCGTCGTTCAGGTCGCGCGGCGTGCAGGCGCGCGCGTCGTAGGCGAGCGTCACCGCGCCGGCGGCGCCCGCCTTGATCACGAAGTGGCAGGGGGTCGGCCGCTCGACTTGCAGCGCGGCGCCGTCGGGCCCCGTCGCCGCGAGCTTCTCCACGAAGCGGCCGTACTCGGCGAGGTGGTAGGCGCCGGCGGTCCAGCGCGGCAGCCAGAAGTCGACGTCGCCGGCGGCCGGATGGGGGAAGGTCGCCTCGACGCTCCAGGCGTGCTCCTCGAGGAGCGGTGTGACGACGTAGCGGACCGGCTCCGCGGCCGGCGCGGCCGCGGCGAGCCCGCTCCACAGGACGAGGATCCAGCACGGCGCGAAGGCGAGGCGCCGCTCGAGACGGTTCGGCATCGGGTCGATCTCCGCGGAGCGGCGGCGCCGCTCAGCGCGCGCCCTCCTCCATGCAGTTCTTGAGCGCGAGCAGGGCGTACGACGTCGCGCAGCTCTTGCCGAGCTCGTGGTCGTCGCAGAACGAGCCGTCGATCTCGGGGAGCGCCGTCAGCCGCTGCACGAACCACTTCTTGAACGCCGCCTGCCCCTTCTCCGGCAGCAGTCGGACCGCCTCGCTCGAGTGGTAGACGTCGTGGAAGAAGAAGAACCCGCCGAGCTCGCCGTCGGTGTGGAAGTCACACTTGTGGATCTTCTCGAAGCGGTCGAAGTTCTGCTGCAGGTTGGTGAGGGAGAAGGCGAGCTTGCGCAGGTCGCTCTTGTCGCGGCGGAAGAGCGCCGCCTCGCACACCGGCATGCGGCCGCACGCGTTCTTGAGGGCCTCGTCGCCGCCGGAGTTCTTCGCTTGCGGGGGATGGGTCCCGCCGTAGGTGAAGGTGCCGTCCTCGAAGCGCGCGTTCTGCAGACCAGTTAGGGCGCGCTGGACCGCGTCGGGCTTCACCGTCGCGCCGTCCTTCTCGGCGTCGGCGAGCGCGTTCAGCATGACGGCCGTCGCGAACGCGTTGTCGTACTCGTGCGCCCACTGGCCCGAGTTCATCGACTGCAGCGCGAGCAGGCGGTCGACCATCTCCTGCTCGCGGTGCACCAGCTCCGCGCGCGACTCGTCCGAGTCGGTCTGGGAGAGCGTCCGGTGCAGGTAGAGGATCCGGTAGGCGCAGGCGTAGCACTCCTCGTTCCTGCCCGCGTTGACGCGGCCGGTGCCGCGGAAGAGGTAGTCCTCGGCGCGGCCGAGCGCGGCGTCGATCTCGTCGGGCGCGACGTCGTGCCACTCGTTCAGCGCGGTCGCGGCGAGCGCCGTCACCGCCATCCACGCGTTCGGCGTGATGAGCGGCGTGTCCCAGTAGGCGTAGCGCAGGTCGTTCCAGCTCCCGTCCGGCCGCTGCATGCGGAGCAGCCAGCGCACGGCCGCCTCGGCCACCTCGCCGGCCTCGGCCGGCGTCCGCCGCCAGCGCGTGTCGGTCGGGATCGCGCCGCCCGGCGGCAGCCACGTCTCGATCGGCGTCTCGAAGCCGTGGCGCGCGGGGCCGGGCCACGTCTTGTCGGGCGCCGGCGCCAGATTGGACGCGGCGCGCCACGCGAAGGGGCTGTCGGGCGTCGTCTCGGCGAGCTTCGTCCAGCCGGCGAGCGCCTCGCTCTCCTTGCCGGAGTAGTAGTCGGCGAGCGAGCGGTAGTAGGCGTCGCGCGTCCCCTTCAGCGTCGCGGGATCGAGCGCCGGCGCCGCAGGGTGGGTGTCCGCCGTGGATGGCGCGGCCGGAACGACGTCGGCCCCGAGTTCGGGATGTACCGCGACCACGCGCCGCAGCACCTCGGCGAACCAGCGCGCGTCGAAGGTGCGGATGCGGTCGACCACGTGGGCGACCTTGCCGTCGGGCGTGAGGATGATCAGCGCCGGCTCGACCTTGTCCCACGCGAGGACGCCGAAGTCCGCGCCGATCGCCTTCGAGACGCGCATGCGCAGCGGCACGAAGCGGCCGCGCACCAGCGCGACGACGTCGGGATCGCTCCACGGCACCGCGTCCATGTAGTCGTCGAGGTTGGGCGCGCGGTACATCTGCGGCCCCTCGAGGCGGTAGGCGTACCAGAGGACGAGGCGGTGCTGCTCCTTCGCCTTGGCGAGCGCGTCCTCGATCAGCTTGCGCTGGCCCGCCTCGTCGAGCGGCTTGCCGCGCGCCACGTACTTGAACGCGGCGCCGCCGTCGTCCTGCGTCCCGCCGTCCTGCGCCCACTCGATCTGGCTGCCGCAGCGCTCGGCCAGCGTCTTCAGCATCGAGTCGTCGGGAACCGGCGGGTCGGACGCGAAGAGGGCGCACGCCAACGGGGCGCACGCCGCCAGGAACGGAGCGAGCATCGCCTCTTCTCCACGCTGCAGGGCGGCGCCGCTTCACGAGGGGGCGTCCGGCGGCGGCCGGTCGCGGGACGATACCGAGACGCGCCCGAAAGCGTTCGGCCGCGAGGTTCAGCGCGCGGTCCGACGCACGCGGCCCCACGCGCGCGGTTCAGCGCGCGGCCATCGTCGCTCCGGCCGGGCCGGCGGCGCTGCGGTGCTTCTCGATCAGCTCGCGGAAGCGCGCGAAGAGGTAGTGCGAGTCGTGCGGTCCGGGGGCCGCCTCGGGGTGGTACTGCACGCTGAAGGCGGGCAGGTCGCGGCAGCGCATGCCCTCGACCGTGCCGTCGTTCAGGTTGACGTGGGTCACCTCGGCGACGGTCGGGTCGAGGGTGTCGGGGTCGACCATGAACGAGTGGTTCTGCGCCGTGATCTCGATCTGGCCGGTGGTCCGGTCCATGACGGGCTGGTTCCCGCCGTGATGGCCGAACGGCATCTTGCGCGTCTTGGCGTCGAGCGCGAGCCCGAGCAGCTGGTGGCCGAGGCAGATCCCGAAGAAGGGGAGACGCCGGTCGAGGAACGCCTTGGCGTTGTCGACGGCGTACCCGACCGGCTCGGGGTCGCCCGGCCCGTTCGAATAGAAGATCCCGTCGGGCTCGTACTTCAGCGCCTCGCGCCACGGCATCGCCGCCGGCACCACCTGCACGTCGAAGCCGGCCGAGACGAGGCTGCGCAGGATGTTGTTCTTCATCCCGAAGTCGTAGGCGACGACCTTCCAGCGCGGCGCGGCGACCTCGGTCGGCGCGGGCTGGAACTCGCGGGCGTCGAGGCCGGCGGTCCAGTGCTCGGGGGCCTTGCGCGTCACGCGCTGGACCAGGTCGACGCCGTCGGTGCGCGGCGAGGCGAGCACGCGCTCGAGCAGCTTCTTCGCGCTGCTCTCCGTGGCCGAGATGCCGACGCGCTGCGGCTTGCCCGAGCGGATCTTGCGGACGATCGCGCGCGTGTCGACCTCCGCGATGCCGACGACGCCCTGCTGGTCGAGCCAGGTGTTCAGGTCGACGACCGACCGGAAGTTGCTCGCGACCTTCGAGAGCTCGCGGACGACGAAGCCCTCGAGCCAGCAGCGGGCGCTCTCGCCGTCGGGGACGTTGACGCCGTAGTTGCCGATCAGCGGGTAGGTCATCACCACGACCTGTCCCTTGTAGGACGGGTCGGTGAGGATCTCCTGGTACCCGCTCATCGAGGTGTTGAAGACCACCTCGCCGAACGACTCCCCCCTCTTCCCGATCGAAATGCCGCGAAACGTCGTACCGTCTTCGAAGACGAGCGAGGCGGGCGGCTGCATGGGCACCTGGTGTGGAGGGGTCCGCGCGGTCGCGGTCGGGGGTCGGGATCACCTGCGCTTCGGTCGGCGGCCGGCCGCGCCGTTCTTGCCGCCGTTGATCAACGCGGAAATGTAGCCGGCCCCGAAGCCGTTGTCGATGTTGACGACGCTGACGCCGGCCGCGCAGCTGTTGATCATGCCGAGCAGCGCGGCGAGCCCTTCGAACGCGGCGCCGTAGCCGACGCTGGTCGGGACGGCGACGACCGGCACCGAGACGAGGCCGCCGACGACGCTCGGCAGCGCGCCTTCCATCCCGGCCACCACCACGACGACGCGCGCCGCGCGCAGCCGGTCGACGACCCGGAAGAGGCGGTGGATGCCGGCGACGCCGACGTCGTAGTGGGTCTCGACGCGCGCCCCCATGATCTCGGCCGTGACGCGTGCCTCCTCCGCCACCGGGAGGTCGGCGGTCCCGGCGGCGGCGATCACGACGAGGCCGGTCCCGCGGGCCGGCCGGCCGCGGGTCCAGGTGATCGCGCGCGCGTCGGCTTGCCAGCGGGCGCGCGCGACCCCGGCGCGCACCGCCGCGAAGTGGCCGGGGGTGCAGCGGGTCGCGAGCACGCGATCGGCGCGCGTCGCGAGCTCGCGGAAGATCGCGGCCACCTGGGCGGGCGTCTTGCCGCGCCCCAGGATCACCTCGGGGAAGCCGCACCGCCGCGCGCGGTCGTGGTCGACGCGCGCGAATCCGAGGTGGCCGACCGGGTCGCGCGCCTTCTTCATGGCGCCGGTGCGACCGCGCGCGCGTGGGCGTCGAGGTCGAGGCCGGCGCGCACCCCCTCGGCGAAGAGCAGGCGGCCGAGCCCCGCGACCATCACGGCGTTGTCGGTGGTGAGCTCGCGCGGCGCGAGGCGGAGCGCGACGCCGCGCTCCTGCGCGAGCTGCCCGGCGCGCTCGCGCAGCCGCCGGTTGGCCGCGACGCCGCCGCCGACCGCGATCGATCGTGCGGAGATGCGCGTCGCGAGGCGCGACAGCTTCTCGATCAGCACGTCGACCACCGCCTCCTGGAACGCCGCGCACACGTCGCGCACCTCCTGCTCGTCGAGCTGCCGGCGGCCGCGCCCGTCCTGGCCGCGGCAGTGGTAGAGCACCGCCGTCTTGATCCCGGAGAAGCTGAAGTCGAGCGACTCCTTCGCCATCAGCGAGCGCGGGAACTTGAAGCGGCGCGCGTCGCCCTGCTGCGCCAGCTTGTCGACGATCGGTCCGCCGGGGTAGCCGAGCCCGAGGATCGCCGCGACCTTGTCGAATGCCTCGCCCGCCGCGTCGTCGATCGTCTCGCCGCGCTTGACGTGCCGGGTCGGCGCGACCACCTCGAAGAGGGTCGAGTGGCCGCCCGACGCCACCAGGCAGGCGCTCGGGAATTCCGGCTCGGCGACGCCGAAGAAGCAGGAGTGGACGTGCGCCGCCACGTGGTCGACCGGCACGAGCGGGACGCCGAGCGCGAGCGCCATCGCCTTCGCCGTCGAGACGCCGACCAGCAGCGAGCCGATCAGCCCCGGCTGCACGGTGACCGCGATCGCCGCGAGGTCGGAGGGCTTCCGTCCCGCCTGCGCGAACGTCTCCTCGACCACCGGGAGCATGTGCTCGACGTGGCTGCGCCCCGCGATCTCCGGCACCACGCCGCCGAAGCTCCGGTGCAGGTCGATCTGCGAGCGGACCACCGACGCGACCACGCGGCCGTCGCGGTCGAGCAGCGCCGCCGCCGTCTCGTCGCACGAGCTCTCGATGCCGAGGATGAGGCCGGCAGGGCCGCCGCCGTCCGCCGTCGCGCCCGCGTCCACGCCGCGCCCTTCGCGGTCAGAAGTCCTGCGCGGGCGTCTCGCCGCGCAGGACCGCGAGCGCCGCGTCGACCTGCCGGTCGCGCGTGTCGGGGAAGGTCTGGTGCGTCGCCGCGAGGTGGTGGTCGCGCCATTTCTCCGGCACGTGCAGCAGCCGGATGCGCCGCGTGAGGTCGCCGTCGTGCGCCTCGTCGAGGTGCACGCGCACGTCGGGTTCGAGCCCGCCGAGCACCTTCTGCTTGCGCGTGACCGACTTCTCGATGATGCGGCCGGCCGGCGTGAGGTACTCGGCCGTCGTGATCTTGAGCGTCGCGGAGCGGCCCGACGCCTCGTCGAGCGGGAGCTGGTAGATCGACTGCACCACGCCCTTGCCGTACGTCCGGTCGCCGACCAGGAGCGCGCGCTTGTGGTCCTGAAGCGCGCCCGCCACGATCTCCGCCGCCGACGCGGTCTGCCCGTTCACGAGGAGCGCGAGCGGGAGCGTCGACCACCGGCACTGCGCCGGGTCGGCCGCGTGCGTCACGCCCTCCTTCTCGTCGCGGTACTTGATGCCGACGATCGGCCCGGCGGGGAGGAAGCGGTTCGCGAAGAGTCGGCAGACGTCGAGCAGGCCGCCGCCGTCGTAGCGCAGGTCGATGACCAGCGCGGTCATCCCGAGCGCGGTGAGCCGCTCCATCGCCACGTCGAGCTCGTCGACGGTCGAGTCGCCGAACCCCTCCACGTAGACGTACCCGACCTTGCGCTCGGGGTCGACGAGACGCGCGTCGAGCACGGTGGGCTGGACGATGCGGGCCCTCTCGAGCTCGACGTCGCGCGGCGCCGCGCCGTCGGGGCCGCGCACCGTGAGGCGGACCGTCGTGCCCGGCTCGCCCTTCACCAGCAGCAGCGCCTCGTCCATCGCGAGGCCTTCGAGCGACCGGCCGCCGACGGCGACGACGCGGTCGCCCGCGACGATCCCCGCCTTCTCGGCCGGCGAGCCGGCGAACAGGAAGTCGACCGTGATGGCCGGCGCGCCCGGCAGCGCGGAGAAGCCGACGCCGACGTAGTTCTTGTGCGTCTCCTCGGCGAACGGCCGGCTCTCCTCGGGCGTGAGGAAGACCGAGTAGCGGTCGAGCTTGCCGGTCGACGCCTTGAGCCCGTCGTAGACGAGCTGCCAGCTCTTGTCGTCGTCGAAGCGCTCGACGTAGTTGCTGTCGACCAGCGCCAGCACCTTCGCGATCAGGTCGGCCTGCTTGTAGACGCGGTCGCTCCGCTCGTTGGCGTGGCTGCGCAGCACGAAGACCGCGCCCGCCAGCACGACCGTGAGCGGGAGCGAGAGGAAGAAGGCGTTCCGCGCGTCGCGACGGACCATCAGGCGCCTTTCCGTTCGAGGAAGAACTTCCGCAGCCGCTCGAGAGCGCGCGCGAGCTGCGCGTCGGAAGTCGCGTACGACAGGCGGATCGCGCGATCCTCGCCGAACGCGTCGCCCGCCACCACCGCCACGTCGGCCTCCTCGAGGATCCGCTCGGCCAGCGCGGCGCTGCCGCTCTTCGCGTCAAAGTACCGCGAGGCGTCGGGGAAGACGTAGAAGGCCCCCTGCGGCGGGTCGAGCGCGAGGCCGGGGATGCCCTGCAGCGCGTCGAGCACCGTCCGCCGCCGGCGCGCGAACGCGTCGACCATCCGGCGCAGGTCGCCGCCGTCGCCGCCGAGCGCGCCGAGCGCCGCGTGCTGGGAGATCGAGCAGGCGTTGCTCGTCGTGTGGCTCTGGACCAGGTCCATCGCCGCGATCGCGGCGCGCGGCCCGGCGGCGTAGCCGATCCGCCAGCCGGTCATGGCGTACGCCTTCGAGAGGCCGTTCACGACGACGGTGCGCTCGCGCAGGCCCGGCACGACGGCGGGGAGCGAGTGGTGCTCGGCGCCGTCGAAGACGAGCTTCTCGTAGATCTCGTCGGTCACGACCCAGCAGTCGTGGCGCAGGAGCACCTCGCCGAGCGCCGCGAGCTCCGCGCGCGAGTAGACCGCGCCGGTCGGGTTGCTCGGCGAGTTGAAGACGAAGAGGCGCGCGCCGCCGAGCGCCTTGTCGAGCTGCGCGAGGTCGAGCTTCCAGCCCGCGGCCGGCGTCGTCGGGACGATGCGCGGCACCGCGCCCACCAGCCGCGCCGCCTCGGGGTAGGTGACCCAGTAGGGGGCGGGCACGACCGCGACGTCGCCCGGGTCGAGCAGCGCGAGGAAGGCGTTGTAGAGCGACTGCTTGGCGCCGTTGCTGACCAGGATCTCGTCGGCGGCGTAGCGCAGCCCGTTCTCGCGCTCGAGCTTGCGCGCGATCGCCTCGCGCAGCGCCTTCTCTCCGGGGCAGGGCGTGTAGTGCGTCTTGCCGCCGTCGATGGCCGCGTGGGCGGCGCGGCGCGCCGGCTCGGGCGTCTCGAAGTCGGGCTCGCCCGCGCCGAGGCTGATGACGTCGCGCCCCGACTCCCGCAGCGCGGCCGCCCTCTGCATGAGCTTCAGCGGAGCCGACTCGGTCAGCTCACGGAGGCGTTTGGCCGGATGCAACACGTTCGACATGCGGGCCCATGCGGAATCGGCGGAATGTAGCCTGCGCTCTTTCGTCCCACAAGGCAGGGGCCCGGATGAAGCGCTTCCTCAAGATCGTCGCCGTCCTCGCGCTCTTCGCGGTCGCGATCTCCTACGTCCTCTTCCGCGTGCTCTTCTTCGACCCGTTCGGGTCGGCGCGTCCCGAGCTCGACTCGATGATCCCGGCCGACGCCGACGTGGTGCTGCGGCGCCGCGAGCTCGAGAAGGACTTCGAGCCCTTCCCGATGCCGCGCTTCTGGAAGGCGCTGCGGATCAAGGAGGAGTGGGACGCGCTGGCGCGCACGCACTACTGGAAGGAGCTCGAGCCGAAGCTCGGCGTCGAGGCGGCCTTCAAGGAGGCCGAGAAGATCCCCGACCAGATGAAGCCCCTCGAGCTGATGGCCGACCTCGCCGGCCGCGAGGCGATGGTGGTCGGGAAGTGGCGCTCGAACGGGACGCTCGCCTTCGCCGCCTTCCTGCGCGGGTCGTTCCGCGCGAAGTTCGCCGTCGAGGCGGTCAAGTTCTCGCTCGGCCGCAAGGTCGCCGGCGACGCGATCCAGTCCTACGAGGAGAAGGACGGCGTCCGCTCGCTCAAGGTGAACGGCCAGGCGTGGCACCTCTTCCGCGTCGACGACGTGCTGGTCGCCGGCAACGACTTCGACCTCGTGAAGCAGATCCGCGGGCTGGCCGAGGGCGGCGGCGCGCGCAGCATGTTCGACTCGCCCGTCTACCGCTCGGCGGTGCTCGCGCCGCAGAACATCGAGGGCCGCCCGGTCGACATCGTCCTCGACGTCGCCGACGCCGCGAAGAACCTCGGCTGGCGCTGGCCGCCGCCGCCGCCCGGCGAGCTCGTCTCCGACCGCTTCCTGCGCGAGCTGCTCGTCCCCGACCGCTTCGGCCAGGCGATGGGCCGCGTCGTGCTCGGCAACCAGGTCGACCTCGCGTTCCACGTCGCGGCCGACTTCGCGACGCTGCGGCCGGCGGCGGGCGGGCTCCTCGACGCGCAGTCGATGGACGTCGCCGACATGTGGAAGTTCTGCGGCGCCGTCTTCCCGCCGAAGGTCGCGCTCGCGGGCTACGTGCGCTTCGACGTGAAGCAGTTCCTGCGGCGCGTCGAGGGGCTGCTCGAGAACGACCTGCGCAACCTGCTGAACGACGCGATCGCGCAGCTGCGCACGCCCGACCGCCAGTTCCAGCCCAAGAGCACGGTCGAGCTGCTCGACACGTTCGCGGGCCTCGTCGGCGACGAGTGCGCGTTCGCGATCGAGCCCGACGAGCCGTACCACACGCCGACGAACGACCCGACCAACACGACGATGACCATCCCCAATCCGGAGTGGGGGCCGCGGGTCGCGCTGATCCTGCCGGTCGCCGACAAGGAGCTCTGCGAGCAGTTCGTCGACCGCGTCTGGAGGGCGATCCAGGGCCGCCAGGGCGTCGTCGACTCCGCCTGGACCTGGAGCTACCCCAACGGCCAGAAATTCCGCGAGATCAAGTTCGTCTCCGCCGCCGTCGACCTGCCGACCATCTCGATCGGCTTCCTCGAGCTGCAGAAGCGCGAGTGCGTCGTGATCACGACGACCGGCGCGTTCCTGGACGAGATCGTGAAGCAGAAAGCGCGCGTCGACGCCGGCTCGACCACCGACGGCCTGATGGGCGAGCTGCCCTACAAGCAGGCGAAGGAGGCGTCGAAGGGGTCGGGCCAGGGCTTCGTCTTCCTGTCGGCGGGCCGGCTGCGGCAGGTGCTGACCGACTTCTGCCCGGTGGCCGCCGCCAACGCGACGCGGCCCGACTGGACGAAGATCCGCAAGGAGGTCGAGCGCGACCAGGCCAACCGGCTCTTCCACGGCAAGGGTCCCTCGACCGACACCGAGAAGAAGGAGCTCGACTCCGCGGTCGACGCCGAGATCGAGAAGCGCGACCGCAACTGGCGCGAGAACGTGCTCGAACAGGCGACCGAGGCGCTGCGCCACGACGTCGACGGGCTGGCGATGCTGCGCTGGGCGGCGCTCGCGTGGCGCGTCAACGAACGCGACCTCGAGACGCGCCTGCGCCTCTCGACCGCGGCGACGTTCCCGAACGACTGACGTCGGCGCCGACGACGGACGGCGCGCGGCGTGTCGCTCAGCGGTACTCGAGCCAGATCCCGTCGTCGTGGCCGCGCCGCACGGCGGTGACGCCCTTCACGCGGTCGGCGGGGTCGCGCAGCAGCGCCGCGTCGTACTTGGGCGCGTGGCTCGTCCCGTAGTTCTGCTGCGCGCCGTCGTTCTTCGTGAAGTAGACCACGCCGGTCTGGTCGATCACGAACGCGCGCGAGCCGGCGCCCTGCGGCAGGGCCGGCCAGGCGTACGCGACGAACTGCTGCTCGGCGAGGTCGTTCGAGACCGTCGACGGCCCGTCGGCGGCGCGCGTGCTCGCGACCGCGCCCGAGACGACCGCCACGCCGCCGCCCGTCTTGGTCGGGAGGTCGACGCGGAAGAGGTACCCGCCGCGCAGCAGCACGCCGGTCTTGTCGGGCGCGAAGCTGCGGTCGAGCACCGGAGCGGGCGCCGTGCGGCCGCGCATCGCCATGGTGCCGGCGAGCTCCGCGAGCGAGCCGAACTCCCCCTTGCCGTCGTTGTCGAGGTCGAGCATCTGGCTGGAGCGCACGTCG
>DASRRB010000016.1:0-1871 GCA_035695985.1 Planctomycetota bacterium | reverse complement strand
GATCCGCTGGCGCGCCGCGGCGTCGGCGGGCACTGCCTCGAGGCAGGTCCGGAAGTGGCGGATCGCCTCCTCGACGCGCGCGACCGCGTCCTTGCGCTTCTCGGGCTCGGCCTCTTCGGGCTGGTCGCCGAGCGCGACCTGGGCGCGCCGGACCGCCAGCGCGCCGAGATTGAACTGCGCCTTCCTCGCGACGAGAACGTCGGCCGCGGCGGCGGCCGCGAGATAGTCGGCGCGCGCGCCGTCGAAGTCGAGCTTGCGCTCCTTCACGAGGCCGCGGTCGTAGAGGACGCGCGCGTCGCCCGGCGCGGTCGCGGCGGCGGCGTCGAGCCGCGCGAGCGCCTCCTCGACCTTGCCCTGGTCGAGCAGCGCGAGCCCCGCCTTCACGTCGGACGAGGCGTCGCCCGCGCGCGCGTCGGGCGCCGCGAACGCGACCAGCGCGAGCGCCGCGGACAGCGCGAGCGCGCGCCGCCGCGGCGGCGCGATCAAGAGCTCGCCGAGCGAGAAGGCGAGCCCGAGCGCGAGGAAGAGCTGGAACTGCGGGAAGAGCCGCTTGCGCCGCTCCTCGCGGATCGCACCGGTCGCCATGTCGGCGAGGTGCTTTTCGTAGATCTCGCCGAGGTCGTAGGCGCGCGTGCGCGCCGGGACGTAGGCGCCGCCCGTCTTCGTCGCGAGCTCGGTGAGCAGCGACTCCTGCATCTTCGACCAGACCTCCTGGCCGTCGTGCTTCAGGAAGGAACGCCCACCCTGTCCGCCCTCGACCGGGACGCGCGCCCCCTCGGTCGGATCGCCGAGCCCGACCGTGAAGATCTTGACGCCGCGCTCCGCCGCGACCGCCGCCGCCTCGAGCGGGTAGCTGTCCTGGTCCTCGCCGTCGGTGATCAGGAGCAGCGCCTGGTCGCGGTCGTGCTGCGGCGGCAGCGCCGCGAGTCCGACGCGCAGCGCGTCGCCGATCGCCGTGCCGCCGCGCGGAGCGCTGCGCGGGCCGAGCGGGTCGAGGACGCTCTTGAAGAAGGCGCGGTCGGTCGTGAGCGGGCAGGCGACCACCGCCTTGCCGGCGAACGCGACGAGGCCGAGGCGGTGGCCGACGACGCGGCTCACGAGGTCGCGCACGTCCGACTTCGCGCGCTCGAGGCGGTTGGGCGCGACGTCCTCGGAGAGCATCGACTTCGAGACGTCGAGCAGCACGACGAGGTCGGCGCCGCGCTCGGTGACCGGCTCGTAGAAGACGCCGAAGCGCGGGCCGGCGGCCGCGACGGCGAGAGCGGCGAAGGCGAGCAGCGCGCAGGCGCCGCGCCCGACGACCCGGCCCGGCGCGCGCGGCGGCAGCAGCCGCGCCGCCATCGGCGCCTCGGCGAAGGAGAGCGCCGCGACGCGCCGCCGCTGCTCCGCGTACCCCAGTGCCGCGCCGATCGGCAGCACGAGCCAGAGCAGCAGCAGCCAGGCGGGATGGTCGAAGACGAGCTCGCTCATGGCAGCGTCCGCAGCCGCGTGGCCGAGAGCAGGAGCTCGAGCACGAGCAGCCCGAGCGCGGGGAAGAGGACCCAGCGGTAGAGCTCGCGGTAGTCGGTGTAGAGCACCCCTTCGCTCTTCGTCTTCTCGAGGCGGTCGATGTCCTGGTAGACGCGCTCGAGCGACTCGGTGTCGGACGCCTTGAAGAACCGCCCGCCGGTCGTCTCGGCGATCTTCGTCATGAGCTCCTCGTCCATGCGGACGAGGCGCGGGACGAGCCGGACGTTGCCGAAGACGTCGGGCTCGGGGAAGGGGACCGGATCGTTGCTGCCGACGCCGATCGTGTGGATCCGGATGCCGAGCTCCTTCGCCGCCTTGGCCGCCTCGACCGGATCGATCTCGCCCGCGTCGTTGGCGCCGTC
>DASRRB010000015.1:0-10421 GCA_035695985.1 Planctomycetota bacterium | reverse complement strand
CTTCGTTGTCGGCGATGCGGCCGAGCCATTCGACGCGCGCGGCGGAGAGCTCGCCCGAGAGGAATCGGGAGCGCAGCCCGGTTCGCGCGTGGACGCGGTCGACCTCGGACATGGCGTGCGCGACCGCGGCCCGCGCGTCGGCGACCTCTCCGGTGCCGGTGGCGCCAGCGCTCGCGAGCTGCTGCACGTGCTCGAGGGCGTGCTGTGCGACGGCGAGCGCCGCGCTCGCGTCGTCGAGATCGACGCCGAGGCGTGCACCCGCGAAATCGCGCCCGCCGACGCGCGGCGCGGCGAGGGTGTCGTCGGGCGCGCGCCCGCTCGCTGCGATCTCCTCGACGTCGAGCTGGCGGCGGCGCAGCTCGCCGACCCCGCGCGCCGCGGCGAGCTCCGCCTCGACGCGCGCACTCGTCGGCTCGACGCCGCCGGCGATCGCGGCGTCGACCCGCGCCAGCGCGTCGGCGCACAGCTTCTGGCGCTGCGCCGCGCGCGCCAGCTCGAGCGACGCGATGTGGCCGCGCAGCTGCGCCGAGCGCGACTCCTGCACGTGCTGGAGCGCGAGCGTGGCGCTCGCGCCCGCCGTCAGCGCGACGACGACGATCGCCGCGGATTTCGCGAGCTTCGCGACGCGCCACGCGCCGCGCGCCGGCCGGGCGAAGCGCGACGTGCGCCGCAGCGCCGTACGCACCTGCCATTCGAGGCGGGCGGTGAACTCCGGGTCGACGGTGTCGTTCGCATCCGGTGTCTCGTGCATCGTGGTCGCTCCCGATCCGTTCCTCTTCACGGGATTCGCGTCTCTTCGAGCCACGGCCGCAGCCGCGCCGCGAGCGCGTCGCGCGCCCGCCGCAGCCGCCCCTCGACCGCCTTCTCGCTCGCGCCCGCCGCCGTCGCGATCTCGCGCACCGAGCGGCCGTCGAAGTGGAACTCCTCCAGCAGCGCCGCGTCGGGCGCGCGCAGCCGCGCGAGCGCCTGCTGGACCGCGGCCACCGCGCGCGGCGTCGTCGGCGCGAGGACCTGCTCGTCGAGCGCGAGCTCGACGCGGTCGAAGCGGCGCCGCCCTTCGCCGCGCGCCCAGTCGATCAGGAGCCGGCGCGCCGTCGTCTGCAGCCAGGCGAGCGGCTCGCGCGGCGCGCCGCGCCGCCGCCATGCGTCGACCGCGCGCAGCCACGCCTCCTGCGTCACGTCCTCCGCGAGCGCCCGATCGCCGCCGCACCGCCGCGCGACGAACGCATAGAGCGGCGCGACCGTCTCCCGGTAGAGCGCGAGCCAGCCCGCCTCGTCCATCCGCTCCGATCCTTCGCCGCGCCGCCGATCACCGCGCCCGGCCCATCACCTCGCGCCGCGTGCGGCGACATCTTCGACCTCGTCGCCCTCCTGACGCACCGCGCCCCCGGATCCCACGCGGAAAATCGAACCGGATCCGCGATCGGGTGAATGATGGGCTCGGAAGGAGTCGCCACACGCCCATGCCTCCCGCGTCCCGTTTCGACGATCCGGAGCAGTTGCTGGCCGACCGCGCCTGGCTGGTGCGCATCGCCGGAGCGCTGCTCGGCGATCGCGACGAAGCCGAGGACGTCGCCCAGGAGGCGCAGCTTCGCGCGTGGTCGTCGCCGCCGCGCGCCGGCGAGGAGCGGCCGTGGTTGCGCCGGGTGGCGCGCAACCTCGCGCTCCGTCTCCGTTCGCGGCGGGAATGGCGGGCGACATGGGAGCGCCGGGCTGCGCGGTCCGAGAAGCTGCCCTCCTCGGACGAGCTCGTCGCGCGCGTCCAGGCGCAGCGTGCTGTCGCCGAAGCGGTGCTCGCGCTCGGCGAGCCCTATCGCGAAGTCGTGCTGCTGCGGTACTTCGACGACCTGAGGCCGGCCGAGATCGCGGCGCGGCTCGCGACGCCGGTCGAGACGGTGCGCACGCGCCTGAAGCGGGCACTCGCGCAACTGCGCGCGCGGCTCGATGCGACACACGGAGGGCGCGACGCGTGGAGCGCGCTGCTCGCGCCTTGGATCGGAGCGGCGAAGGCCGGGGGCGGGGTGAAGGCACTGCTTGCCGCGGGCGTGTTGGTCGCAGGAGTCGTCGCGTGGCGCGCCGTCATCGAGGACGGAGCGGCGACGTCGCCCGCCGCGGCGCGTGAGCTCGCGCCGGTCGTCGCGGCGGCGGATCCGGAGGTGCCGGCGTCCGACCATCGGAATGTCGCCGCGTCGGCGCGGACCGGAACGGGTGCGGTGCGATCGACCGACGTCGTGGCGCGGGGCGGACTCGTCCACGTCGTCGACGGCGACGGTCGGTCGATCGAAGGGGCGCACCTGTTCGTCGGTCCGCGCGATCACGCCGAGCTGCAGTTCGCGACCGATGCCGAGGGGCGGTCACGGCTGCCCGATTCGGTCGGAGAGGAGTGGCTGGCCGTCGCCGCGCCCGGCTTCCGGTCGAGCGAGCACGTGCTGGGTCGAACGCGCGCTCCCGACGTCGAGATCACGTTGCGACGCGGCACGACCATCGAGGGAGTCGTCCGGACTTCCGATCCGATCGAGCCGCGCGCGGGCCTCCGAGTCGTCGCGATCGCCGCCGACGATTCGTGCAGCGTCGCGCACCTCGAATCGATCTGCGTCGGCCGCGCGCCCGGGCCGATCGTGACGACCGACGCGCTCGGGACGTTCGTGATCGACGGACTCGATCCGCAGACGACCTACTCGATCGTCGCGGGCGGCGGCGGATGGGTCAGTCTGCGCTCCGATCCGGTCGCGGCCGGAACGAAGGACCTCGTCGTCACGGTCGGCGCGCTCTTCGGCGTCGACCTGCAGCTATGCGTGAGCGGAGATGGGGCACTGCCGAGCTCCGATTGGTTCGGTCCGCCTCGCTTCACTGAATCGGGGCAGAGCGACTGCGTCGCCGATCCGTTCCGGCCGATCGTCGCCGGCCTTCCGGCCGAAGTGCGCGCCTGGAATCGCAGCCACGTCTTGTTGCTGCACGTGCGGGAGTCGTGCGCCGATGACCGCATCGGACCCTACTACCATCGCACGAACGAGGCGGGCTTCGCGTCGGACGTCGTGGGGCTCCACCTTGGACGGTTCACCGACTCGGTTCCCGTCGTGCGGCACGAGCTCGAGCCGCTCCCCGGCGTGCGCTTCGGTCGTCTTGCGATCGAGATCCGGGGCGAGGACGCCGCGCTCGAGCCGGGTGCGGGACAGGGGCTGCTCGGAGTGTTGATGCTGATCCCGCCTCCCGAACTCGCGAGCGGCGGGTTCTTCGAGGCCGGCGTCCAACTCGGCAGCGGTCCGCACCAGGTCGTCTCCGGCGTGCCGGTCGGGAAGTACGCGTGGCGCTTCCTTGTCGTCGAAGGTCCGAATCCACCGCGTCCGTTCGGCATCGACGGCGCGTCTCCGTCGATCGAATTCGACGGCGACGACGCCACGCTCGTCCTCGATCTGCGCGAGCGCGGCGACGTGCAGTTCGACGTCACGCGCAGCGACGGTTCGGCGTTCGTCGGTGTCGCGAGCTTCTCGATCCTCGACGCGGCGGCGGCGAAGCCGACTCGGGATGTCGGGAGCTCCCAACCGGTCGCGGTCGACGTGGTGCAATCGTCCAGTGGCGCCGATTCGAGCCTGCGCCGGACGTCGACGCTCGAAGGTCCCCCGTTCGTCCTTCGCGCCCTGCGTCGAGGTTGCTACGCGGTACGCGTCGACAGTGCCCGATCGCGCCGTCGCGCGGAGCCGATGCGGCTCGACGACCTGCCAATCCGTTTCGACGTGACCGCCGGTGCCGTCACGCGCTGCGCGGTCACGGTCGACGATTGACGCCCGCGAGCGCCACGACCCACGTCGGCTCCCGTGCCGACGCGACCTCGACCGCCGCGAGCGGAGCCGGCGCGAGCCGCTGCAGCAGCCCTTCGAGGAATTGGCGGTAGCTCGCGTCCATTCCCTTGTCGTGGCCGCCGAGGCTCGCGGACGGGAACGACACGACGACGTGGTCGGCGCGCAGAGTTCGAAGGAGCTGCAGCGACGCGTCGGTGCGCTGCCGCTCGAGGGTCGGCAGCAGCTTCAGCGCGAAGGCGACGTCGGCGGGGGCGCGCAGTGCGGCGTCATCGTCGGCTTCGTCCGAAAGCAGGTCGATCGCAGTCGCGCTGCCGCGCTGCCGCATCGCCCGCAGCAGCGTCGCGATCGGTGCGACGATGCGCGCATCGACGTCGAGCGCGACGTACTCGCAATCGCGCGCGAGCCCCATCCAGGGCAGCGCGAACGGATGGAGCCCGCAGCCGAGGTCGACGACGCGCCGCGGCGGGCCGGTCGTCTTCCAGATCTCGGCATAGAAGCGGGCGTCGGGCTCGGCGCGCTCGCGCGTCGAGGCGTGGCGCTTCAAGACCTCGCGGCAGGTCGCGCGCAGCGTCGCCTCGTCGGGCGCCGGTGGCAGCGCGGCCACGAGCTTCTCGACCCGCTCGAGCTCGGGCGGCGCGATGAACGCGGAGTAGAGCTGGTGGAGCCGGCCCTTCGCGCGCTTCACCACCTCGACTGGCCCGCCGCCGCCGCTCAGTGCTCGACGCGCGACGCGCCGCAAGAGTTCGGGCGCGAGCGTCTTGTACTTCCGGCTCGCGGCGAGCGCGGCGACCACGTCGTCGAGCTCGCTCACGCCGCCGGCGCCCCGCGCAGCTCCCGCATCAGCTGCATGAAGAAGGAGAGGTTGTGGAGCGTCGCGAGCCGCAGCCCGAGCGGATCCTCGACCGTGCGCAGGTGGTGGAGGTAGCCGCGCGAATGCTTCGCGCAGGTCGGACACTTGCAGCCCGCCTCGAGCGGCTCCTCGGCGACCGCGTGCTTCTCGTCGTCGAGGTAGACGTAGTCCCACCAGCGCGGGTCGTTGCTCGGCGCCGGCGGCAGCCCGGTGCGCACGTAGACGCGGCCGTGGCGCGCGTCGCGCGTCGGCAGGACGCAGTCGAACAGCGAATACCCCATGCGCGCGGCGGCGACGACGTTCTCCGGCTTGCCGATGCCGAGGCCCCACAGCGGCACGCCCTTCGGCGCGAGCTCGGCCACGAGTGCCACGCCGTCGACGAGCCCGCCGTCCTTCCGCACCGGCCAGCCGCCGAACGCGTAGCCGTCGAAGCCGATCTCGAACAGCGCCTCGGCGCAGCGCTTCCGGAGTTCGCGATCCTCGCCGCCCTGGACCACCGCGAGCAGCGGCGCCCTGCGGCCGCTCTGCTGCGCGATGCGGTCGCGCTCTTCTTTGCACGCCGTGGCCCAGCGGATCGTGTGGTCGACGCTCGCGAGCTGTTCCTCCCGCGGTGCTTCCGGCCGCGTGCAGTGGTCGAGGCAGACCTGCAGATCGGCGCCGAGGCGCGCCTGCCACTGGATGCACTTCTCCGGCGTGAGCAGATCGCCCTCGCTGCCCTTCTTCTTCCAGCGCAGCCCCTTGTTGGAGGCGGAGCCTTCGACCTGTCCGCTCTCGATCAGCGACAGGATCTGGAAACCGCCGCTGTCGGACAGCACCGGCCCGTCGAACCCCATGAACTGGTGGATCCCGCCGAGCTTCTCGACCGCGCGCGCGCCCGGCTCCTGCGAGAGGTGCCACGTGTTGACGCAGAGCGCCTCGACGCCGACGGTCGCGAGGTCGCGCGCATCCACCGTGCGCACCACCCCTTTCGTCGCGTCGGGCAGGAACGCCGGCAGCGGGAGCCGGCCGTGGACGGTGTCGAGGACGCGCGCCGTCGTCATGCCGGGAGGAGGGGGTCGTGGGCCCGCGCGAGGTCGATCTCGAGCAGCAGCGAGACCCGCGGCCGGGTCCCGACGTGCCGGACGACGTGCAGGTCCGCGGAGTCGAACACGAAGCAGCGCGCGAGCTCCCAGGTCCGGACCTGCTCGCCGATCTGCATGGTGCAGTCCGGATCGCACCGCATCCCCATGTGCACGCGCACGGTGCGGACGAGCTGTTCGTCGGAGTGGGGGAAGACGATCGTCTGCGGTCCGATCCACGTGAAGCCGGCGCCCACGAGTCCCGGCACGCGCTTCACGAGCTCGCGCGTGCGCCGGAACCGGCCGCGCCGCTCGACGTCGACGAGGTGCGGACGCGAGACGTGGTCGGGCCGGACGTAGTACATGCCGAGCACGCGCCAGACGCCCGAATAGGCGGCCGCGTCGCCCCAGTCGAGGAACTCGCGGTCGTCGCATTCCGCGAGCTCCGCCGCGATCACGTCGAAGTTCGATTCGAGGAGCGTGGCCGCGGGGAACGACGCCGGATCGAGGAATCCCCGGGTCTCCCGCGTCGACATTCCGATGGCTCCAGCGACCGAATCCGGCGGCGTATCCTAGCTGCGTCGCGCGGAGCGCTCCCGGCAGGAGCCGTTCCATGGTCGAGCCGGCCTATTCGGTGCGCTCCTACGAAGAGGGCGACGAACGCGGCATCGTCGAGCTGTTCAATGCGGTCTTCGACGGCGAGCGCTCCGGGCGACGGACCCTCGAGCAGTGGCAGTGGCTCTTCGCCTCGCATCCGCTCGAGCGACAAGTCGCCGTCGGCGTCGCATCGGACGGGCGGATCATCTCGCACTACGGCGCGATCCCGCTCCGTGTGCAGGTCGGCGACGCGATCCACGTGGCGGCGCAGATCGTCGACTCGATGGTCCATCCCGACTGGCGGCGCGGACTCCAGAGGGAGGGGCCGTTCCTGCGCACCGCGCGCCACTTCTTCGACCTCTGGTCGAGCATGCCGCGCAACGCGATCCACTACGGCTTCCCGAACCGGCGCGCGTATCCGATCGGCCGCCGCTTCCTCCGCTACACGCCGTTCGTCGAGCCCGTGCCGGTGCTCTACCGCAACTTCTTCGAGGATCCGGACGACGACGCGGTGGGGCGGCGCCACGCGGGCGCGCTCGAGGTCGTCGAGGTCGCGCGCTTCGAAGGCGAGATGGACCAGCTCTGGAGCCGCGTCCGGCGCGACTACCCGCTGGCGCTCGTGCGCGACGCCGCATACCTACGCTGGCGCTACGACGAATGCGCGTGGTTCCCGTACCGCCGGTTCCTGCTGCGCGAGCGTCACGGCGGCCGGTTGCGCGGCTACTTCGTGACGCGTCCGTCGTGGCAGGGTCAACCGATCCTCGCGGTGACCGACTTCCTCGCCGCACCCGACGACGAGGCCGCGCTCGCGGTCGCGCTGCGGAGCGCGACCCGGCAGGCGCGGGAGACGGGACAGGCGCGCGTCGAATCGTGGCTTCCCGAGCGCCACCCGACGTTCCGCCACGCGCTCGCCGCCGGCTTCCGGACCGAGCCGGGAGGCAACGTCCTGTGCATGAACCTCTTCGTCGAGTCGCCCACGCGCGAGGAGGCGCTGCAGCGCTGCTACTACACGATCGGCGACAGCGACGTCTGGTGAGCGCGGACGGCGGCGCGGCGCGCAGGGGGTCGCCCGCGCGGGGAATTGGTACCGGCGCCGGCGAGCGCGCTACGACGGGGACGGAGTGCAGCGATGGGCGTGCGTGAAGTCGGCGGGACGGTGGTGAAGGTGGCGCTCGGCGCCGCCGCCGGCGTCGCGCTGATGCTGGCGCGCGACGGCGCACGCGGGCCGGCGGGCTCGAGCCCGACGACCGCTGCTCATGCGAATGAATCGTCCGGCCGTCCGCGCGCCGCGTCCGGCGAAGAGCTGGCGCGACTCGAACCGGCGTCAGCGCCGGCGCTGCGCGCCAGCGACGACGTCGCCGCAGTCGTCGAACGCGATCCGGTCGCGACGCCGGTCGATCCGGTTGACGGCGAAATCGCCCGTCTGCATGCGCAGGTAATCGATCTCGAAGCCGAGATCGCGCGACTGCGGGCTCAGCTCGCCGACGGCAGTCTGCGACGGCGCGCGTTGCACGAGATGCTCGCCGTGAACGACCTCGTGCACGGCAAGCTCTACGAGGAGATGCTCGACCTCATCGTGAACGACCCCGAAAGCGTCGCCGAAGATCCGCGCCATGCCTTCGCGCTGATCCTGCGGCTGATCGACGAGACAGGGCTCGCGCCGGCAGAGCTGGACCAAGGGATTCGAATGGTCGCGCCAGAGCCCAACGCGCCCGATCTGCGGCTCCTGCTCCGCGACGACCGCAGCGAGTGCCAGGAATACGACCGCCCCGATTTGCATTGGTACGAGGAGACGATCCACTTCCACGCGGCGCTGCAGCTCCCGAAGGTGCCCGAGGGGTGGAGCGCGCAGCCGCTCGACGCCAACGTTTCGCTCGACGTCACCCGGTCGGATCGCGGCTCGGCGGGACTCGAGCTGACCATGGCGGCCGGCTCGCTGCCCGGTTTGCACCAGGTGCGCTGGAGCCTCGAAGTCTCGCCGGAGAGCGCGTGCCTGACGCGCTCTCCTTGGCGTTGCGGCGAGGACTCGCGCGACCTCCCGCTCGAACAGGTCGCGACCGAGTGGCGCTGGATCGTCGAAGTGTTCGATTCGCTGCAACTGCGCACGCGCTGAGGGCGTGGGCGCGAGCTTGCTCGGCTACTTCTTCGCCCCCGCGATCGGCTCGAAGCTCAGGTCGTCGAACTCGGTCTGGCTGTCCGACTTGGTCCAGAGCCCGACGCGGCCGCGCAGGAAGTAGGAGTCGTACGCGGTCACCGTGAACTTCCCGTCGAGGGTGGCGGTGAGCTTGCTGCCCTCGGCCCGGAACTCGAGCGTGTGCCATTGATCGTCGTCGCTCGCGCCCTTGATCACGCCGTCGGGCAGCGTGCGGCGCAGGCCGTTGGCGACGCGGAAGATGCGCAGGTCGCCTTCGGCGGCGTTGGCGCGCGCGACGTAGTAGTTGCCGGGATCGGCGTAGCGCAGGATCACGCCGCCCGCCTTGTCGACCTCGCCGCCGGTGTAGCGGAAGCGGCAGCGGCCGACGACGTTTCCGTAGTCGACGCCGCTCGCGAGCGCGATCGGGAAGCGGATCCCGGTCGGGTCGGCGGAGTCCTGCCGCAGCACGCGCGCCGTGTCGGTCCCGACGACGAGCCAGGACGGCGGCACGCCGTGGCCGCCGAGCGCGAAGTCGAAGAGCGCCGGCGGCTCGCCCGGCTTCATCGCCTCGAAGTCGGCCGCGAACGACGCCGTCGACGGCGCGGGACGCGGCGGCAGGTCGGGGAACTGCTCGTCCTCGTCCTCGTCCTCCTCGGGCCGCTTCCCGATCGTGCACGGGAGCGTCAGCTCCTTGCCGTCGCGCAGGATCTTGAGCGTCACGATCGTGCCGGGCTTGCGGCTGCGGATCGCCTTCCCGAGCTCCGGCTTCGTCACCGCCTCGCCCTCGAACGCGGTCAGGAAATCGCCGACCTTGAGCCCCGCCCGCTTCGCGCCGGTGAGCCCGTAGACGGCGGTGATCCGGATCTTTCCGTCGACGACGTCGGAGTCGATCCCGAGGTAGGGCAGCGGCATCGCCTCGTCGAGCGTGAGCCTCGCCTCGAGGTGCGCCTTCGCGGACGCGGCGTCGATGCGCGCGTCCATCCGCTGCAGCAGGTCGCGCCGCACGATCGCCGGGTCGACGAAGTCACCGGGCGGCGGCGTCGACGATCCGGCGGCGAGCAGGGCGATCGGCAGGGCGAGCAGGGTGGCGCGGGTGACGTGCGAGCGAGCCATGCCTGGAGTCTCCTTCCGGGAGCGACGGGCGGGCCGGATCCGACAGTATCGAGCGAAGGTGACAGGTTCGCGACGGCCGCCGCCATTGCGCGCCTCGCGCGGGCGCCGTTGAATGGCGGGGCGACGCGCCGCGCGTCTGCGGCAGTCGCTGGGAAGGAAGAGGGAGACTGCCATGTCGTTCGTCGCGCGCATTTCCGTCGCGTCCCTGCTCGCCGCCGCGCTCGCCGCACCGCGCTCGCCGGCGCAGGCCCCGGCGCAGCTGCCGGCCCCGGCACCGGCCCAAGGGCAGGCTCTTTCGCCCGACCCGGCGCTCACCTTCGGGCAGCTCGACAACGGGCTGCGCTACGTGATCCGCCGCCACAACATCCCGGAAGGGCGCGCCGTGCTGTGGATCCACATGCACACCGGATCGTTGAACGAGACCGACCGCCAGCGCGGCCTCGCGCACTACTTCGAGCACATCGGCTTCAACGGCTCCGAGAACTTCGCGCCCGGCGCGCTCGTGCCCTACTTCGAGTCGATGGGCATGACCTTCGGCCGCGACCAGAACGCGTTCACCAACTACGAGCAGACGACCTTCCAGCTCAGCCTGCCGAAGGCCGACGCCGACACGCTCGGCAAGGGGATGCTCTTCGTCGCCGTCGTGGTCGGCCGCCTCTCGCTGCTGCCGGCGGAGATCGACGCGGAGCGGCAGATCATCCAGGAGGAGCGCCGCCGCGGGCTCGGCTCGCGCCAGCGCATCGGCGACTACGTGCAGGAGCGCCTGACGCCCGGCTCGCTCTTCGGCTTCCGCGACCCAATCGGCACTGAGCAGACGATCGACGGCGTGAAGCCCGACGACTTCAAGGACTACTACTCGAAGTGGTACG
>DASRRB010000014.1:0-7591 GCA_035695985.1 Planctomycetota bacterium | reverse complement strand
TTGCGCGCGCGGTCGGTGAACCGATCGAACATCGCCCGCTCCTGCCCGCGCCGGAGTGCGTCGGTCGGCGCGGCACGGCATCATGGCGGCGCACTGCGGCGGCGCGAGGCCATGGCCTGCGGGCGCCGCGCTCGCCCGATCGGGAGCCCGCCTTGAGCGACGACTCCGCCGCGAAACCCTCCGCCGACCCGCGCCTCGTCGTCGAGCCGCTCGACGACGGCCGCATCCTGCGGCTGCGCGTCGACGCGCCGCCCGGCAACGTGCTCGACCTCGCGCTGGTGAAGGCGCTGCGCGCGGCGGTCGCGGGGCCGGCGGGCTCGCCGAAGCTGCACGCGCTGCTGCTCACGGCGGGGGGGAAGGACTTCTCGTTCGGCGCGAGCATCCAGGACCACCTGCCGGAGCGCGTCGGTCCGTTCCTGCGCGAGTTCCATCAGCTCTTCCGCGACCTGATCGAGCGCTCGCTGCCGCTGGTCGCGGCGGTGCGCGGGCGCTGCCTCGGCGGAGGACTCGAGCTCGCGGCCTTCGCGCAGCGCCTCGTCGTGGCGCCCGACGCCGAGCTCGGCCAGCCCGAGATCGAGCTCGGCGTCTTCGCGCCGATCGCGTCGCTGGTCCTGCCGTGGCGCGTGCGCGGCGGCACGAGCGACGAGCTGCTGCTCACCGGACGGCGCGTCTCCGCGGGCGAGGCGAAGGCGATCGGCCTGGTCGACGAGGTCGCGGACGACCCCGAGGCGGCCGCGCTCGCCTGGATCCGCACGCACCTCCTCTCCAAGTCGGCGTCGTCGCTGCGCTTCGCGGCGGCGGCGGCGCGCACCCGTTTCCACCGCGCGATCGTCGAGCTGCTCGACCACGTCGAACGGCTCTACCTCGGCGACCTCATGCACACGCCCGACGCGGTCGAGGGGGTGCGCGCCTTCCTCGAGAAGCGCTCTCCGAGGTACGGGCCGTGACGCCGGCCGAGCCCTCCGCGTCCGACCCGGGATACTGGATCGCGCGCTGGAGCGAGGGGCGGACCGGATTCCACCGGGCGAGCCCGCAGCCGTGGCTGGTCGAGCACGTGGAGAAGCTCGCGCCGAAGGGCGACGAGCGCGTCCTCGTCCCGCTCTGCGGGAAGAGCGTCGACCTCGTGTTCCTCGAGAGCCGCGGCCACTCCGTCGTCGGCGTCGACGTCGCGCCGAAGGCGTTCCAGGAGTTCCTCTCCGAACAGAGGCGCAGCGCGACCGTCCGCACCGAACCGCCCTTCACGATCCACGCGACCGGCGCGATCGAGCTCTGGTGCGGCGACTTCTTCGCCCTCGATCCGAAACGCCACGGCGCATTCCCGGCGATCTACGATCGCGCCGCGCTGATCGCCTTCCCCGACGCGCGCCGCGCCGAGTACGCGCGCAAGCTCGTCGAGCTGCTGGCGCCGGGCGGGCGGCTGCTGCTGTTGACGATGGAATACGACCCGGCGAAATGGGCCGGTCCGCCCTTCTCGGTGACGCGCGACGAGATCGCGCGCCGGTACGGGAAGGCGTGCCGCATCGAGCCGCTCGCGGAGCGGTCGCTGCTCGAGGAGGAGCCGGTCTGGCGCGAGCGCGGCGTCGACCGCCTCGTCGAGACGCTCACCCTGCTGCAGCGGCGCTGAGCCGCGCCGCTCAGTTCTTGTCGAGCGAGTGCAGGAACGTCACGAGCGCCTGGTGGAACTCCGCCGGCTTGTCGCGCCAGCAGGCGTGGTCGGCGCCGCTCAGCACGACCTTCTCCGTCTGCGGCAGCGCCGCCATCAGGGTTTCGGACTGCTTGATCGGGATCACCGAGTCGTTCGCGCCCCACAGGAGCAGGATCGGGAGCTCGAGCTCCTTGAGCTTGCCGAGCTTCGGCGCCCACTTGTCGATGTCGACCGGCGCGACCGGCACGAGGCCGGCCACCTCGTCGGGGTGCGCGGCGACGAGCGGGAAGGCGAAGCTGCCAGACATCGACGGGAAGACGACCACCGGCTTCTTCACGTCGAGCAGCGGCAGCGCCTCGTGCAGGAACTCCTCCGGATTGGCGACCACCTGGTTCGAGTTCCCGAAGCCGGGGAGGTCGAGCGCGACCGCCCGGTAGCCCCGCTTCGCGAGCACGTCGAGCGTGCCGATCTCCTGCCAGTCCTTCGAGCTGAAGCGTCCGCCGTGCAGCAGCAGGACGGGGCGGCCCTTCGGGTTGCCGACGACGCGCGCGAAGAGCGGCTTGCCGTGGAAGTCGAAGTTGCAGGGCTCGACGGTCATCCACGCCTCCGGCTTCACGGCCGCGTCGGTGCCCTTCGCCTGCGGGAGCGCGCCGCGGCCGACGGTCGGGTCGAGGACCACGCCCTGCGCCTCGGCGCTGTCGCTCTCGTCGAGCGCGTCGGTCCGCGTCGCCATGGGCGGCTCGATCGTGGGCGCCTTCTCGGGCGCGACGGCGGGAGCGACCTTCGCCGTCTCCGCCGCGCTGGGGGCGGGCGCGGGGGCGCCGGGAGCGGCCGCCGGCGGCCTGCGTTCGGCGGCGGCGGGCTTCGCGGGAGCCTCCTCGCGCGTCTCGCAGGCGACGCTCGCGCAAGCGAGCAGGGTCGCGGCCAGCTTCGAAGTCGCGCGCCGGACCATCACCACCTCACCGAGACGGGGCAGGAACCAGGGAAGGAGGAGGAAAAGGCGGCGCTCATTGGAGCGATCGCGGCGGCGAAAGGGAATCGCGCGCAGCGCGCGCCGCTCACTGCGGCGGCAGGTAGGCGAGCTCGACCTCGACGTGCAGCTTCTCGCTCCCGCGCTGGATCACGAGGTCCATCTTCTCGCCGACCTGGTGGCGGTCGAGCTCGCGGAAGAGGTCCTCGGGGTTGTGCACCGCCTTGCCGTTCACGCCGAGGATCAGGTCGGCGGTCACGATCGCTTCGAGCGGCTGGCCCTGGCGCGTGACTCCGACGGTCTTGAAGACGCCGCTCTTCAGGCCGGCGCGCGCCGCGCCGCCCTCCTTGAAGACGTCGTGGATGGCGACGCCCTCGGGGAAGAGCTGCACCTTGACGCCGAGTCCGGGTCGGCGCGCCTGCCCGTAGCGCAGGATGTCGGTGACGATGCGGTTGATCGTGTCGACCGGGACGGCGAAGCCGACGCCGGTGTTCTCGCCCGTCTCGCCCTTGATCGCGGTGTTCATGCCGATCAGGCGGCCGGCGCTGTCGAGCAGCGGCCCGCCCGAATTCCCCGGATTGATCGCCGCGTCGGTCTGGATGACGCCGGTGATCCAGTGCTGCCCGCGGAGCGGGTCGCTGTACTTGGCCGGCATGTCTCGGTCGAGGCCGCTGATGATCCCGTGCGTGAGCGTCAGGTCGAGGCTGAACGGGTTGCCGATCGCGTAGACCGACTGGCCGACCAGCAGGTCGCTCGAGCTCCCGAGCGCGATCGGCGGCAGGACGTTCTGCGGCGCGTCGATCTTCAGGACGGCGATGTCCTTCTCGAGCTCCTGGCCGACCACCTGCGCCGGGAAGCTCTCGTGGTCGGAGAGCGTCACCTCGATCTGCCGCGACACCTCGGGCCCGTCGGGGACGTGGATCACGTGGTAGTTGGTGACCACGAAGCCGGCGCTGTCCCAGATGAAGCCGGAGCCGGTCCCCTCCTGCACGATGGTCGGGTCGTTGCGGCGGACGCCGTCCGATTCGCGCGGCACCTTCACGACGGTCCGGTTGCGGACGTAGACGACCGATGGCGACGCGGTCTGGAAGAGCTGCGTGACCCGCTTCTCCTCGGCCGTCAGGTCGCCGCGCTGCGCGACCGTGCGCGGCGCCGCGTCGGGATCGAGCAGCGCGCGCGAGTTCGGGACGAACTGCCAGACGAGGTAGCCGGCGAGCGCGACCACCAGCGCGACCGCCCACGTCGTGCGCGTCGGGCGGAGCGCCTCGTCGTTGTGCGGCTCGTCCATGGAATCTCCCCCAGGCAGTGCGGCCGAGCGGGGCGTTCAAACTAGCCGGCGGGCCGCGCCGGGAAACCACCGCCCCGGCGCCGGACCGGGCGTGCAACCGCGCGCGCCGGACGGTCGTTCACCGCGCCCCGCGGAGCGACCTCAGACGGTCGAGGTCGCCGGCGCGACCGGCGCGACCGGCGCCGCGGGCGCCAGGGGATGGACCAGCTGCGCCTCGAGCAGGCGCGTGACCTCGGCGGGCGGCGCCGGGCGGCCGAAGAGGAAGCCTTGCACCTCGTCGCACCGCTCGCGGCGCAGGAACTCGACCTGCGACTCCTCCTCGACGCCCTCGGCGACGACGCCGAGGTGGAGGCTGTGGGCCATCGCGATGATCGCGGCCGTGATGGCGGCGTCGTGCGCGTTGGTGGTGAGCTCGCGCACGAAGGAGCGGTCGATCTTGAGCGAGTCGATCGGGAAGCTGCGCAGGTAGTTGAGCGACGAGTAGCCGATCCCGAAGTCGTCCACGGCCACCTGCACGCCGCGGCTCTTGATCTCCTTCAGGACGCGCGTGGTGCGCTCGATGTCGCGCATGAGGATCGTCTCGGTCAGCTCGAGCTCGAGGCAGGGCGCGGGGAGCCAGGTGTCGGCGAGGATCTGCACCACCGACGCGGCGAGCTCGTCGTCGCGGAACTGCTCGGCCGAGAGGTTGACCGCGATCTTGAGCCCGGCGAAGCCCTGGCCGTGCCAGCGGCGCGTCTGCGCGCACGCCTCGCGCAGCACGAAGCGGCCGAGCCGCAGGATGAGGCCGGTCTTCTCCGCCACCGGGATGAAGACGCCCGGCGACACGAGCCCGAGCTCGGGGTGGCGCCAGCGCAGCAGCGCCTCCATGCCGATCACGTGTCCGTCGGCGAGGCGGACGCGCGGCTGGTACCAGACCTCGAGCTCGTTCCTCTCCAAGGCGTGGTGCAGGCGCGCCTCGAGCTCGATGCGCTGCTCGGCGGAGCGGTTCATGCCGGGCGAGAAGAAGGCGAAGCGCGCGCGCCCCTGCTGCTTGGCGTGATACATCGCCGCCTCGGCGCAGCGCAGCAGGTGCTCGGGCTGCGCGTCGTCGTCGGGCCACGCGGCGATGCCGATCGAGCTCGTGACGTAGACCTCGCGCCCGCCGATCAGGAAGGGCTGCTCGAGGGAGTCGAGCAGGCGGCGCGCGATCTTCTCGGCGTCGCGCGCGTCGGCGAGCCCCTCGACCAGCAGGAGGAACTCGTCGCCGCCGTGGCGCGCGATCGGCGGGACCGGCTCGCCGTCGCGGGCCGGCCGCGCCAGCACGTCGCTCGCGCGCAGCCGCTCGCGCAGGCGCGCCGCCACCGTGACCAGCAGGTGGTCGCCGGCCGCGTGGCCGAGCGACTCGTTCACGTCCTTGAAGCGGTCGAGGTCGAGGAAGAGCACGGCGACGCTGCGGCGGCTCTCCTTGGCCGCGCTGATCGCGCGGCCAAGCCCTTCGAGGAACTGCTGGCGGTTGCCCAGCCCGGTCAGCTCGTCGTGGCGCGCCTGGTAGGCGAGCTCGTCCTCGGCGCGGCGGCGGTCGGTGACGTCGTGCGCGACGCCGAGCAGGTTGGCGCTCCCCGCCTCCGACCGCTTCTCCACCTGCATGCGGACGACGCGCTCGGTCTGGTCGAAGCGCACCAGGCGGTGCTCGGAGGGTTCGACCGGGTGTCCGGTCGCCGCGCGCAGGAGCCAGTCGCTCCACGCGTCGCGTTCGGGGGCGGAGACGATCTGCGCGAGTGCCTCGACCGACGTCTGCAGCGACCCCTCGGGCAGCCCCCAGATGCGGCGCGCCTCGTCGCTGAGCTCGACGGTGTCGGAGGCGAGGTCGATCTCGAAGCTGCCGACGCGCGCGAGGCGCTGCGCGTGGGCGAGGCGGGTGCGGCTCCGTTCGAGCTCGCGCACCATGCGCCGGACGTTCAGCGCGTGCAGCACGCGGTACTTGAGCACGACGCCCGACACCGGCTTCTGAAGGAAGTCGACCGCGCCGAGCTCGTAGGCGCGGCGGATCGCGTCGTCGTCGCCGGCGCCCGACAGGATGATCGCGGGGGGCAGCTCGGGGCCGGGCTTCTCGAGCAGCGCGAGCCCGCTCTCGCCGCCGAGGTGGAGGTCGAGCAGCACGAGGTCGAACCGGCGCTCGCGCAGCAGCCGGCGCGCGCCCGCGAGGTCGGCGCAGTCGGCGAGCGCGTGGCCCTCGCCGTCGAGCTGCCGGCGGAGCAGTCGCCGCATCGCGTCGTCGTCGTCGACGACGAGGAGCTGCGTTGTCTCGCGTTCGACCCCCATTCGAACTGCTCCGCGCGAACCGGTGCCCGTCCGCGTGGGGTCTCTTCGTCCGGACGGGCCGCTCTCCCGCAGCGCTCGCGGAGCGCACGCGGAGCGCACGCGGGACCCGCCGCCCGGAACGGATTTCACTGCGCGCCGGGATTCTCGCGCATGCGCGCCTCGACGGCGGCGATCAGCGGGACGGTGGCGCGCTCGAGGGAGCGGCGGCTGTGGCTCGCCAGGTCGGCGGCGGCGAGCTCGGGCATGCGCGACTGCGAGAGGGTGTAGCGGCCGACCGTCCCGGAGCCGCGGAAGTGCGCCAGCTCGTCGAAGAGGTGGCTCTCCTCGTCGCGTCCGAGGCATTCGCGGTCGAGCACGAGCGAGCCGTCCTCGGCGCGGCGCACCTCGACCCGGTAGTCGGCGGCGGCGACGATGCGCCAGTCGCGCGGGTCGTCGGAGCGCACCGCGAAGGGGTCCTTCACCTCGGCGAACATGGCGCCGAAGCGGACGACGCGGCCGGTCAGCAGCAGCGTCGCGCGCGCCGCGCGCGCCTGCTCGGCGTCGCGCGCCCGCACCACGCGGCCGAAGATGCCGCGCTGCTCCAGATGGAGCGCGACGTAGTCGGCCAGCCCGAGCGCGACCGGCGCGGGCAGCGCCTTGCCGATGCCGTGGTTGGGGAACGGGTACCAGGAGAAGGCGGCCGACCCGGTCACGCGCGCGTGCAGGTCGGGCGGCACGGCGGGATCTTCCTTCAGGTCGCCGCCGACGGCGTGGAAGCCCCAGAAGCGGTCGTTGGCGAGGAAGCGGCCGCCGATGAAGAGCTCGTCGATCGCCGCCTCGCTGCGCTCGAACTCGGGGCGCGCGTCCTCGAAGTCGAGCACCGCGATCGTCTCGGTCGAGAGCGCGGCGGGGAGCGCGACCGCGTGGGCGGGGGGGAGGTCCACGGGCAGCGGTCCCTGCGTCCCGCAGCCGCCCGCCACGAGCGCGGCGGCGAGCAGCGCGCACCGCAGCTTCGTCGCGACCTCGCGCGCGCGTCCCATCAGAAGTTCCACGTCGCGATCAAGGCGAACTCGACGCCGTTCACGATGCCGTGGTTCTGGTCGGCGTTCTCGTAACGCGCCTGATCGCGGAGTCGCACGCCGATCGAGTGGTAGGGCGTGATCATGTAGTCGAGACCGATGTCCGCGTAGGCGCCGAGTCCCGACGAGTCGTGGCCGGAAGGCTGGAAGCGCGCGTCGAAGTCCTCCCAGATGCCGCCGATGCCGGCGTGGGGGCGGATCCTCTCGTCGAGGTTCCAGAAGCGGCGCACGCCCAGGTAATAGGAGTGGCACCAGCCGTCCAGCGAGCTCGTGTTCCCGAGCCGGCGCAGCGCGTACTCGAACTCGAGCCCGGTCGCGTGGAACTTCTC
>DASRRB010000013.1:0-3615 GCA_035695985.1 Planctomycetota bacterium | reverse complement strand
GACCGCCTACGCCTGGGTCCAGTACCAGGCGCGACTCCAGCTGCAGGAGGCCAACACGCGCACGGGCGAGCAGCGGGTCCGCGCCGAGCGCTACTTCCGTCACGCCCTCGGGACGATCGACCGGCTGATCGAGCCGCTGCGGCGCGAGACGACCGAAGACATGGCCGAGGTCGCCCACTTGAAGAGCGAGATCCTGGAGCAGGCGCTCTCCTCCTACGCGAGCTTCACGCCCGAGGAGACGTCGGATCCGGAGTTCCGGCGCGACCTCGCCGTCGCGGCGCGCCAGCTCGGCGACATCCGCGGAGCGCTCGCCGACCGGCCGGCCGCGTGCAAGCAGTTCGAGGAGGCGATCGACCTGCTCGAGCCGCTCGTGCGCGCCGATCCGCAGGACGCCGATCTCGTCGTCGAGCTCGCGCTGGCACGCCTGAGGCTCGCGCACAGCCGCGCCGACGTGGCGCGCTACGACGACGCGATCGCGCTCTTCCGCGCGACGCTCGCCGACCTCGAGCGGCTCTCGCCGCCCGAGGCCGCTCCGCTCTCGCGCGCCCTGCTCTGGTGCGACGCGCAGGGATCGGTCGGCCAGTACCTCTTCGCGCTGGGTTCGAAGCGCGAGGGCGAGGAGCTCTGCCGTCGCACGATCGCCATCCTGCGCCAGCTCGACGCGCGAGAAGGAACGCCCGGTCCGGCGCAGGTGCGCCTCGGCGAGGAGTGCATGCGCCTCGGCGACTCCCTGCTGCTCGATCCCCGCCGGACCGAGGATGCGGCCGTGCTGCTGCGCGAGGCGGTCGACCTCTTCGACGAGGAGGTGCGACGCGACCCGCACGGCCGGCTCGGGCAGCGGCACGTCGCCCAGGCGCGCTGGTCGCTGGCGCACGCGCTGCTCTTCACGGGGAAGGAGGCCGAAGCGCTCGCCTGCGCGCGCCGCGCCGCCCGGGACCTCGAGTCGATCGTGCAGCGCTTCCCCGAGTCGACGGTGTTCCGCCGCAGCCTCGTGGCCGCGATCGAGGAGGCCGCCTCCGCGGAGCTCGCGCTCGACCGGCTCGACGAAGCGCGCGCCGACGCGGAGCGCGCGCTCGCGCTCTCCCTCGAGCTGCGCGACGCCGATCCCGAGCAGGACTCGCTCGGATACGCGAACGCGCAGATGCGCCTCGCGCACGTGCTCGCGGCGCAGAGCCATTGGGAACCGGCGCGCGACCTCGCGGCGAGCGCGATCGAATGGATGGCGACGACCGGGCAGAAGCTCGGCTCGCAGCTGCACCTCTCGACGGCACGCACGTGGCGATGGGACTTGCTCCGCTACGACGCGGAGTCCGGCGCGGGCGAGCGCCTCCAGGACGACGTCCGCGCCCAGCTCGAAGGCTCGACCCGCGCGAACGACCGGATCGACGCGGCGCGGCGGCTCGCGCGCTGCGCCGTGGTCGTCCGCGGCGACGAAGCGCTGACCGACGACGAGCAGGACCGGCGCGCCGGCGCGGTCGAGGAAGCCCTGCTCGAGCTGCTGTCGACGGTGAAGGAGAAGGGCAGTGGATTCGGCGATCTCGCGGAGGACGCCTCGATCCGCGAGCTCGCGCGCCGTCCCGACTTGCGATCCGCGCTCGACGACGCGGGTCTCGACCTCCCCGAGCCCCCTCCCTCGAAGTGACGTGGGCCGTTCGGCCGGCGCGGGCGACGTGCACGGCGGGCGGGAGTGAAGGCCGGCCGCGAACGAGAAAAACATTCGCCGCAGGCGTGCTCTTCCGCCGCCGCGCTCAGCGAAAGACGGAACCTCATCCCTGGGCAAATCTCCGGCGCCGGCCTATCGTCTTCGCCCTCTTGCGGACGGATCAGCCTCCGTCGCCGCCCCCCCAAGCCATCCCGGAGACGTCGCACCATGAGTTCGTCCCGCCGCACGGCAGTCATCGCGTTGTCACTCGCGGCCCTCCCGGCCGCGGCGCTCGCAGGAGAGAAGGGGATCGGCACGTTCCGCGTGAACGTCGACGCGGGCGGCGCGCAGGCCGACGCCGAGAGCAACGCGGGCCGCATCGCGATCTCCGAGGACGGGCGCTTCGTCGCGTTCGACAGCTACGCCGACAACCTCGTCGCCGGCGACACGAACGCCGTCCTCGACGTCTTCGTGCACGACCGCATGACCGGCGCGACCGAGCGCGTGAGCGTCGACTCGGCGGGCGCCGAGGGCAACGACGCGAGCTTCTTCCCGGCGATCTCGGCCGACGGGCGCGTCGTCTCCTTCCACAGCAAGGCGACCAACCTGGTCGCCGGCGACACGAACGGCAAGGAGGAGGTCTTCGTGCACGACCGCGTGAGCGGCGTCACGGAGCGCATGAACGTCGACTCGGCGGGCGTGCAGGGCAACGGCGGCGCGTACAAGTCGGCGCTCAACGCCGACGGCCGCTTCGTCACCTTCTACAGCTACTCGCGCAACCTGGTCGCGAGCGACGTCAACGCGATGCCCGACGTCTTCCTGCGCGACCGCGTCGCCGGCACGACCGAGCTGATCAGCGTCGACTCGAGCGGCGTGCAGGCCGACAACGGCAGCTTCAAGTCGGCGATCAGCGCGGACGGCCGCTTCGTCGCGTTCGACAGCTACGCCTCCAACCTGGTGGCGGGCGACACGAACACCTGGTCGGACGTCTTCGTGCGCGACCGCCAGAACGGCACGACCGAGCGCGTGAGCGTGCGCACCTCGGGCAAGCAGGCCAACGGCGGCAGCAACCGCCCCTCGATCTCGGCCGACGGCCGCTTCGTCGCCTTCACCAGCTTCGCGAGCAACCTCGTCACGACCGACACCAACGGCACCTGGGACGTCTTCGTGCGCGACCGCCAGAACGGGACGACCGAGCTGGTGAGCGTCGACAGCGCCGGTGTCCAGGGCGACCTCCAGAGCATCAAGCCGACGATCTCGGCCGACGGCCGCTTCGTCGCCTTCTCGAGCGACGCGACCAACCTCGTGCCCGGCGACGTCAACGGCACGCAGGACGTCTTCGTGCACGACCGCCTCACCGGGACGACCAAGCGCGTGAGCGTCGACTCGAGCGGCGGCGAGGCCGACGCGGCGTGCGACAAGGCGGTGATCTCGGGCGACGGCCGCTTCGTCGCGCTCGGCACGGACGCCGACAACCTCGTCGCGAACGACACCAACGGCCACTCCGACGTCTTCGTGCACGGCCCCTACCTCACGCTCGAGGCCGACCCCAACCCGGCCCCGGCCGGCGTGACGCTCACGCTCTCGACCTTCACCGGCGACCCGAACAACCTGGCCATGCTGGTGATCGACGACGTGAACGGCGCGCCGATGTTCGTGCCGATCGTGATCACGACCTTCGACGCGCAGGGCAACCTCGTGGTCGGCGGCACGGTGCCGGCCGGCTTCTCCGGGACCGAGATCGGCTTCATCGCGTTCGGCATCGTCGCGACCGGCAAGGTCGGCGCGACGAACCAGGTCGACGTCGCGTTCCAGTGAGGCGCCGCGCGGACCGCCGCGCCCGCCCCGTTCCCGATCCGCGAATCGACGCGCGCGCGCCTCCGGGCGCGCGCGCGTCGCCGTTTCCGGCTTTCCGGGCTAGGATCGCGCGGACCCGGCGCGCGGCGGGCACATCCCTGGTGAAGGGGAGGGGG
>DASRRB010000012.1:0-6710 GCA_035695985.1 Planctomycetota bacterium | reverse complement strand
CGCCGCGCAGCCAGGCGCCGACATAGCCGGCGACGATCAGCAGGCCGCCCACGACGTAGGGCCTCTCCTTCATGCGGAAGAGCCCGCTCGCCACGACGTAGGGGAAGCTCGACCCCATGAACCACTGGCCGCGCCCCCAGCGCAGCCGGCCGTGGTAGACGCTCTTCTCGGTCGAGCCCATCACGCGCAGGTGGATGATGGCGAGCTCGGGGTCGGCGAAGCTCGCCGTCCGCATCCCGTGCATGCGGCAGCGGTGGATGTCGATGCCGTCCCACATCACTTCGCGCACGAAGCCGCCGATCTTCTCGAACGCCTCGCGCCGGTAGAGCTTGAACTGGCCCGCCACCATCTCGTCGATGATGAACTCCTCGACGAGCCCCCCGCCTTCGCGGCGGTAGACCTTTCCGCTCGCCGCGGCGAGCCGCGGGTCGGCGGCGAACCGCTCCAGGATCCGCTCGAGGTAGCGCGGCCCGAACGAGAGGTCGACGTCGAGCTTGGCGAGGAAGTCGTGCTCGACGTCGATGGCGGCGCGGCCGGCGTCGAACGCCTCGATCACGCCGCCGCCGACCTTGCGGAAACCGCGATCGGGCCGCGTGACGACGCGCACCCACGGCAGCCGCTTCGCGACCTCGCGCAGGAGCTCGGGCGTGCGATCGCTCGAACCGTCGTCCACGAGGATCCAACGCACGGGTCGCAGCGTCTGCGCCTCGACCGCCGCGACCGTCTCGAGAAGGGACTTCTCCTCATTGCGCGTCGGCGAGATCAAGACGACCCGGGGTGGAGCAGAGGTTTCCCGCATCGACTCGATCACCCCTTTGCGACGTGCAGCGAAGTTGCGGGTCGCGAGAAGTGAGTCATATACTTCCTCGGCTCAAGGGCCGACTTCCTGCGCGACACCTCTCTCCCGATTCGGCGTGCGGTCCGTCGCGATCCGAACTGGCGGATTCGGGCGACGCGAGCTTCCAGCATCTCGGCCCCAGTCCGGTCTCCCATCCCCAAAACATGACTTCATCGTTCGTCGGCCACCCGCGGATCGAGCGCCCTTCCGGCGGACATCGCGCCCTGCGCACCGTGCGCGTCCTCGCGGCCACGCTCTTGCTGGCGAGCGCCGCCTGCTCCGCCGCAGGGGATCCCATGCCGGACCTCGCACCGAAGATCAACCAGACGCTGCGCACCGATTACGACGTGATCGTTCCGGGCGACGTCCTCGAGGTCCGCTTCGCCGACCTCGTCGCCGACTCCAAGGTCTGGGACCACGAGGTCCTCGTCCGCCCCGACGGGAACGCCGCCTTCCTCGGGCTCGGCGACCGCTACGCCGCCGGGCAGTCGGTCGAGGCGCTGCGCGCGGCGGTCGGCATCGACTACCAGAAGCTGCTCAAGCTGCGCGCCGTCGACCGCTTCAGCATCCTGCTCAAGACCAAGATCGCGCGCAACGTCATCGTCTTCGGCGAGGTGCACACGCCGGGCTCGGTCATCTTCGAGGGCGCCCGCATGACGCTGCTCGAGGCGATCGGGCGCGCGGGCGGTCCACTGAAGGATACGGCGCGGCTCGATTCGCTGCTGCTCGTGCGCTGGGACCCCGAGACCCACCAGCAGATCTCCTGGAAGATCGACGCCGACCTCCAGTACTGGGGCACCTCGGTCCCGGTCTACATGCAGCCTTTCGACGTCGTCTTCATCCCGAACACTACGATCGACAAGGTCGACATCTGGATCGACCAGTACTTCCGCAAGGCCATCCCGATCCCGATCACGTTCCAGGCGGTCACCTTGGGTGGCACCGGGAACTGATGCCGGTGGCCGGTGGCCGTTGGGTGGGATGAGGAGTTACGAAGTGGACGCGCGACTGACGACCCGCAACGACGAACCCGAGGCGGCCGAGCCGTCCGGCGGCCTCTCGGCCGACCAGGTGATCGACGCGCTGCTCCGCACGCGCTTCTGGATCGCCGTCTTCGCCGTGATCGGGCTGGCGTGCGGGACGTTCATGGCGGTCGCGGCCCCCAACGTCTATCGCGCCTCGGCGAAGCTCATGGTGCGCTGGGGCTCGCGCGAGCAGACCACCACCGACTCGGTCGAGACCGGGCAGCGCGCCGCCGCCAACAGCCGCAACGAAGACATCGAGACCGAGATCCAGCTCCTGAACGCGCCGGTCGTCTACGAGAACGCGGTGAAGAAGATCGGGGCGGCGTCGCTGCTCGCCCCCTACGACCCCTCCGCCGGCGAGGACGACTCGGGGAACCCCTTCCCGATCCGCTGGTTCCACGCCGCGCAGAAGTGGTGGTTCGGCAGGTCGATCTCGTCGGAAGGCGGCACGCAGTGCTGCACCGACCACTCCTGCCCGCGCTGCTTCGACGACGCCGTCCGCCTGCTGCAGAACACCTCCGGCATCAACCACGAGCCCGGAGCGTCGGTGATCACGGTGGCGTGCCTGGCGGACAACGCGCGCGAGGCGAAGCGCCTCGCCGACGCCCTGGTCGAGGCGATGGAGGAGCGCCACCGCGACTTCTTCAAGTCCGACACCGGCTTCGAGTTCCTGCGCACGCAGATGGAGGCAGCGGTCGCGGCGCGCGACAGGGCGGCGACGACGTACGCCGACGCCAAGCAGACCTGCCACGTCTACGACATCAACCAGCAGCGCACGAACTGCATGAAGGAGCTGAACGACGCCGAGCTCGCCGCGAGCTCGCAGCGGCTCGAGCTCTCCGCCGTCAAGGCGAAGCGGCAGTGCTACGACGTGCTCATCAAGCTGGCGAAGGACGCCCCGCCCGAGACGACCGTCTCGCAGGTGGCGAACGGCGGCTACGCCCTGCTGCAGACGCGCCTCGACACGCTGAAGCAGGATCGCGACCTCCTGCTCACGAACTACACGCCCGAAGCCGAGATCGTGAAGGAGAAGGAGCTCCAGATCACGCGCATGCAGGAACGCCTCAAGGACGAGCCGCAGGTGTTGACCGTCTCGACCATCGTCCCGGCCGCGCAGGCGACGCAGAAGCTCATGGCCGAGCTCACCGCGCTCAAAGTCCAGGAGAAGGGCATCGAGGCGCAGACGGCGGTGATCGCGACGCGCCGCCAGAACGCGGAGGACGCGCTGGCGCAGCTCGCGACCTGCGAGCCCGACCTGCGCGCCAAGGAGAAGGACTACGAACTCAAGGCCGCCGACGCGTTGCGCTTCACCGAGGCGTTCGACCGCTACTCGGTCTCGAAGGCGCTCGACACCGCGAAGATGTCGAACCTGCGCGTGGTCCAGGCGGCGCAGCTCCCCTACGACAAGTTCGCGCCGAACCGCAAGGTGCCGGTGGTGATGGGGCTGATGATGGGCCTGGGCGCCGGGTTCCTGCTCGCCTTCCTGCGCGCCGCGACCGACCGGACGCTGCGCTCGTCGCGCGACGTCGAGCGGATCCTGGGCGTGCCGGTGATCTGCACCGTGCCCGAGATGCAGCTCCAGAAGAGGGCCGCATCGTGACGGCGATCGCCTCGTCCGAGCGGCGGCTCGTGGTCGTGCGCCCGGCGGCCACGCCGACCGCGCGCGTCCCCTCCGACACGCTCGAGCCGGTCATCGCGCCGCTGCTCGCCGGACTGACGGCCGCGCAGGGCAGCGAGCTGCCGCGCCGCATCGTCGTCGCGGCCGCGCGCGCCGGCGACGGCGCGACCACCATCGCGGCGTGCACCGCGATCGCGCTCGCGCGCGACCTGCAGCGCCACGTGCTGCTGATCGAGGCGAACCTGGCGCGCCCCGGTCTCGCGCGCGCCTTCGGGATGCCCGACAAGCCCGGCCTCTACGAGCTCGTTCACGGCAAGTCGGCCGACGGCGACGCGCTGCGCGCGATCGAGGCGGTGCCGGGGCTGGTCGTGCTGCCCGCCGGCGCGGCGCGCCCCTCCTCCGCCGCCGAGGTGACGAGCGCCAAGGCGAACGAGCTCTACGAAGCCGCCGCGCTGCAGGTCGACCACGTCGTGGTCGACGCGGCGCCGCTGCTCGAGAGCGCCGAGGGGCCGCTGCTGCTCAAGCGCGACGACACGGTCGTCCTGGTCGCCCGCGCCGGGAGCACGCCGCGCGCCGACGTCCAGCGCGCGATCTCCATCATCCAGAATGCGGGCGCGCGCCTCGCCGGCGTGATCCTGAACCGCTGCGACCCGCGCCGCCTGAGCTGACCGCGCCGCGCCGATGCGTCCGGCCGAGCAGACAAGCGCCCCGACGAGCGGCCGCGTGCGCCGCCTCGCCCGCGGCGCGCTCGCCGCGGCCGCCTACGCGCTCGGAGTGACGAAGCCGGCGCGCGCGCTCGCCGGCCGGCTCACGATCGTCACGCTCCATCGCGTCCTGCCGCCGGAGCGGCGCGCGTCGTATCCGCTGCCCCACCTCGCGGTGCCCCCGCGCTTCTTCGACGAGCTCCTCGCCGCGCTCGCCGCGTCGTTCGAGTGCCTGCCGCTGCACGAGGCGGTGGCGGCCGCGGCGGCGCCGCGGCGACGGGACGACAAGCCGCTGCTCGCGCTCACCTTCGACGACGGCATGCGCGACAACTTCGAGTTCGCGCGGCCGCTGCTCGCGCGCCACAAGGTGCGCGCCACCTTCTTCGCCGTCGCCGGGAACGCGAAGAGCGGCGAGCTCCTCTGGCACGACCGGCTCGCCTACGCGGCGGCGCACGCGGCGCGCGCCAGAGCGGACGACGACGGCGACCCGGCGCGCCTCGGCGCACTCTGGGCGCAGCGGCGCTCGCCGTCGTTCGCGCACGCGGTCGTCCGCTTCGCGAAGACGCTCCCCGAAGGCGCGCGCGCGCGGCTCGAGGAGGCGCTCGCCGAAGCGGCGCCCGGCGCGGCGCGCCCCGACTGGGAGGGGCTGATGGACTTCGCGCAGCTGCGCGAGCTCGCGCGCGACGGCCACGAGGTCGGCTCGCACTCGATGACGCACGCGCTGCTCAGAAGCGAGCTCGCGCCCGATTTCGCACGCGAGACGGCCGGCTCGCGCGCGCTGCTGCGCGAGGCGACCGGCGCCGAGGTCCGCTCCTTCTGCTACCCCGACGGCGCGCACGACGAAGCGGCGGTCGAGGCGGTGCGCGCGGCCGGCTACGCCGCCGCCGTCACCACTCGACCGGGTTCGAACCGTCCGCCGCTCGCCCCCTTCGAGCTCGCGCGCGTCAACGTCGAAGCCGAGCCGAACCAGGCCGGCGACGGCGCGCTCTCTTTCTCACGCCTGCTCCTGCGCCTCCATCCCCGCGTCGCGCGCGGGAGCTGAGCGTGCGCCACGCCTGGCTCGTCAGCCGCTACCCGGCGCTGTCGCACAGCTTCATCCGGCGCGAGGTGCAGGAGCTGCGCCGGCGCGGCGTCGAAATCGACACCTTCACGATCCGCCGGCCGCCCGACGCCGAGCTCCTGAATGCCGAGGACCGCGCGGAAAGTGCGGCGACCGGCGCGATCCTCCCGGCCCCGCCGCTCGCGCTCGCCGGCGCGCTGGCGTGGGCGCTCCTGACGAAGCCGCTCCGGCTGCTGCGTACGTTCGCGCGGGCCTTCGAAGGTGGGCCGCGCGGCGCGCGCGGAATCCTCTGGCGCCTCTTCTGGTGGGTCGAGGCGCTGCGGCTCGCGCGCGAACTCGAGCGCCGCTCGATCGGCCACCTGCACGTCCACTTCGCCGACGCCGGCGCCGAGGTGGGCCGCCTCGCGGCGGCGCTGCTCGCGATCCCGTGGAGCCTCACGCTGCACGGCTTCGCCGACCTCTCCGGCGACTCGGTGCGGGCGCTCGCGCGGCTGCTCGCCTCGGCGCGCTTCGCCGCCTGCATCTCGGAGTTCACGCGCACGCAGGTCGCACGCGCGATCCCGGCCGCGCGCGCGGCGAAGCTCCACGTCGTCCGCTGCGGGCTCGCGGTCGCGGCGATCGAGCCGACGCCCGCCGCGCCGCACGCCCCGCCGCTGCGCCTCCTCTCGGTCGGACGGCTCGCACCGGAGAAGGGGCAGCTCCTGCTCGTCGACGCCTTCGCCGACGCGCTCGCCGCCGGCCTCGACGCGGAGCTCGAACTCGTGGGCGAGGGGGGCGAACGCGCAAAGATCGAGGCGCAGATCGCGCGGCGCGGCGTCGCCGCCCGCCTCCGCCTCGCCGGCGCGAAGGGCGAGGCCGACGTCGCCGCCGCCTACGGCCGCTGCGACGCCTTCGTCCTCTCGAGCCGGATGGAAGGCATCCCCGTCGTCTTGATGGAAGCGATGGCGCGCGGCCGGCCGGTCGTCGCCCCACGCGTCGGCGGCATCCCGGAGCTCGTCGAAGCAGGGACGAGCGGACTCCTCTTCGAACCCGGCGACGCGAAGGGGCTCGCCGCCGCGCTGCTCGAGATCGGGCGCGACCCCGAGCGGCGCGCACGCATGGGCGCCGCCGGGCGCGCGCGCGTCGCCGCGGCCCACTCGATCGAGCGGACGATCGAGCCGCTGCTCGCGCTGCTCGCGCTCGTCAGCGCGCCGGCAGGACCGGTGCCGGCGCCGGCCGGGCCACCGCCACCGGCCGGACGGCCGGCGTCACCGCCGGCCTGAAGCCGACGATCGCCCCGATCACCATCAAGAGGACGGGGTTGATCAGCGCGTTCAGCGTGCAGTCGATCGCGAAGAACGCCGCCATCAGCGCGAAGCAGAACGCCGGCGCGATCTCGGGCAGCGGCCAGAGGCGCTCAGGCGTCCGCGCGAGGAACGTGGCCGGCCCGACCAGCAGGTAGCCCATCAGCGCGAAGAGGCCGACG
>DASRRB010000011.1:0-2839 GCA_035695985.1 Planctomycetota bacterium | reverse complement strand
CGATTGCTGGTCGAGACCGACGCGCCGTTCCTGGCGCCGGTGCCCAAGCGCGGCACGACCAACGAGCCCGCCTTCGTCCAATTCACCGCGCAGAAGCTCGCCGAGGTGCTGCGCGTGCCGTTCGCCGAATTCGCCGCGACGACCACCGCGAACGCGCGCCGCCTCTTCCGCCTGCCGGAGCCCGCGCCGTGAACGCGCCGGCGCGCACCGGGCTCGTGACCCACCCCGACTGCCTGCGCCACGATCCGGGGGAGGGCCACCCCGAGCGGCCGGAGCGTTTGAACGCGATCCTCGGCGCGCTCGGACACAGCGGACTGTTCCAGCAGCTCTCTTCGCTCGCGGCGCCGCTCGCCGAGCCGGCCGACTTCGAGCTGGTGCACGCCAAGCGCTACGTCACCGCGCTGGGCGAGGCGGCGCGCCAGGCGCCGGTGCTGCTCGACGGCGGCGACACGGTGCTCTCGGCCGGTTCGTGGAATGCGGCGAGCCGCGCGGTGGGGGGCGCGCTCGCGGCCGTCGACCGCGTGCTGAGCGGCGAATGGCAGAACGCCTTCGTCGCCGCGCGACCCCCTGGCCACCACGCAGAGGCCGACCGCGCGATGGGCTTCTGCCTGTTCAATCAGGTCGCGATCGCCGCGCGCCATCTGCGCCGCCGAAGGAATCTCGCACGTGTTGCCATCCTCGACTTCGACGTCCACCACGGCAACGGTACGCAGCACGCCTTCGAAGCCGACCCGACCGTCTTCTACGCGAGCCTCCACCAGTTCCCGCTCTACCCCGGCACCGGCGCGGCGCGCGAGCGCGGCGTCGGCGAGGGCGCCGGCGCGACCCTCAACTGTCCGCAGCCGCCGGGTGCGGGCGAGCGCGAATGGATGAGCTCGCTCGAGCGCGACGTCCTGCCGGCGCTCGGGAAGTTCCGGCCGCAGTTCCTGCTGCTCTCGGCCGGCTTCGACGCGCACGCGGAGGATCCGCTGGCGCAGCAGGAGCTCGCGACCGAGACGTACCGCAGGATCACGCAGCTCTGCACGAGCTTCGCGCGCGAGCAGTGCGACGGCCGGATCGTCGCGGTGCTCGAAGGCGGCTACGCGCTCGACGCGCTCGCGGCGTCGGTGCACGTCCATCTGGAAGAGCTGCGCGCGGCGTCGGCGTGACGCGCGCGCCGCGAAGCTCGATTACGCGAGCACCGCCCAGTAGCCGCGCGCCGCCGGATTCACGAGGTCGGCGCCCGGGAAGTCGGCCGGCGACTGGAACGGGTCGAGCCGCAGGATCCTCCGGCCCGCCTTCACCGCGCCCGCCTTCAGCTTCTTCACCAGCGCGGGCCGCGTGAAGTCGCGTTGATTGTGCGAGCAGAGGAGCGTCGCGCCCGGCGCCGCGACGCGCGCCGCGAGCTCGAAGAGCTTCGGGTAGTCGCGCTCGACCTGGAAGATGCCCGACTGCTTGCTCGTCGCGAACGTCGGCGGGTCGAGCACGAGCACGTCGAAGAAGCGCCTCTTCTTCGCCGCGATGCCGAGGAAGGTGAGCGCGTCGCCGCGCGCGAATTCGTGCGCCGCCGGGTCGAGGCCGTTCGCCGCGAAGTTGCGCACGCCCCAGTCGAGCCAGCGCTGCGAGAGGTCGACGCTCGTCACCTTGCAGTGCGCGTGCGCGACCCCCGACTCCCGCGCCGCCAGCGCCGCCGCGACCGAAAAGCTGCAGGTGTAGGAGAAGAGGTTCAGCACCGTGCACTCGGACCGCTTCTTCAGGCGCGCCGTGATCTCCCGCGCGAGGTCGAGCCGGTTGTCGCGCTGGTCGAGGAAGAGGCCGGGCGAGTAACCCTCGCAGGGACGGACGAGGAAGCGGAAGGCGTGCTCGCGGACGGTGAGCTCGGGCGCCGCGAGTTCGGCCGCGTCGGGAGAGCCCTCGTCGCGCTGATGCACGAGCATCGGCGCCTGCGCGTCCTTCGGCGCCGTCCGCACCTCGCGCCGCAGTTCCTTCGCGTAGATCGCGCGCGGCTCGAAGCGCGCCGCGAGCTCGCGCACGAGCGCCGCGAGCTGCCCCGTCGCGCTCTCCTCGACGTGGACGATCAGCAGGTCGCCGAAGCGGTCGACGAAGAGCCCCGGCATCCCGTCGCCGGCGCCGTTCACGAGCCGGACCGCCTCGAGCTCGCGATCGCGCAGCAGCGAGCCGCGCTTCTTGCACGCGGCGGCGAGCGGCGCGGCGACGTCCTCGATGGCGGGGTCGTTCATCGTTTTCCGAGCTCGTGAAGTTGGGCGATCGATTCCGGTGAGAGTCGCCCGTCCGGCGCGACGACGACGATGATCAGGACATTGCGCGCACGCGTCGTCGAATGGCGCAGCTCGGTGCCGAAGTCCTGGACTGAGGAGTCCGCGGTCGGGATCGATCCTCGCGGTGTGAAGTCCCCGAGTGCGAGCTCGAGCTGGAGCGGTACGTAGTGGCGACGTCCATCCACGATCCGCCACGGACCGTCTCCCATCGGAGGAAGGACGGGTCGAGGGCCCCGGCCGACGATGCCTGTGGACATGAGCGGTCCGTGATCGATGTCGACGACGACGTCCGTCGGCCAGAGCTCTTCCGACCAGCTCGAGCCCGCGGACTCTCGGCGCAACGATCCGATCCGCTGCAACCCGCTCTCGCCCCTTCCATCGACGGACATGTCCGAGGAGACGAATTCGAAGAGGACGTGAGGAGCGACGATCTTCGCGGCGCGGTACATCTCCCTGCCGACGAATTGCACCCATCCGTCGCCGTCGCAGGGAGCCTCGACTCGGAGCAATTCGAGGGGGCCGAATTCCGTGAGCAGACGCGCGATGCCGCGACGAGCAGGGTCCCAGCCGTAGTTGCTCCT
>DASRRB010000010.1:0-23445 GCA_035695985.1 Planctomycetota bacterium | reverse complement strand
CGCGGCAGGAGAGAGCAGACCTCGCTCGCACCCGATGCATTGGCTCCCCGAGTAGGACTCGAACCTACAACCCTCCGGTTAACAGCCGGATGCTCTACCATTGAGCTATCGGGGAGTGGTGACGTGGTCGGAGGTCGTGCGGTCGGTTCTCGGCGGGGTCTTGGCGTGTTCTCGGGGCGGTCGGCGCGGGTCGCGGGACCGTCGGGCTGGCTCGAAGAAGGGGCCGGATCGTAGGGATCGTCGGCTCGAACGCAAGCGGACCTTGAGGGGGCGCGCCGAGGGGGCGGACGACGATGGCGACGGTCCGCATCCGCGTCCTGGTCCAGCCGCGCGCAGCGACGTCGGAAGCGGCGGGAATGCACGACGGCTGCTGGAAGATCCGGGTGGCGGCGCCGCCGGTCGACGGCGCGGCGAACGAGGCGCTGATCGAGTTCCTGGCGAAGCGGCTCGGCATCGCGAAGTCGCGCGTGCGGGTCGCGGCGGGTGCGGGGGCGCGCCGGAAGCTGGTCGAGATCGAGGGGGTCGAGCTGGCGGCGGTCGAGGCGGCGCTGCGCTGACGGATCGCGTCAGTCTCCGCTCCGCGTGTCGTCCTTGGGGGAGGGCGGTCCTTCGCGGCGAGCATCGCCGGCCTCGGCGCCGGTTGCGGCGCTCGCCGTCCCGGTGTCGGCGAGCTGATCGAGCAGCCGATTCAGCCGGTCGCGCAGCGGGAGCGGGACGACCTGGACGCGCGTGTCGTCACGGACGTGGAGGTACACGCCGTCGCCGGTCGGCGTCTCCTTCCCGAGCTCGAACTCGATCTCGCCGCCGTCGGCCAGCGCGAGCGTGACCGTGAGCGAGGGCGGCGTGAGGCCTTCGTCGTAGAGGTGGCCGGAGTCGGAGCCGTGGCCCTCGAGCGCCGTCAGGTGGTCCTGGAACTCGAGCTCGGAGAGGAGCTCGGCCACGGCGGGGGAGTCGACGGCGCCCGGGAGCGGCTCGGTCCGCTTGAAGGTCGCCGCGTCGATGCGCTCGAGCGTCGCCGACGTCCACGCGTCGCGGCGCAGGTGCATGGAATGGACCCGGTCGGCGTGGAGGTGGAGGATGCGGCGCAGCGCGACCGCATGCTCGGAGGTCGACTCGAGGTGCGGCTCGAAGAAGAGGAGCCATGCGCCCGTCAGGACGAACGCCACCGCGAGCGTGAAGGTCGTGCGCGGCGTCGCCACCTCACGCCCTCCGCTGCCAGGCGACCCAGCCGCCGAGCGCGGCGGCGAGCCCCGGGATCAGTCCGAGCACGAGCCACCAGAGCACCGTGCGTCCCCCCACGGAGAGGGTGATCGCCGCGACGCCGGGGTCGCGCGCGCGCAGCGTGATCATCTGCTCGCGCCGCGCCAGCCAGTCGACGCAGTTCACGGCGAAGTCGGCGTTGCCGAGCTTGTCGAACCAGCTGTTGGTCGCGAAGTCGGCGTCGCCGACCACGACGAGGCGCGCCGGCTCCTTCCGACCTTCGGCGGAGTTGTAGTCGACGCGCTCCGACATCGCGGTCGCGACCGAAAGTCCGGTCGGCACGTAGAGGTCGACCTTCGGGTCGATCTGGTTGGGCGCGCGCTGCCGGTCGGCGATGCCGATGCCGTGCTTGCTCGTGAGCGCGAGGTTCTCGACGTCGAGATCCCGTTTCTCGACGGCGACGTGGTGGACCGACGTCGCGTACGGGAGCAGCAGCGCCATGCCCGCCATCGGGTCGGTGATCGGGTGCGCCTGGAACGACGAGACGACCAGCGTCGTCGGCTCGCGCCCGGCGCTCGCCCCGTCCGGATCGGCGACGTAGACGGGCCGCACCTCGACGCCGTTCTCCTTCAGCAGCGGTTCGAGGCCGGCGGCCTGCCACGGCTCGACCAGGAGCAGCCACTTGCCGCCGCGCGCGAGCCAGGCCGCGAGCGCCCCGCGATCGGCGTCCTCGATCGTCTGCGACGGCCCCGCCGAGATCAGCACCTGGCAGTCGTCGGGGACGGCGGCGCCGTCGACGAGCTTCGCCTCGCGCACGTCGCACCCCTCGCGGCGCAGCCGGTCGCGCAGCAGCGAGAGGCCGTGCGGCCCGAAGTCGCCGAGCGCGCGCTCGCCGTGGCCGAGCGCGAACGTGACGCGCAGCGCCTCCTTCTGCGTCAGCGCGAGCAGCGCCGAGGTGACCGCCTGCTCGCCGTAGAACTCGGGGTCGACGTAGCCGAGGATCCGTCCCGTCCGCGCCTCGCGCAGCCGCTTCTCGCGGAAGTACTCCTCCTGCCCGACGACGCGCGCCTTCCCGTCGCATTCGACGACGATCGACCGCAGGTCGAGCCGCTTCTTGCCGGCGCGGTCGGCGAGGCGCTGCACTTCGCCCGGATCGGAGTCGGGGTCGATCGTCTGCACCGCGACGGTGCGTCCGCGCGCCGCGTACTCCCCGAGCAGGTCGCGCACCTCCGCGCCGAGGCCGTCGCCGCGCTCGATCGCGCTGATGCGGACCGGAAGGGCGATCCGGTCGAGGAGCGCGATCGTCTGCGGGCTCAGCGTGAACTTCTTCTTCGCGGTGAGATCGACGCGTCCGTAGTGGCGCGACGCGACGGCGTTCCACTCGCCGACCCAGCCCAGGAGCAGCGCGCCCGAGAGCCACGCGTGCAGGCGCGGCGAGGCGAGCCCCGGTCGCGTGAAGCGCGCGCGCTGCTGCCAGACGACCAAGGCGACGGCGAGCATTCCGACGGAGAAGCAGCCGTACGACGCCCACGTACGGGCCGAGCTGCCGCCGATCGGCGCGCCGCCCGTCGCCGCGCGCAGCGCGACGCCGCCGACGATCAGCAACGCGCCCAGCCCCGCGATCGTCCACGCGAGCGCACGGCTGCCCGGCTCCGCGAGCCGCGCCGGGAACGCGACGAGGCCGCGGCCCATGCGCCTGCAGGCGCCCGCCAATCTGCGCGGCCAGTCCGCGGGCAGCGCGCGGCTCACGCGGCGGACCAGGATCCCCTTCCCGAGCGCCGCGACGACGGCGGCGAAGGAGAGCACCCAGGCGAGCGGCGGCAGCGGCTGCGTCCCGAACCACCTTCCCGCGTACTGCACGACGACGAACTGCAGCGCGACGATCAGCGCGACGATCGCGAGGAACGCGCGCGACCGGAAGAGCCCGCGCAGCGCCGGCGCGTCGAACGTCGTCGTGCGCGCGTTGATCAGGTTGCCGATCTGCAGGAAGACGAAGACGTTGAACAGGAACGTGAGCAGGACCGGCCGCAGCCACTCGAAGCGCGCCCCCGCGTGCTGCACGATCAGCAGCTCGGTCAGCATGAACGTGCCGAGCGCCGCGATGTAGACCCACATCTCCGACGAGATCAGCGGCGCGCGCCGGCCCTTGGGCGCGCGCGCGAGCAGGTCGTCGGCGGGCGGCTCGGTCGCGAGCGCGAGCGCCGCGAGCGCGTCCATGATCAGGTTGACCCAGAGGAGCTGCACGACCGTGAGCGGCATCCCCTGGCCGGTCAGCCCGGCGAGGAACGAGAAGAGCAGCGCGACGAGGTTGACGGTGAGCTGGAACTGGATGAACTTGCGAATGTTGTCGAAGATCGCGCGCCCGCTGCGCAGCGCGTGGACGACGGCCGAGAAGTCGTCGCCCTTGAGCACGATGTCGGACGCCTCGCGCGCGATGTCGGTGCCGGAGCTCCCCATCGCGAGGCCGACGTCGGCGCGCCGCAGCGCGGGCGCGTCGTTGGTCCCGTCGCCCGTCACCGCGACCACCTTGTTGGCGCGCTGCAGCAGCTCGACGAGGCGCAGCTTGTCGGACGGGACGGCGCGCGCGACGACGCGCAGCTTCGGCAGGAGCGCCAGGATCTCTTCGTCGCCCTTCGCGCGCAGGTCGGCGCCCTCGAGGACGAGCTCGCCCGCGCTCTCGTCGAGGAGCCCGACCTCGCGCGCGACCGCCTCCGCGGTGAGGCGCCCGTCGCCGGTCACGACCTTCACCTCGACGCCGGCGCTGCGGCACGCGGCGATCGCGTCGCGCGTCTCGGGACGGACCGGGTCGCCGAGTCCGGCGAGCCCGACGAGGACGAGGTCGCGCTCGAGCTCGGCGGTCGGAGCTTCGGGCTGCGCCGGCACGTCGCGGTAGGCGAAGGCGACGCTGCGCAGCGCGGCGCGGCCGTGCGCCTCGGCGCGCCGCTCGAAGTCGTGACGTTCGGAGGGTGACAGCGGGCGCGCCCCGTCGCGTGCGAGCGACCGGTTGCAGCGCTCGAGCACGATCTCCGGCGCGCCCTTCACCAGCACGCGCCAGCCGTCGCCGCGCCGCACGACCGTCGTCATGCGCTTGCGCTCCGACGTGAAGCCGAAGGTCGCGACGACCTGCGCCTCCGTACGCAGCTTCCTCCAGTCGCCGCCGAGCGCCTCGACCAGCTCGAGCAGCGCGCCCTCGGTCGGCGAGCCGACGCACGTCTTTCCTTGCGGCCCGTCGACGAGCGCGGCCGTGGAGTCGACCGCCGCGATCTCCTCCAGCAGCGTCCGCGACCAGAGCGGCAGCGCCTGCCCGCCCGTCCACTCCTCGCCGTCGGGGAAGCGCAGCCGCTCGACACGCTGGCGGTTGAAGGTGAGCGTCCCGGTCTTGTCGGTGCAGATGACGTCGACGCTGCCCATCGTCTCGCAGGCGAGGAGGCGGCGCACGAGGCAGCCCTGCTTCGCGAGCTTGCGCACGCTCCAGGCGAGCGAGAGCGTGACGGCGACCGGCAGCCCCTCCGGCACGGCGACGACGACGATCGTCACGGCGATGATCAGGTCGTTCAGGAGCTCGCGCGCGACGCCGCCGTTCGCACCGAGGGTGCCGCGCAGCAGCGCCGGGACCACGAGCGCGGCGCAGATCGCGATCGCCGCGACCGCCGCCATCAGGCTCATCCGGTCGGCGAACTTCGCGAGCCGCTCCTGCAGCGGCGTCGGCGCCTCGTCGAGCGCGAGCTCGGCGCGCAGCCGTCCGTACTCGGTGCGATCGCCCACCGCCGTGACGAGCAGCGTGCCGTGCCCTTCCGTCACCAGCGTGCCGGCGCGCGCGAGCGCGTCGCCGTCGGGGTGCTTGGGCGCCGGGACCGATTCGCCGGTCAGCGTCGACTCGTCGATCTGCAGCTCGCGGCTGGTCGCGACGCGGCCGTCGGCGGGGACCTTGTCGCCGGCGCCGAGCTCGACCACGTCGTCGACCACGAGGTCGAAGGCGGAGATGCGGCGGATCACCCCGTCGCGCAGCGCTCTCACCTCGAAGTCGTGCTGCTCCCGCTGCAGGCTGCGGAACTGCGCCTGCGCGCGCCACTCGTTGAACGACGTGACGAAGGCGGAGACGGCGATCGCCGCCACGATCGCGAGCCCCTCGATCAGGGACGCGCCGCGCCAGAGGTCGAGCGCGAGCACGACCGCCGCCGCGACCATCAGGATGATCAGCGTGCGGTCGTCGAGGGCGGAGCGCACGAAGCCGAGGAAGGAGCGGCCGCGGATCTCCTGGAGGTGGTTGCTGCCGAAGCGGGCGCGCCGCTCGGCGACCTGCTCGGAGCGCAGCCCCTGGAACGCGGGGAGCGCGGGGGGGGTCGCCGGCGCCGGCTCGTCCGCGCTCATCGCCGCCTCCGCAGCGAGAGGGCGGAGGTCCCGACTGCGAGCGTCCACGCGATCAGCGACCCGCACCAGACCAGCGTGCGCGTGTCGACGACGCCGCGCCGCAGCGGCTCGAAGCGGCGGAACGCGCTGGCGTAGTCGAGCACGTCCCGCCAGATCCCGGGCGCGAGCGATTCGGCGGCCGCGCCGAGCCCCCACAGCATCAGCAGGAGCGTGAACGACAGCGCCGCCGCGCCGATCGTGTTCATGGTGAGGGCGGAGCAGAGCAGCCCGATGGCGAGGAAGAGGGCGCCGAGCAGCAAGAGGCCGAGGTAGCCGCCGGCGACCGGCCCCGGATCGGGCTCGCCGAGCGCGGCGAGGATCAGCGGGAAGCTCACGGTGGGGAGCAGCAGCAGCACGAAGAAGACGAGTGACGCGCAGTACTTGCCGAGCACGATCGTCCGCTCGCGCACCGGATCGGTGAGCAGCGTCTCGAGCGTGCCGAGCCGCTGCTCCTCCGCCAAGAGCCGCATCGTGAGCAGCGGCACGACGAAGATCAGCAGCGTCGACATGCTCTGGAACGCGCCCGAGAGCGTCGCGGGGGCGTTGTTGCGCAGCGGGATCACGAAGAGCCAGCCCGCCGCCACCAGGAAGACGACCCAGACCAGGTAGGAGATCGGCGAGAGGAAGTAGGCGCGCAGCTCCCTCCGGAAGAGGGCGCCGAACTGTCCGCGCCCGTCGTGCGTCGCCGCGGCTGTCACCGTCGCCGGGTCGTTCACGCCGCGGCCTCCTGCGTGACGCGCGCGAAGACCTCTTCGAGGCTCGTCTTCTCGCTCTCGAGCCCGATCACGACCGCGTCGGCCTTCGCGAGCGCGCGCGCGAGCGCGGCGCGCGACTCGGCGACGGGCGGCGCCGGGAGCGTCACGCGCAGCCGGACGGTGGGCTCGCGCGAGAGGAGCTCCGCCGTCGCCTCGCGCAGCGTCGCGACCGCGGCGAGCGCGCGGTCGGCGTCGCCGAGGAGCTCGACGTGGAGCGCGCGCGCGACGAAGCGCGCGGCGAGGTCGGCCGGCGTCCCCTCCGCGAGGAGCTTGCCGCGGTCGAGGATCACGACGCGGTCGCAGACGCTCTCCGCCTCGGAGAGGACGTGGGTCGAGAAGAGGATCGTGCGGTCGCGCCCGAGCTCGCGGATGAGCTTCCTCATCTCCGCGACCTGCAGCGGGTCGAGGCCGACGCTCGGCTCGTCGAGGATCAGCACCTGCGGGTCGTTCAGCAGGCACGCCGCGAGCGCGACGCGCTGGCGGAAACCCTTCGAGAGCTGCCCCAGGATGCGCTCGCGCGACTCGGTGAGCCCGCACGCGAGCAGCGCGCGCTGGATCGCGCGCGCCTTCTCGTTGGCGGCGACCTGCTTCAGCGTCGCGCGGTAGTCGAGGTACTCGCCGACGCGCAGCTCGGCGTAGAGGCCGGCGTTCTCCGGCAGGTAGCCGAGCTTGGCGCGGGCCTGCAGCGACTCCGTCGCGAGCGGATGGCCGGCGAGCCGCGCGCTCCCCGCCGTCGGCTCGAGGTAGCCGGTGAGCATCCGCATCACCGTCGACTTGCCGGCGCCGTTGGGGCCGAGCAGCCCCAGGATCTCGCCGCGCTTCGCCGCGAACGAGACGCCGTCGACGGCGCGCCGCGCGCCGTAGTCCTTCACGAGTCCGTGCGCTTCGATCATCGTCGCGCCGCCGCGCGGGCCGGCTACTGCTTCGCGCCGAGCCGCTTCGCCATGTCGGCCACGTCGAACCAGAGCTGGTTCACCGAGGTCGGCAGCACGAGCGAGCCGATGTTGAGCGCGTTGGCGGCCTCGAGCGCGATGTAGTTGGAGCCGCCGGGAACGGCCATCGCCTCGTTGCGCGCCGCCTTCACCTTGGCGTCCGCCTGCGCCTTCGCGAGGTTGCCCTTGGCGACCTGCTGGCTGCGGTAGAAGTCGGCGCCCGCCATCGTCTCCATCGCGTCCTTCTTCCCGGCGGCGAGCGCGGCGTCGGCGTCGCGCTTCGCGTTGGCGACGATCTTCTTCTTCTTGTTCTCCGTCTCGATCTTGATCTCGTTCACGTGCGCGTTCTCGGCGTTCGCGAGCGCCTCCGACTTCGAGAGCTCCGCGTTCTGGTCGGCGAGCTTCTTGTCGCGGATCTTCTCCTCGTACTTCGGGTCGAACGCGACGTCCTGGATCTGCACGTCGACCACGTCGATGAAGCGCGGGCCGAGCGCGGCGCGCAGCGTCTCGAGCGCGGAGCGCGACTGCTCGTAGCGGCGCTTCGAGTCGTAGAACTCCTCGGTGTGGAGCTCGCCGAAGACGGCGCGCAGCCGGTCGGCGGCGAGGTTCTTCAGCACCGTCACGTGGTTGTCGCCCGGCCCCGTGTCCTGCACCAGGCGGTGCGCGTCGCCCGAGTGGACGCGGTAGAGCAGGTTCAGGTCGACCAGCACGCGGTCGCCGTCGCTCGACTGGACACTCAGCGCGTCGCCGCCGAGCGCCGAGCGCTGCCGCGGGTCCTGCGTGAGCTCGACGCGGCGCACGGTCGACGGCACGCGCGTCCAGGTCTGGACGAACGGGATTGCGAGGTGGAGCCCCGGCCCGTAGTCCTCCTGGACGATGCCGCGCTTGCCGACGTTCAGCGCGCAGACGCCGATCTCGTCGGGGCGGATGCGGACGAAGGAGGAGGCGACGAGCGCGCCGAGCAGCACGACGCCGAGCAGCTTCGAGAGGAAGCTCATCGTCCGCCTCCCTGGTTCGGCCCAGGGATCGGCCCCGGGATCGGACCCGGGTTCGGCCCTTGGTTCGGCCCCTGATTTGGAAAGTTGGGCGGCATCTCGACTCCGGGCGGCGGGCCGGCGTTGGTCTGCGGCTGCGACTGGAGCGCGCCGATCTGCTGCACGCGCACGTTCCCCTGCGTCGGGTCCTGCATCACGGGGATGCCGCTGATGGTGATCCCGGCCAGCTTCTTCGCGTAGGCGAGTGCCACGAGGTTCACGCCGCCGGCGCCGCCGAGCGCGCTCGCCTGCTCCTTGATCCCCTGCGCCTCGGCGAGCCCGATCGCGAGCTGCCCCTCGGCCTCCTTCAGCGCCTTCGTGAGCTCGCCGTCGGCTTCGAGCGCGACGCGCCGCGCGTAGCCGTCGGCCTCGGCGCGCGCCTTGTCGGCGTCGCCCTGCGCGCGCTGCACGGACTGCTTCGCCTCGAACTCGGCCTGCGCGACCTCGGTGCGCTGGCGCTGCTCGGCGAGGCGCGCCTCGGAGAGGTACTGCTGCGTCTCCTGGTCCTTGATCTTCTTCTTCTTGATGACGTCCTCGTACGCCGAGAAGAAGCGGACGTCGCGCGGCGTGATGGCGAGCACCTCGACGTGCTGCGGCGCGAGCTCCTGGTTCAGCGTCTTCAGCATCCCGGCCGCCTTCGCGTTGCGCTCGTTCGCGTTGTAGATGCTCTCGGCGGTCAGCTCGCCGAAGGCGCGCGCGACCATGGCGCGCACCGACGTGCGGACCCAGAGGTCGGCGAGGCGCGTCCCATCGCCGGCGTCGCGCAGGATCTCGGCCGCGCCGCCCGCGACGAGGTGGAAGCTCACGAGCACGTCGATCGAGACGTCGGAGCCGTCCTTGGTCTTGAGCTTGACCGCGTCGCCGCCGCGGAAGCCCGCCTCGGGCTGCTCCGCCATCACGAGCGACTGGACCTTCCGGTCGAGCCGGAAGAACGACTGGACGATCGGGAAGACGAAGCGGTAGCCGACGGCGTCGGCGACCTCGGAGCGGCCGGAGAGGTTGTCGACGATCACGCCGACGTCACCCTCCCGGACGCGGACGATCCCTTCTTCGAGGAACCACGCGACCAGGACGAGCGCGACGAGCATCGCGACGACGCGCCGCGTCCGGCCGGGATGCGCCACCGCGAGGATTCCGCGCCGGGTCGCCCCGAACGCTCCGCGAACGCCGGCGCCGGAGCGCTCGGCCACGTCTTTCCACCGCATATATGAGGTAGGACTCCGTCGGGGCCCGGGGGGGAGACGGGAGTGCGGGGGCAACGCCCATGCCCCGGTCACGCCGGGCGGGCGGGCGCGCTTGGCTCCCGCCGATCGGGGATCCGCGCCACGGTCGTGGATTCCTGCCCCACCCTCCCCGGACTCCACGCGATGCGCTTCGCCCCGAAGCTCACCAGCGGATTCGCCGCGCTCTGCGCCGCGACCGCCGTCGCCGCCGGCGCCGTCGAGCAGGCGTGCGAGCGCGACTACCAGATTTCGCTGCTCCTGTTCGGGACCTCGGCGGGGTTGCTGTTCCTGTTCGTGCGCTTGAAGCAGAGCCGGGCGCTCGCGCGCCAGTTCGAGGCGATGGTCGCGGAGCTCTCCGCCGCGCGCGGCCGCCTCGCCGAGGCGGTCGAATCGCGCGCGACGCTCGAGCGCGGGCTGCAGCGGCTCGACAAGCTCGCCACGCTCGGCCAGCTCTCGGCCGGGCTCGCCCACGAGATCGGCTCGCCGCTGCAGGTCCTGCAAGGGCGGACGCGCGCGCTCCTCGGCGAGCGCGCCCGCGACCCCGACGAGGTGCGCCGCATCGCGACGATCCTGAACGAGCAGGCCGACCGCATCACGCGCATCGTCGAGCAGCTGCTGCGCTTCGCGCGCCGCACGCCGCCGCCGCTCGCGCCGGTCGCACTGGCGGCGCCGGTGCGCGCCGTCCTCGACCTGCTCGAGCACGCGGCGCGGCAGCGCGGCGTCGCGCTCGAGCTCGACGCGGCGCCCGGCGTGCCCGCCGTGCGCGCCGACGTCGACGGCGTGCAGCAGGTCGTGCTCAACCTCGTGAAGAACGCGCTCGAAGCGACGGCGCGCGGCGGCCGCATCACCGTCCTGCTGCGGCCGACCGAGGCGGTCGCGGCCGACGGGCAGCGCCGCGCGCTGGCGCGCCTGGAGGTCGTCGACAGCGGGAGCGGCATGTCCGAGACGACGCTCGCGCGCCTCTTCGAGCCCTTCTTCACGCCGCGCGCGGCGAGCGGCGGCAGCGGGCTCGGGCTCGCGGTCGTGCGCTCGATCGTCGTGGCGCTCGGCGGCACGGTGAGCGCGTCGACCGTGCCGGGCGTCGGCAGCCGTTTCACCGTCGACCTGCCCGCCGAGACGGAGAGCGCCGCGCCGGCGCGCGCCGCCGCCTCGCATGGAGTCGCCGCATGATCGCGCCCGCATCTCCGTCCCGACCGGTGCGCGTCGCGGTCGTCGACGACGACCCGGGCATCGTCGAGTGGCTCGGCGAGGAGCTGCGCCACGCCGGCTTCGAGACGACCGGCTTCACCGACCCGGAGCGGGCGCTCGCGCGACTGCCGGGCGCCGCCTTCGACCTGGTGGTCGCCGACGTCGAGATGCCGAAGCTGCGCGGCCTCGACCTCCTGACGGCGGCGCTCGCCCGCGACCCCGACCTGCTCGTGCTCCTGATCACCGCGTTCGGCTCGATCGACCTCGCCATGCAGGCGGTGCGGCGGGGGGCGTGCGACTTCGTGGCGAAGCCCTTCAAGATCGAGGTGCTGCTCCACGCCATCGAGCGCGCCTTGCGGGAGCGGCAGATGCGGCGCGAGATCGTCGCGCTGCGCAGCGAGCGCGCCGCCGCCCCGTCCGACCTCGTCGCGCGCAGCGCTTCGATGCAGGCGGTGGTCGCGCTGGCACGCCGCGCGGCGTTGAGCGACGCGACCGTGCTGCTGACCGGAGAGAGCGGCAGCGGCAAGAGTGCGCTCGCGCGCATGATCCACGACGAGAGCCTGCGCTGCGCCGGTCCGTTCCTGCCCATCAACTGCGCCGCGCTCCCGCCGGCGCTCGCGGAGAGCGAGCTGTTCGGCGTGAGGAAGGGGGCGTTCACCGACGCGCGCGCCGACCGCAAGGGGGTCTTCGCGGCGGCGGGGGGCGGGACGCTGCTGCTCGACGAGGTGTGCGAGCTGCCGCTCGAGCTGCAGGCGAAGCTGCTCCAGGTGCTCGAGACCGGCCGCGTCCGCGCCGTCGGCGCGACCGACGAGATCGCAGTCAACACCCGCGTCATCGCCGCGACCAACCAATCGATCGAGGAGCGCGTGAACGACGGCCGCTTCCGCGCCGACCTCTACTGGCGCCTCAACGTGATCCGCATCACGACGCCGCCGCTGCGCGAGCGGCGCGAGGACATCCCGGCGCTCGCGCAGGTCCTGCTGGCGCGCGCCTGCAGCCGATCGCGGCGGCCCGAGCTCGCGCTCTCGCAGGCGGCGTTGCAGCGGCTGGCCGCCCACGACTGGCCGGGCAACGTGCGCGAGCTCGCCAACCGGATCGAGCGCGCCGTCGCGCTCTCCGACGCCGACGCGATCGGGCCGGAGGAGCTCGCGCCGGCGCCGCTCGAGCCGTCGCTCGGCGCGCGGCCGCTCTCCGAGATGGCGCGCGACTACGCGCGGCGCGTCCTCGAGGCGCACCGGGGCAACAAGTCGGCGGCGGCCCGCGCGCTCGGGATCGACCGGCGGACGCTCTACCGGATGCTCTGAGGGCGGGGCGCTCCATCGGCGGGGCGGCTGCAATGCGGCGCGCCGCTCCGTTACCATCCCCGGCCCTTCGTCCTGCGGACCCCGCCGTGGACCTGAGCCGGCTCACGATCGAGCGCACGACCCCGCCGTCCGCCGGGCGGGGCGCGCGGCGGCGCCGCCCGGCGTGGATCGTGCCGGTCGTCGTCGTCGCGGTGCTCGGTGGCGCCGGCTTCCTGTTCCGCACGCCGCTCCTCGCGGGGCTCGACCGCTTCACGCTGCCCGAAGTCGAGGTCGCGATCGCGGTCAAGTCGTCGCCGCTCTCGGCCGGCGCGATCGAGGGGACCGCGGCGAACGGCTACGTCGTCGCCGACCGGCGCGCCGCCCTCTCCGCCGACACTCCCGGCCGCATCGTCGAGCTCAACGTGCGCGAGGGGAGCTTCGTCAAGAAGGGCGAGGTGGTCGCGCGCCTCTACGCCGACGAATACAAGGCGGCGCTCGCGCGCGCGCTGGCGGAGGTGGCCGCGCAGAAGACGACCGTGCTGCGCGCGGGCTCGGACCTCGTCGTCGCACAGTCGAACGCGGCGACGCTGCAGACGACGATCACCGCCGCGCAGGCGAACGTCGACACCGCCGAGGCGACGTTCAAGCAGGCGACGCAGAAGCTCGAGCGCGCCCAGAAGATGGTGGAGGACAAGGTCGAGAACCAGCAGGCGCTCGACGACGCGCGCGCCGAGCACGACCGCGCCGTCGGCGCCAAGAAGAACGCCGAGGCGCTGCTCGCGACGGCGCAGGCGAGCGCCGTCGAGTCGCAGAACCGCGTCGCCTCCGCGCAGGCGGTGGTCGACGAGGCGCAGGCGCAGCTCCCCGCCTTCGAGGCGGCGCGCGACCTCGCGCAGGCGACGCTCGACAAGACCGAGGTGCGCGCGCCGTTCACCGGCATCGTCGTCCTGAAGGACGCCGAGGTGGGCGAGGTCGTCTCGCCCAACGCCCAGGGGGCGCAGAGCCGCGGCTCGGTCGCGACGATGGTCGACTTCGAGTCGCTGCAGGTGCAGGTCGAGATGCCCGAGCGCAACATCGGCGCGGTCGAGGTCGGCGCGCCGGTGAAGATCTTCCTCGACGCGCTGCCCGACCAGCCCTACTCGGGCAAGGTCGAGCGCGTGTGGCCCACCGCGAATCGCACGAAGGCGACGATCGAGGTGCGGGCGAGCTTCGAGAAGCTCGACGAGCGGCTGCGCCCGGAGATGGGGGTGCGCGTCGTCTTCCTGCCCAAGGGCGGCGGCGGCAAGGCGGCCGCGTCGGTGCCGTTCGCCGAAGGCGTCTTCGTGCCGGCGAGCTGCGTCGTGCGCGACGGCGGGACGGCGGCCGTCTTCGTGGTCGAGCGCGGCGTCGTGCACAAGGTCGCGCTCACGCTCGGGGAGCCGAAGAACGAGCGCTACCTCGTCGAGAAGGGGCTCGCGGGCGGCGAGCAGCTCGTCGTCAAGCCGCCGGCGCGCCTCGAAGACGGCGACCACGTGCGCGTGAAGGAGTGAACGGCCGATTGCGTACTGGAACGACGGCGGAGGAGAACTCCGTCGCGAAGGGGAGCCTGCCACGATGAACGATGCGATGATCCGGGCCCGCGGCGTGAGGAAGACCTACACGCGCGCGGGCGAGACGCTGACCGTCCTCGACGGCCTCGACCTCGAGATGGAGGAGGGCCACTTCTACGCCCTGATGGGGCCGTCGGGCTCGGGCAAGACGACGCTCTTGAACCTGGTCGGCGGCCTCGACGCCGCCGACGAAGGCGAGCTGCTCGTCGCGGGCGAGAGCCTCGCCGACCTCTCGGGCGGCGAGCTCGCGGCGTGGCGCGCGGCGAACGTCGGCTTCGTCTTCCAGGCGTTCAACCTGATCCCGGTGCTGACCGCGGTCGAGAACGTCGAGCTGCCGCTCCTGCTCTCCCCGCTCGGCCGCGCGCAGCGGCGCGAGCACGCCATGTACGCGCTCAAGCTGGTCGGCCTCGAGGACCGCGCGAAGCACCGGCCGCAGCAGCTGTCGGGCGGGCAGGAGCAGCGCGTGGCGATCGCACGCGCCATCGCGACCGACCCCAAGCTGATCCTCGCCGACGAGCCGACCGGCGACCTCGACCGCAAGAGCGCCGAGCAGGTGCTCGACCTGCTGGTGCGGCTCAACGGCGAGCTCAAGAAGACGATCCTGATGGTCACCCACGACCCGCACGCGGCCGAGCGCGCGCAGCGCATCGTCCACCTCGACAAGGGCCAGCTCGGCCGCGTCGAGACTCGCGCCGCGGCGGCCACGTGAGGCGGCGCGCGTGATCTCCTTCAAGCTGGTCCGCCGCAACCTCCTCAAGCACAAAATGCGCTCGGCGCTGACGATCGCGTCGATGGTCGTCGGCATCTTCCTGCTCTGCGTGTTGCGCTCGCTGGTGGTCGCGATCGAGTCGGGCGTGCAGGGCAGCAAGCGCGACCGCCTGGTCGTGCAGTCGGCGGTGAGCCTGTTCGTCTCGCTGCCGCTCAACTACCAGGCGAAGATGGAGCAGGTGCCGGGCGTCGCGAAGATCGTCAAGTGGCAGTGGTTCGGCGCCTATTGGCAGGAGCCGAGGAACTTCTTCGCGAACTTCGCGACCGATCCCGACGCGCTCTTCGACGTCTTCCCGGAGATCGAGATCGTCGAGGGCTCCGTCGACGATTGGCGCAAGGACCGGCGCGGCTGCATCGTCGGCGACAAGATCGCGGAGGAGTACCACTGGAAGGTCGGCCAGACCATCCCGCTGATCAGCACGATCTTCCCGCCGCCGCAGGGCGAGACGTGGGAGTTCCACGTGAGCGCGATCTACCGGCCGAAGAGCACGGCCATCGACCGCCGCACGATGTTCTTCCAGTGGGAGTACTTCGAGAAGGGGGTCGAGCCGCTCTACGGCGAATCGCCCGGCACCGGGACCTACTTCCTGCGCCTCGCGCCGGGCGCCGACCAGAACGAGGTGATGCGCCGGATCGAGGCGATGTACGAGAACGGGCCGCAGCGCGTGACGTGCTCGACCGAGGCGGCGTTCCAGATGCAGTTCGTCACGATGATGGGGAACATCCCGACGCTGATGATGTCGATCGGGACGGGCGTCCTGGTCGCGATCGCGCTCGCCTGCGTGAACACGATGCTGATGGCGTTCCGCGACCAGGCGCACGACGTCGGGATCATGAAGGCGCTCGGATTCACGGACGGCGGCGTCGGGGCGTACATGCTGGGCCAGTCGCTCTTCCTCTGCCTGCTCGGCGGCCTGCTCGGGGTGGCGCTCGCGAAGGGCAGCCAGCCGTTCCTGATGATGTCGCGGATGGGCGCGATGTTCCCGGGCTACGACGTGACGACCCGCACGATGGTGATCGCGGCCTCGTTGAGTGCGGCGATCGGTCTCGTGGCCGGCTTCGTGCCGGCTCTGGCGGCGCGTCGGATGCGCAGCGTCGACGCGCTCCGAAGCGTCGAGTGAGGCGAACATGCTGGTCCCGCTCGCTTACAACTTCCGCAGCATCTTCGTCCGCCGCAGCGCGACGATCCTCACGCTGCTGGGCATCGGCGCGACGGTCACGGTGCTGACCGGCTTCTTCGCGCTGAGCGCCGGATTCCGCGCCGTCTACACCCAGGGGGGGCGCTCCGACGTCGTCTACTTCCTCCGCGCCGGCGCGACGAGCGAGGGGCAGAGCTCGTTCCCGCGGGAGCGCGCCGACCGGCTGGTCAAGTCGACGCCGGAGATCGCGCCGGACGCGAAGGGGGCGCCGCTGGCGGCGATGGAGATCTACAACGCCGTCCGCCGGCAGAAGGCGCGCGGCGCGGGAGAGACCAACGTCCCGATCCGCGGCGTCCAGCCCGCGAGCTTCGAGCTGCGCGAGAACTTCCGGGTCGTCGCGGGCCGCGCATTCAAGTTCGGCAGCGACGAGGTGATGGTCGGCACGAAGCTGGTCGACCGCATCCAGGGCTGCGGCCTCGACGACGTCATCCTGCTCAACACGACGCCGTTCCGCGTGGTCGGCGTCTTCGAGTCCGCGGGCGCGGCCCCGTCCGAGATCTGGGGCGACTACGAGCGCATCGGCGTCGCGCTGGCGGTCCCGTGGGCCAACTCCATCCTCGCCCGCCTGAAGCCGGGCGTGAACATGGAGGCGTTCGCGCGCCGCATCAAGGACGACAAGGAGAACCCCTGCAAGGTCATGACCGAGCCCGAGTACCTCGAGGCGCAGACCAACGCGCTCGGGACCATGCTGGCGATGGTGGGCGTGATCCTCGGGGTCGTGATGGGCGTCGCGGCGATCTTCACGGCCATGAACACGATGCTCGCCGCGCTCGCGGCGCGGACGCACGAGATCGGGATCCTGCTCTCGGTCGGCTTCCGGCCCTTCGCGATCTTCGTCTCGTTCCTGTTCGAGGCGCTGCTGCTCGGGCTGCTCGGCGGCGCGATCGGCTGCCTCCTCGCGCTGCCGTTGAACGGGATCGAGACCGGCACCACCAACTGGGACACGTTCACCGAGATCGCCTTCTCCTTCCGGCTGACGCCGCAGGTGCTGGTGACGGCGGTGATCTTCTCGCTCGCGCTCGGCCTCTTCGGCGGCGCGATCCCGGCCTTCCGCGCGGCGCGGCTCGCGCCGACGGAGGCGTTGCGACGCAGGTGAATCGGATCGAGGCTTCCTCTCGAAGGAGCACCGCCATGCGACGAGTACTTCTGCGGGTCCTTTGCGTCTGCGCAGCCGCGGGCGCAGCGGGCCGGGCGGCGGCCGGCCAGACGGCGGCCGACGGCGGCGCTCTCCCGCAGATCGACCGCAAACTTGCGAAGGAGCCGAAGTACGTCGCCGCGCCGCGCTACGCGCTCTTCGTCCTCGACGAGGCGGGCAGGTTCAAGGCGTGGGCCGTCTTCGACAAGTCGAGCGCGGACGCGCCGTACTACGACGTCCTCTACTTCGACAAGAACGGCGACGGCGACCTGACCGCGCCCGACGAGCGCTTCGCCGGCGTGCGCGACGCGAAGCTCGCCGACGCGGGGCTCGAGATGCTGATCCGCGTCGGCGACGTGTCGGTGCCGGGCACGACGCGCGTCCACAAGGGGCTGCGCTTCGCCACGAGCCCGAAGGCGGGCCGCAAGGGCTTCTGGTTCGACATGAACTGGTTCGGCGCCACCGAGGTCTCCGGCACCTACGGGCCGGTCGGCATCGACACCGCCGAGTTCGCCGACTCGCCCGCGAACGCCGCGGTCGTCACCCCCGACCCGAACGGCGTGCTCGCCTTCGGGCTCTGGATGGCGGCGCCGGTCGAGCTCGCGATCGGGGAGGCGACGCACGTGAGCCTGATCGCCGGCAACCCCGGCGTCGGCCCGAACGCGCTCGCCGCCGTCGACGAGAAGTTCCTCGACCTCGAGAAGGACGAGCTGATCGCGACGGTCGTCGCCCAGGACGCGAAGGGCGGGCTCGTCGAGACGACCACGCGCATCCGCCAGCACTGCTGAGGGATCCTCTACGACGACTCCGTGCGAGTCGATCCGAAGGCGGTCCCCGGCCCCGCGACGCTCCGCGTCGAGCTGCGCTCCACGACGGGCCGGCGCGCCCGCCCGACCGACCTGCCGATCACGCTGGTCCGGAGATGAGCGACCGATGATCCGGCTCACGAGAGCGTGCGTGGGCCTCGTGGCGTTCAGCGGCGTGCAGCGTCCGCTGCACGCGCAGCGGGCGCCGCCGCCCGAGCTCCCGCCGACCGTCGCCGAGGCCTCGCAGTTCGAGCGCACGTCGACCTCCGCCGAGGTCGAGGCGTACGTCGACCGCTGCGTCGCGGCGAGCCCGAAGCTCGCGCGCCTCTCGCTGGGGAAGACGACGCAGGGGAAGGACCTGCCGCTCGTGCTGGTCGCGGACCCTCCGGTCGCGTCGCTCGCGGCGGCGCGCGCGCAGGCGGCGGCGTCGAAGCGGCCGCTCGTGTTCGTGATGGCGAACATTCATGCAGGAGAGGTCGAGGGGAAGGAGGCGGTGCAGATCCTCCTGCGCGAGCTCGCGCGCGGCGAGCACGACGAGCTGCTCCAGGCGCTGACGCTCGCCTTCGTGCCCGACTACAACCCCGACGGCAACGACAAGCTGGACCGCAAGAGCCGCCCCGACCAGGCCGGCCCGAACGAGGGCGTCGGCCAGCGCGCCAACGGCCAGGGTCTCGACTTGAACCGCGACTTCGTGAAGGTCGAGGCGCCCGAGACGAAGGCGCTGCTCGCGGCCGTCGACGCGCTCGACCCCGTCCTCGTGATGGACCTCCACACGACCGACGGCTGCTTCCACGGCTACGACCTGACCTACGCCGGGATCATGCACCCGGCCTGCGACCCCGAGCTGCTCGACTTCACGCGCGCGACGCTCCTGCCGAAGGTGCAGGCGGCGATGCAGGCGAAGGGCTTCTCGACCTTCGACTACGGCGACTTCGACGACGACGCCCACCCCGAGAAGGGGTGGTCGAGCTTCGAGAGCAAGCCGCGCTACGGCACCAACTACTTCGGCTTCCAGAACCGGCTCACGCTCCTGTCGGAGGCGTACAGCCACGCGCCGTTCGCGGAGCGCGTGAAGTCGACGCGCGCTTTCGTGATCACCGCCCTCGAGTTCGTGCGCGACCACGCCGCCGTGGTGCTGCAGCTGCGCGCCGACGCCGACGCGCGCGGCCGCGCGCTCGCTGCGAGCGCGCCGTCCGTCACGCTCCCGACGCGCGGCGAGATGGCGAAGACGCGCGACGACGACGTCCGGGTCGGAGCGGTGCGCGCCGAGACGGATCCCGTCACCGGCCTCGACCACCGGGTGACGACGCACGAGTCGCACGCCGTCCGCATGCCGGTCCGCGTCACCTTCGACGGCCGCGACGACCAGCCGCTACCGCGCGCCTACGTCGTCGCCCGACCCTCCGACCGCCTCCTCGACCTCGTCGCGCGCCACGGCCTCGCGAGCGAGCGCCTCGCCGCCCCGCGCCGCGCCCGCATCCGCGTCTTCGCGAACGCCCAGCGCACCGAGTCGAAGCGCCCGTTCCAGGGCCACGCCCTCGCGACCTTCACCGGCCGCGACGCCGAGCGCGAGCTCGAGCTCCCCGCCGGCGCGCTCGTCGTTCCGACGGTTCAGGCACGCGTGCGCCTCGCCTTCGTCCTCTTCACCCCGACCTCGGACGACGGACTCGGCACCTGGGGCGTCCTGAATCTCGAACCCGACTCCGAAGGCTCCCGCTTCGAAGCCCTGCAGCTCCTCGAGTGGAAATGAAGGGATGCATTCGCGCCACCTTCTCGCCGGCTCGAGCGCGCTCCTCGCCGTCGCGTGTGCGTCGCACGAGACCGCGTCGACGGCGGAGCCATCGGGTCCGGTCGCGAGCAACGACCTCGACGCCGCGCTGCGATCCGACGACCTGCACGGAGTGCTCCTCGGATGGAGATGACTCGCATGCCTTCGCTCGTCGGATGCGTCGCTCTCCTCGGGGCCTGGGCCGCCGGCGATGCGAACGAAGCGGTCCGCGCGCTCGCGGAGAGGACGCAGCAGCTTCCCGCGTTCAGCGCGACCTACCAGGTCACCCACTTCGACGGCAGCAAGTCGGAGCTCCGGCTGTACTACCGAGCGCCGGATCGCGCGCGCCTCGACTTCGGGGAGAAGACGGAGACGATGCGCGAGTGGCTGCACGGCAGCGTGCTGTCGACGCGCGGCGTCGATCGCCGAGGTCGCTACGCCATCGATTGCGATCTGGCCGAGTCGAGGATCGAGGACGGACTCTTCGACGCGATGATGGAACGGGAATTCGCGCGACGCGCCCCTCCGGCCGCCCTGCAGGAGGGAAGTCCGGGCTTCCGGATCGACTTCGAGCCGCCGCTCGCCGCGGGCGAGGACAGCGCGATCGTCACGTCCATGGTGTGGGCCGATCCGAAGTTCCACCTGCTGGCATGGCTCGACGGCGGCACGGCCGCGAGCCCCTGGCAGGCCGAGGGGGACGAATTCGTCCGGCGCACCGCGAAAGGCGGAGTCGTCCGGGTCTCGAAGGAGACGGGGTTCCTCGTGAGCCTCACGCATCCGAGCGGATACGAGATTCACCGGGTTCGATTCAGTGAATCGGCTTCCGACGAGGATCTGGCCGTCCCGCGCCGCGCAGCGAACGAGGAGGACCGCTCGCCGCAGGTCGAGAGGAGCTCCCTGGCGGATCGCTTCCTGAAGCAGCGGCGCGCGGCGTACGAGGCCGCGCTGGGTGCGTCGCCCGACTCGTCGAAGGGTGCCGTCGGCCGCGACGCACGTCTGGGCCGCGTGTTCACGTTCATCGACTCACCGCTGTGCGGACGAATGGACGCCGACCAACGCGACCGGTGGGCTCCCGACTTGGAGCAGTTCACCGAGTGGTGTCGCAAGGAGCGCTCGGAGGCCGGTGATTCCGCGGAGAAACGGGCGGCCGTGGATGCCGCCGTCGCGAGTTGGAGAGCCGAGTACGAGCGGCAGATCGACGAGTCGGGCGAGCAACAGAAGGCGGCCCTCGAATCGCCGCTCGACGAAGACTCTCCCGAAGCCGCCGGCGCGAACGCCGCCGCCCGGATCGCCGCGATCCTGGCGGTCGAGCGCGCCATCTTCCTCGTGCAGTTCCAAGAGACGGTTCGCGTCCCGGCGATCGCGCGTCTCGACAACGCGCTTCGAATGGCCGAAGGCCAGCACTAGGGGAGTGATGGATCTGCGCCGCGCTCGCATCCTCGCGCCCGCGCTGCTCGTCGGAGCGTGCGCCTCGCCGGAGACGAAACCGTCGTCGCCCTCGGGCTCGACCGCGCCGTCGACGACCTCGGCGCCGTCCGGTGACGAGTCGGCCCGCGCCGAAGCGACGGCCGCGGTCCGCGCGCTCGCCGAGAAGTGCGACGGGATGAAGGGCTTCAGCGCCCGCTACCAGCTGCAGATCCCCGAGCGCGGCACGGCCGAGCTGCGGCTCCATTACAAGGCGCCGGACTTCGCGCGGCTCGACGTCACGAGCGCCGACGCGACGAACGTGACGCGCATCCTCAAAGGCACGCTCGACATGCAGGGCGTGGACGGCGGCAACGAGGTCTGCGCGGAGTTCCAGCTGAAGGAGCTCGAGGACGCGCAGGACGCCTTCCTCGCCGTGCTCGGGAAGGAGTTCCCCGAGGCGGTCAGCTCCGGGAAGAGCGACCCGGGGCCGGAATTCTTCCTCGACCTGCTCCCGCCGCAGACGGCCGAGGACCACGGCCATGTCCACGCCGCGATCTCGTGGTCGCGCTACCGCGCGCACCTGCTCGAGTGGCTGACCCAAGGCGTCGCGGCGAACGCCTGGCGCGCCGAAGGGGGCGACTTCGTGCGCGGCGTGCCGGGCGGCGGGACGATCCGCGTCTCGCAGGAGTCGGGCTTCGTCACGAGCATCACCCACCCCGTCGGCCTCGAACTGAAGCTGGTTTCGCTCGATCTCGAGTGCGATCCGGCCGTGCTGCACCTGACGCGGCCGGCGGAGAGCGTGCAGGACGTCACCGAGGAGTTTCGCGCCGGCTTCTTCGCCGCCGCGTCCGAGGCGATGCGGGAGGATGCGTACGCCGCCGCGCTGAAGGCGTGGCCGGCGGACGCGCACCACGCCGAATTCGACGCTCGCGTCACGCGCGTCTTCGCAGAGATCCACCGCTCGACCGCCCGCTCGCTCGCCGCCGAGGTGGCCGCGTCCTGTGCGCCGAAGATCGCGGAGCTCGTCGAGTGGTGCCGCACCGAGTCCGCGCGCGACGCCGCGACGCCGTCGCTCCCGTCGGCGTTCGACGCCGCCTTCGATGCGCGGCGGACCGACTTCCAAAAGCAGCTCTTGGCAAGCGGCCAGCAGTACTCCGCCCGCTTCCAGCTGCCGCGCCTCGACCCCGCCGCCCTCCCGCCGGACAGCTTCGACCTGCGCCGCCTGAAGCCGCTCCTCGCCCTCGAACGCGCCGCCTTCCTCTCCGACTACCGCGAGCTCGTCGTCACCCCCGCCCTCGTGCGCCTCGACGCCGCCCTCAAGTCCGCCGGCCTCGACCGCTGACCTCCGACGAACCGCCGCGTCCGCCCCGGTTGTCCGCGCTCACTTCGCGCGCTTCGCCTGCGCCTCCGCGAAGCCCACGCTCTCCAGCACCTGCTTCTCGTCGTTGTGCGAGTGCGTGAAGCCGTGCGCGCGTTCCCACGCCACGGTCTCCTTGCTGCGGAAGGCCACGACGTAGGCGCGGCGCCAGCCGTCGGATTTGTTGCCGCCGCTGCCGTGCATGACGCGTTCGTTGTGGACGGTGATGTCGCCGCGCAGGATCGGGGCGAGCTTCACGACGTCGCCCTTCACGAGCTCCGTCACCAACGTATGCGACTTCGCGCGATCCCCGTGCAGCGGCCGGTGCTCGCGCAGCTCCTGCAGATGCGTCCCGGGCACGAAGCGCATGCAGCCGTTCTCGGCCGTCGAGGCGTCGATGGCGAGCCAGCAGGTCGCGGTGCGCGTGTCGGGCGTAGTGGTCGGCCAGTAGGCGAGGTCCTGGTGCCAGCCGAAGATCGCGTCGTCGCGGCGCGGCCGCTTGGCGAGGAGCTGGTCGTAATCGAGCTCCATGCCGGCGCCGCAGAGCTGCTCGGCGATCGCGTGGGCGCGCCGCTCGTAGACGTTGCCGCGCCACGCCGGGAAGTAGCGGCGCGGCAGCATGACGTTGATGAGCGAGAAGGTCTCGACCGGCCGCTCGTAGTCGCCCGACATGTCGCAGAAGTCGCGGCCCGCCACGGCGATCTCGCGGCGCAGGAAGCGCTCGTAGTCGCGCTCGATCGCGTCGACCTCGTCGGGCGCGAGGACGCCGGCGAGGTGGACGTAGCCGTCGCGCTCGAACTTCGCGCGGTCCGCGTCCGCGACCACGTAGCCGTCGCCGTCGCGATGGGAGCCGTCGGCCATGGCGGGCGACCATAGCCGCGCGGCGCCGAGCCGACGAGCGGTACGATCCGCCGCTCCATGGTCGGCCCGGTCCTCGCCCTGCTCGGTCTCCTCCTGCCCGCGCCGCCGGCGCCTCGCGCGCCCGACGACGCGGCGGTGCTGCGCGCGCAGGCGAAGGAGATCCTCGAGCGCGGCGACTACCAGTGGGCGCTGCCGGACGAGGGCGAGGAGCCCGAGGAGCCGCGGTCGTTCCGCGGGGACGGCCCCGGCTTCCCGATCTCTCCCGCCGTCGTCCTGACGATCGTCGGCGCCGTGCTGCTCGTCCTGCTCGTGCTCGGCTTCCAGCGCCACGACGGGACGGTCGAGTCGCGCCACGCCGCCGGCGCGGCGGCGCAGTCTTCGCTCGACCTCGGCGCCCCGCTGCCGCTCGCCGACCTCGACGCCGACGCGCTCGCCGCCGAGGGGCGCTTCGCCGACGCGATCCACGTCCTCCTGCTGCGCGCGCTGCGCGACGTGGCGCGCGCGCGCGGCGAGTTCGCGCGCGGGATCAC
>DASRRB010000009.1:0-16832 GCA_035695985.1 Planctomycetota bacterium | reverse complement strand
CACGTCGCCGAGGAGCGTGAGCTCCGACTCGACGCCCGGCTTCCCGCCCGGCGGGAACGCGACGAGCGGCCGCGGGAAGGTACCGACGTGGAGGCGGTAGAGGCAGCGGTCGCTGCCGCGGTAGCTCGACTCGCGGATCAGGACGAAGTAGCGGCCGTCGGCGGGGACGATGCAGCTCACGACCGGATCCTGCTTCGTGAGGGCGCAGTCGTCGCAGCTCGCGAGCTCGAAGCGCTTCGCGTCGAGGATCGCGAGGAACGGGTCGAACAGGGAATCGCCGAGGCGAAGGCCTTCGACCTCGGCGGTGAGGCGCTCGCCCGCCTTCATCTCGAGCACGAAGACGTCGACGTCCTCGTTGGTGACGACGCCTTCGATCGTGACGTTGCGCTCGACGGGCTGGGCGTGCTCGAGGTCGCCGTTCGGCCCCTTCTCCTCGACGGTCGGGAACGGGTCGACCCAGAAGGTGCGCAGCTCCGAGAGGCCGGTGCGCGTGCGCAGCCGCAGGCGGTGCTCGCCGAGCGGCGCGTCGGGCGCGATCTTCAACTTCGCGACGACCTGCTTCTCGTCGGGCGCCGTGAGCGAGACGACCTCGAGCCCCTTCTCGAAGAAGAGCAGCTCGGCCGCGTCGGCGAGCCGATCGCCGTGCAGCGTGACGGCGACCTCCGTTCCGCGCTGCCCGCCGCGCGGCAGCACGCGGTCGACCGTCGGCGACCCGAACGGCGCCGCGAGCACGGCGAGCGCGAGAATCTGCGCAACGATCCGCGCGACGGTCTGCGCAGGCGCGACGCCCGCGAGGGAAGTCACGCGAGCAGCTCCTTCACGAGCTTCCCGCCCTTCACGATCGCGACCGGCCGGTCGCCCGGCGCGAGCAGCTTCTTCTCGGGGTCGATGCCGAGCAGGGTGAAGAGCGTGAAGGCGAAGTCCTCGACGCCGAGCGCCACGTCGTCGGGTTCGGTGCAGGTGGCGTTGCTCGTGCCGTAGAAGGCGCCGCGCTTGACGCCGCCGCCCGCGAGCACGATCGAGAAGACGCGCGGCCAGTGGTCGCGCCCCTCGGTGCGGTTGATCTTGGGCGTGCGCCCGAACTCGGTGGTGAGCAGCACCAGCGTCGAGTCGAGCAGCCCGCGCTTCTCGAGGTCCGTGATCAGCGCCGCGAAGGCCTGGTCGAGCGGCCGCGCCTGCGGCGCGAACGCCCCCGCGATGTTGTCGTGGTGGTCCCACCCGCCGAACGTGAGCGAGACGAAGCGCACGCCCGCCTCGACGAGGCGGCGCGCGAGCAGCATGCGCTGGCCGGCGGCGTTGCGGCCGTACTCGTCGCGCAGCGGGTCGGGCTCGGCGGCGAGGTCGAACGCGGCCTTGGCGGCCGGCGACGCGAGGAGCGCGAAGGCGGCCTGGTAGAAGCTGTCGGAGGCGTCGATCGCGTCGGCCTTCTCGAGCTGCTCGAAGTGCTCGTCGACCGCCTGCAGCATCGAGCGGCGCCGCTCGTAACGCGCGTCGTCCACGTCGGCGGGCGCGTTCAGGTCGCGCACCTTGAAGCCCTTGTTCGCCGGATCTGCGCCGAGGCAGAACGGGCCGTAGGCCGAGCTCAGGTAACCGCTGTTCGCGTAGAGGTTCGGGAGCGTCGGCACGCAGACGTAGGGCGGCAGCGCCGTCTTCGGGCCGAGCTCGTGCGCGACGACGCTGCCGACGCTCGGGTACTGCAGCGCGGGGCTCGGCCGGTAGCCGGTGAAGAGGTTGTGGGTGCCGCGCTCGTGCGCCGCCTCGCCGTGCGACATCGTGCGCACGACGGTCATGCGGTCGGCGACGGCGGCCATGCGCGGGAAATGCTGACTGAAGCGCAGCCCGGTCACCTTCGTGTCGATCGAGGAGTAGGGCCCGCGGTACTCGCTCGGCGCATACGGCTTCGGGTCGAAGCACTCCTGCTGCGCGATGCCGCCCGGCAGGAAGATCTGGATCACCGCCTGCGCCTTCGCCGGTGCGGGCGCACGCGCTGGCGCGCTGGCGAGCGCGTTCGCGGCCGCCTGCTGCGCGCGGATCTGCAGGAAGCTCGGCAGCGTGAGCCCGAGCCCGCTCACGACGCCGACGCGGAGGAAGTCGCGGCGGGTCGGCGGGTGCGAGGCGAGCGGCGCGAACGGCGGATGCGCGGACGCGGACGGCTTCGGGTCGATCAAAGGTGCGTCTCCCGAGGCAGGCAGACGCGGCCAAGCTACCGCGGATCGGCCCCAGCCGCTCAGCGAAGCATCGTGAGCACCATCTTGAAGGCGGTGATGGCCTGCAGCGCGTGCGGCCGGTGCGCGGGCATCACGATCGCGTCGCCCGCCCCGAGCCGGTAGGGCTTGCCGTCGATCCGGACCGTCACCTCGCCCTGGAGCACCTGGACCAGCGCGTCGAACGGCGCGGTGTGCTCCGAGAGTCCCTGATCGGCGGCGAACGCGAAGAGCGTGACGCTGCCGCTGTCGCGCTTGAGGAGGGTCCGGCTGACGACCGCCGTCTCCTGGCACGCCACGAGTTCGGTGAGCCGCACGACGTGCGGCGCAACGCCGCTTCCGTCGACGAACGTCTTCGAATCCATGATGCGCTCCACGGTGTCACTGCCTCGAGTCACTGCTTCGGCGTCGCGCCGCCGCTGGTCTTCCAGAGGAACGCGCGCACCGCCTCGATCTCGTCGTCGCCGAGATTGGTGTCGACCATCGCGGCGCCCGGATAGACCGCCACCGGATTCTTGACCCAGCTCGGGATCCAGTCGTAGCGCAGCCGCTGCGTGACCTGGATCAGGTCGGGACCCTGGCGCTTCGCTTCCGGCGTCGGGACGACGTTGCCGAGGTTGTGGCACTCGGTGCACTTGAGGAAGTAGAGGAGCTGGCCGCGCGCGACGAGATCGGGCTCGAAGTGCGTGGGTGCGGGCGCCTCGGTCGCGGCGACGACCTGCGGTCCGGCGAGCGAGTCGAAGAGCGCGACGACCGCGTCGATCTCCGCCGGCGTGAGCTTCAGGTCGGGCATCCGGTAGGGCGTGAACGGATAGAGCTTGCCCTGCGCGCGCGGGTCCTTCAGGAACTCGCGGATCCACGGCCGGCGCAGCTTCTGGAGCGAGACGTCGAGGCTCGGCCCGACGCGGCCGCCGCGGCCCTCGATCACGTGGCAGGCGAAGCACATGCGCTGCTCGACCACCTGCCGCCCGTAGGCGACCTTGTCGGCGGGCGGCGGCGACGGCGCGGCCTCGAGCGAGAGGACGAAGCGCGCGAGGTCCCACGCCTGCTCGCCGGTCAGCACCTCGGCGAAGCTCGGCATCGGCGTGCCGTCGATGCCGGCGAATTCGGTGCGGACGATCTCCTCCGCGTCCTTGCCGCGGCGCAGGAGTCCGGACGTGAGGTCGCGCGCCGAGATCTTGCGGCCCGCGGAATCGACGAGCGTCGCGGCCGAGGGGCCGTCCCCCTTCCCGCCGCTGCCGTGGCACTTTTCGCACTGCATCGACGTCCACGCTTCGCGGCCGCGCGCGAGGGAGGCGGCACCGTCCGGCGGCGGCGGCGGAATCGCGACGGGCGCGGCCACGGGCAGCGAGTCGACGCGAGAAACGTGCAGGACGTAGTCGGCGAGGAGGCCGCGCTCCTCTTCGCCGAGGAACGCGAACGACGGCATCGCGCTGCCCGGCATCCCGCGCGCGATCGTCTCCATCACGTCCGCGCGCAGCGGCGGCTTGCGCGACGGCGTGCTGCGGAACTTGAACTTCTCGTCGACGAAGTTGCGCGGCTTCGCTTCGAGCGCGGCGGCGGCCGGGCCGTCGCCCTTTCCGTGCTCGCCGTGGCAGCCGGAACACTCGGCCAGGTAGAGCTTGCGCCCGCGTTCGCGCCGGTCGAGTTGCGCCGCGTACGAGGGCGCCGCGGCCGTCGCGCCGGCGGCGGGCGTCGGCGAGGCGCCGGATCCCGTCCGCTTCGGCGTCGGACCGCATCCGCCGCCCGCGGAGAGGACCAGGAGCACGAGCGAGGAGGAAAAGAGCGGTCGCGAGGTCATGGACGGACTCCTTGCCGGAGGAGCAGGGGAAGCTCGAGGAGGCGCGCGTCGGCGTGCGCGCGCGCCTCGGCCTCCGCGGCGGGTCGCGTCGCGAAGGCCGCGGCGCCAAAACCCATCGGGGAGGCGAACGCCGCCGACCGCACGACGAACCCCTCGTCGCCGCGGATCCAGCGTGAATCGTCGAACGAGCGCACGAAGATCGATTGCGGGTCGCACGTCGCGCCGCCGCAGGCGGAGAGCAGGCAGCCGAGGTCGTCGAAGAAAGCGACGGAGCCGTCGCGATCGACGCGCTCCGCCGCGAAGCGCACGTCGCTGACGAGCATGCAGCAGCCGGAGCAGGCGTCGCGGCCGAGGTCGGGCGCGACCGCCGCCGGCGGCCACTCCGTCCCGCGACCGCAGGCGACGAGGCCCGCGACCAGCAGCGTGGCGAAGCGCGGCGCGCTCATGCGAGGTGCCTCCGCTTGAAGACGACGTAGGCCGCCGCGCCGCCGCCGGCCGTCCAGAGCGCGAGCCCGCCCGCGAGCAGCGCCGCGAGCAGCGGCCGCCCGAAGGTGCGGACCGCCTCGATGCCCGCCGGACCGAGGATCTCGAGCCGCTCGCTGATGGCGAGCGCGCAGAGCGTCTTCGCCGACTGCAGCGGATTGGCGAGCGCGATCGTGAAGAGGGCGTTCGGCCCGAACGCCTGCGCGGCCGCGAGCGCCAGCACGCCAAAGTCGCAGAGGAAGACGAGCGCGAGCCAGGCGCCAATCGCCGCGGCGAGGCTGCGCGCGCGCGTGCGCGCCGTGACGGAGAGGAGGACGCCGAGCGTCGTCGTCACGAGGCCGAGCGCCGCCGCGCCGCCGACCAGCGCGAGGAACGCGCGGCTCTCCACCGCGCCGTGCGCCCCAATCCAGATCGCCGCGGCGCCGAAGCCGAGGAGGAGCGAGAGCGTCGTCGCGGCCTGCAGCCCGAAGAGCTTCCCGCAGAAGAGCTCGGCGCGCGTCACCGGCTGCGCCGCGAGGTAGGGCAGCGTCCCGTCTTCCAACTCCCCCGCGAAACTGCCGGCGCCGAGCGGCAGCGTGAGCAGCGGGACGAAGAGCAGCACGAGGTTCAGCATCGCGGCGGAGGTGCGGTCGAGCGCCGAGATGCCCCACGCGCGCGTCCCGGCCACGCCGAGTCCGGCGACCGCGAGCGCGAGCAGCGTGAAGGCGACGGCTCCGACCAGGAACCAGCGCGTGCGGACCGCCGCGCGCAATTCGCGGCCGGCGAGCAGGAGGACGATGCGCGGCCTCATGGAAGCGCTCCCACGGCGCGGTCGAGCGGGAGCAGGCGCATCGGCGCGAGCGGGCGTTCCGCTTCGAGCGGCGCGTCGGCGACGACCCGCCCCTGCTCGAGCTCGACGACGCGGCGTGCGATCGCGCGGATCTCCTCGGAGCGGTGCGAGCAGAGGAGCAGCGTCGTGCCGCCGTCGCGCAGGCGCTGCAGCAGGGCGACGATCTCCGCCTGCGCCGCGCGATCGAGGCTCGCGGTCGGCTCGTCGAGGACGAGGAGCGGCGGATCGCCGACCAGCGCGGCGGCGAGCAGCAGGCGCTGGCGCATGCCGGTCGAGAAGTCGCGCACCGGCCGCCGCGCGTCGCCGGCGAGACCGACCCTTTCGAGCAGCGCGTCGATCTTGTCGAGCGGAGCGCCGCGCAACTTCGCGACGAACGCGAGCGAGCGCCGCGCGGTCTCCTCGCAGAAGGCGGGCACCTGCGGCATGTAGCCCAGGCGGCGGCGCGCTCCGACCGGATCGGCCGCGGCGTCGATGCCGTCGATCTGGATCCGGCCGCTGCATCGCACCAGGCCGACGAGGCAGCGCAGCAGCGTCGTCTTGCCGGCGCCGTTGGGGCCGACCAGCGCGACCGCCTCGCCGCGCGCGATCTCGAGGTCGACGCCGGCGAGCACCGTCCTGCCGCCGAGCGTCACGCGGATGTCGTTCATCGCGATCACGCGGGACCTCCCGTTCCGTCGCCGCGCACGGCGCGCAGCGCGAGCAGCGCGAGCACGAGCGCGAGCGCTCCGCCGGCGACGAGCGCGCCGTCCCGCTCGGAGGCGGCGGCGGCGGCGAGCAGCTCGGGCGGCGGCGCGACGAGCGGGTGGTCGTCGGTCGCGACGGGGCGCGGCTTCACGACGGGGAACGCGCGCGCCGCGGTCTCGAGCGCCTGCGCGGCGGGACCGAGGCGCAGGAGGCCGACCGCGGGATAGCGGCCGGCGAGGTCCTCGAAGAACGCCTCGACCCGGCAGGGCGTGTCGCCGATGCCGTCGTGGTCGGCGTCGAAGCCGACGTAGTCGCTCCAGTAGTTGCCGCGCCCGTTCTCGCTCCAGACGTTCAAGTCGCCGCGTCCGCGGCCGGCCGTCTCGACCTGCACGCGGTTGGCGACGAAGGCGTTGCCGGCGAAGACGACGCGCTCGACGGACGGCTGCAGCAGCACGCCGACGTCGTTCCCGCCGACGACGTTGCCGCGGAAGACGCAGGTCGCGCGGCGCGAGCTCGGCGACTCCTCGAGGAAGATCCCGCTCGTGTTGTCGACGAAGCGGTTGCCCTCGGCGAGGACATCGTCGGCCGCCTTGAGCAGCAGGCCGTGCGCGCTCGGGCCGCGCGAGCCCTCGAAACGGTTGCGCCGCAGCGTCAGGCGACGGCTGTACATGATCGCGCCGCCCGTCTCGTTGTCCGCGAAGACGTTGTCCTCGAAGAGGTTGTCGTCGCAGTACATGTAGTGGAGGCCGTAGCGGCAGCGGCGGACGACGTTGCGACGCACCTCGCAGCGGTTCGACTGCCAGATCGCGAGGTCGCGCGACGCCTCGACCGTGTTGTCCTCGATGGTGGCGCCGGCGCCGTCCTGGACGCGGATGCCGTCGCCCTGGCGCGGCAGCGGCAGCGCCTTGCCGACCACGTGGTTCGCGCGCAGCGTCGCCGCGCGGCCGCTGCGCACCAGGATCCCGAAGAGGCTGTCCTCGATCCGGTTCCCGGCGACGGTGCAGCGGTCGGCTTCGAGCACCTTCACCGCGGCGTCCTCCTCGGTGAGGCTGTCGCCGCTGGCGCGGATCCAGAAGCCGCGGACCTCGCAGTCGGGCGCCTTCACCAGGACGACCGTCCCGTGGCCGCCGCCGTCGAGGATCGCTCCCGCCTCGCCGATCAACTGGACCGGGCGGCGCAGCACGAGCGACTCGCGGTAGAGGCCGGGGTGCACGACGATCGTGCCGCCGGACGCGCTCGCCTCGAGGGCCGAGGCGATCGTCCGGTGCGCGCTCGCAGGACCGCCCTCGAGCTGCGCGCCGGTCGGGAGCGGCAGGAGCAGCAGCAGCGACGCGAACGACGAGACCGGCGTCGCGACGGCGCGCGGCTCCTGGACCGGGACCGCCGCGCGCGGCGTGCGGCGGCGCTCCGCCACGAGGAAGGCGAGCGCGTCGACGGCGGCGACGAGCACGAGCCAGAAGCCCGCCGCGAACTCGGCGTGCACCTTGAACTGCGCGACGGAGTAGTCGCCGATCAGGCGCGCCTGGATGCGGTTGGAGATCAGGTGGAGCGCGGCCGTCGGCTCGAGGTGGTTCACCGCGTACCACTGCCAGAACCAGAGGTCGGCGACGAAGCCGAGCGGGACGGCGGCGACCGCGAATGCCGCGAGCGTCCGCAGCCGGCCGCCGCGCACGAACGCGAGCGCGAGCGCGCAGGCGACCGCGAGCGCGATCCCGTACGGCGCGAGCATGCGCTCGACGTGCGCCAGCGACTCGATCGACTGCATCCCGACGTAGTGGCCGAGGCCGTCGATCTCCTTCACGTCGCCCGCCACGCCGAGCGGCGAGACCTCGACCCACAGGACGCGCAGCCCGTACTGCGGCGCGCGGTTCTCCATGCGCCACCACGGCAGCAGGCAGGCGCACGCGAGCAGCGCCGCGGCCTGGAGCGCGAGGAGGCGCCCGCCCGTCGTCGCGCGCGGCGCCACGGCGCCCGTCGCCCTCACTTCGGCTCGACGAGCAGCCATCCCGTCATCTCCATGTGCAGCGCCGAGCAGAACTCGGTGCAGTACCACGGGTAGACGCCGGCCTTGGAGGCGACGAACTCGACGTGCTGCGTCGCGCCGGGATCGATGGACGCGGTGACGTTGTAGCCGGCGAGTCCGAAGCCGTGCGTCGCGTCCTCGGCGCTCTCCGCGTTGGTGATGTCGAGGACGACGCGGTCGCCCTGCTTCACGCGGATCGTGTCGGGCTTGTACTGCGAGCGGATCACGACGATGTGCGCGTGGACGCCGTCTTTCGTGCGCTCGACGCCTTCCTTGCCCTGCTCCGTCGCGGCCGGCGCCTTCGCCATGGTCGCGGGGTCGGTGCCGGGCGGATAGACGCGCCAGCCCGCGATGCGGTCGGTCTCGATGATCTGCGAGTTGTGGGGCTCGCCGATGATCGGCACCTCCTTCAGCATCCGCATCTTCGGACCGGAGATGTCGATCAGCTCGAGGTTCTGCGGGTGGAGCGGACCGTTGCCGGGATGGCGGTCGACCGTCCACTTGTCGAGCGCGACGAGGTAGCGGCCGCGCGGATGGGTCGTGTTGGAGCCCGGCGTCTGCAGGTGGCCGATGTTGTAGTGGATGCTGATCTTGTCGACGAGCTTCCAAGCCTGGTCGGCGGGCACGTAGGGCGGGCCGAGCGTGAACTTCGCGACCGCGCTGTCGAGGAAGAGGCTGACGTAGCCGTTCCCCTTGTCGTCGAAGACGGTGTGCAGCGGACCGAGCCCGACCTCGACGTAGGCCTCGCGGCACGCGTCGTACTTCAGGACCGGGATCCCGAAGGCGTCGCGCTTCTCGAAGTTCTTGTCGGTGATCGCCTGGCGGATCTTCGCGACCGAGTAGGCGGTGACGTGGGGATCGAGCTTGCCGGCGACCATGATCCATTCGCCGCCGGGCGTGATGTCGCAGCCGTGCGGGCTCTTCGACTCGGGGACGAAGTAGAGGATCCCCTCGTCGCGCGCGACGTCGAGCGGGACGACCTTGATGCCGCCGCGCGTGATCACCTTCGGACTGTTCGCGTCGACCAGTTCCTTGGCGCGCTTCCACGCCACGACGTGGAGGTAGTCCATCTCGTTCAGCGAGGCGCCGATCTCCATCGGCGCGCGCCCCTCCATGTTCCCGCCGGTCGACATCTCGGTGTTCATCGAGTTGCAGAAGAAGAGGTCGTCGTTCGCGCCCTTGCCGCCGATCGAGAGGTCCTGCCAGTAGGGCGGCAGCTCGATCTGGAACGAGTCGGCCAGCACGATCCGGCCGCTCGCGCGGTCGAACTTGTGCAGCGTCATCGCGCCGCGGTACTTCTGCGCGTACTCCTCGAGCGGCGCGTAGACGCCGGGCCCGCCGGGCGACGGCTGGAACGTCGTGACGACGAAGTACTCGGAGTTCGCGGTGAGGAAGCCGGAGTGGTCGGAGACGACGTTGGGCGTCTTGACGATCTGCTTGGTCTTGAAGTCGCGCAGGTCGACGACCGCGACGCGGCCGGCTGCCTTGTCGGTCGCGAAGACGAATTCGCCGTCGTAGTCGCCGTTCGTGAGCGAGATCTGCGGATGGTGCAGGTCGCCCCACGTCGTGGTCGGCAGGTCGGGATCGAAGGTGCCGGCCTTGAGGACGTCGGTCCCTTCGGCGCCCTGCCCCCACCCCTGCCACGAGTTGGGCGAGTAGACCGGGATCTCCTTCAGCATCCGCATCGACGGGATGCCGATCAGGAAGATCGAGCCGGCGTGTCCGCCGCTCGTCACCATCGTGAACTCGTCGTACTTGCCCGGCGGCGTGCACGTCTCGATGGCGGCGCGCGCCTCGTCGGGATCGAGGTCGCGCTCGAGCGCGTACTTCTCGAGGGATCCGACCCCGCCTCCGCCGCCCCCGCCGCTCGCGAGGACCGAAGCCTCCTCGCGCGGCGCGCACGCGGCGAGCACCAGCGCGGCCGCGCCGGCCGCCGTCATCGCGCCCCGAATGCCGCCCGGAATCCTGCGGTTCGCGCCCATGCGTCGGTCCTCCGGCGAATCGCCGGCGACGAGATGCCGCCGGCGTGCGGAGCGGGCGAGAGCACGCGCCTTGCCGATCGAGGCCTCCCGGCGGCGGCGCGGACGGGGGCGAGCGCGGCGGGAAGGAGACCCCGCCCAACTCGTTAACCTGGTTAATTATCTGCGCGGATTCGTCCGCGTGCCGCGCGTTCTTCGAGGGCGCGCACCGGACAGCCCGCGCCGTACTGCTCGGCGGCGCAGGTCGACGGGCTCAGGAGCCCGCACTGCAGGCACGGCAGCGCGTCGCGCCGGCCGGCGTCGAGCAGCGCGCGCACGAGCTCGTCGGTCGTCTCGATCCAGCGCTCCGCCGTCGCGGCGCCGGCGCGCGCGACGACGGCGTCGGCGCGGCGCTCGCGCGCCGCTTCGTAGCGGCGGATCGCGTTCTCTCCCGCGTCGGTGACGTCGACGCGCAGGCGGCGGGCGTCCGCACGGTCCTCCCGGGCCCGGAGATGGCCCGACGTGACGAGGCGCGCGATCGCCTTGCTGGCCGCCGGCACGCTCACCTCGAGCCGCCGCGCGATCTCCCCGAGCGCCGTCGGCGTGCCGTGCCGCGCCGCGACCAGCCGCAGCACGCTCATCTGCACCACGCTGATGCCGTGCTCCGGCGGCAGCCCCCCCTCCTCGAGCGTCGCCGCGACCAGCGCGCGCAGCAGGTGGAGATTGCGCAGCAGGCGCTGGCCCGGGCTCGGGGGCGTCGCGCGGGCCGGGGCCCGGGCCGTTCGGCGGGGCGATTTCATGGTTCCCTCTCGGGGGGAGGTCGGTCGCGGGGAGCGCGGGGGCGGGAGCTTAGGCGGGGTCGCGATCGGGACGGGCGGCGCCGGATTCCCGTGATCCAGCGCACGCGCCGTTCCGGCGGAACGTCGCGTTCCGAGCCTTCCGTCGCCGCTCCTCGCATCCGGGGACCCACCCATGACCCGTTCCGCCGCGATCCGCCGCGCGCTCCTGCCGATGCTCGTCGCCGCGCTCCCCGCCTGCGGCGGTGGCGGCGGCGGAGAGTCCGCGCAGGCGAGCCCCGTCGCGCTCACCTTCCCCGCCGGGACTGCGACGACCGACGCCGAGACGATCGCGATCCGCGGCTCGGTCGCGCTCGCCCCGCCGATCAACTCGGTCAAGGTGAACGGGATCGACGCGGTCAGCTCGGACGGCTTCGCGACGTTCTTCGCCGAGGTCCCGCTCTCGACCGGCCCCCACGACGTGGTTGTGGCCGTCCTCCGGCCGAACCTCCCGACGCAGCTCTTCACGTTCGCCGACCGTCTGACCCGCGTCGATCCGATCGTCGTCGACGTCACCGACATCGTGTTCGACGACGCGAACGGACGGCTCCTGCTCGCCGATCGCGCCGGCCATTCGATCGTCGCGGCCGACGTCGCGACCGGAGCGCGCACGATCCTGTCCGACTTCGAGCGCGGCGCGGGCTTCAACATGATCCACCCGATCTCGCTCGCCGTCGACGCGACCGGCAAGACGGCGTGGGTGCTCGACGAGGAAGGCGACCTCGTCCTCGCCGTCGACCTCGTGCACGGCGATCGCACGCTGCTCTCCGGCGGTGGGGTCGGCAGCGGACCGACCTTCGGGCGTCCGGTCGGCGTCGCCTTCGATCCGACGTCGCAAGTGCTGCTGGTGGCCGACGCCGACCTCGCCGCCGTGTTCAGCGTCGACGTCACGAACGGCAAGCGGACGATCCTGAGCGATGCGACGCACGGAACCGGGACCGCCCTCTTCTCGCCGAGCGACCTGGCATTCGACGAGGTGTCGCACCGCGTCGTCGTGTCGGACCGGGCCCTCCGCGCCCTGATCGCGGTCGGCCCGGTCACGGGGAATCGAACCGTGCTGTCGGACTTCACGCATGGGACGGGCCCGTTCTTCGACGACCCCGGGCAGGTGACGGTCGATCCGTTCTACGGCGTCGTGCACGTGACCGACGCCTTCACGGAGCGCGTCTTCTTCGTCGACTCGTCGAGCGGCAACCGGTCGCTCCTGACCGAGGACGAACCGCGCGGTGGCACGCAGATCTCCCGTCCGGGCGCTACCGCCGTCGACCAGGTCGGGAAGTGCTACGTCGTCGACGACGACGAGCGGAAGGTCGTGCGCCTCGATCCGCGGAACCTCGAGCGCGACCGTTTCGTCGAGCTGCCGGCGGTCGGCACCGGACCGTCGCTCGACCAGGGCGAACGCGTCGCGGTCGATCCGCGGGCGCGGCTCGCCTGGGTCGTGGTCGACGAGCCGCCCGCGGTCGTGCAGGTGAACCTCGCGACCGGCGCGCGCTCGATCCTCTGCGACGCGACGCACGGCGCCGGCCGGCCGTTCGTCGATCCGCGCGCGATCGCGTTCGACGCGGCGCGCCGCCGCCTGCTCGTCGGGGACGACTCCGACGACAGCCTCTGGAGCGTCTCGCTCACGAACGGCGCGCGCGCGCTCCTCTCGATCGAACCGGTCGTGGCCGGGAACGACCTGCACCGCACGTTCGAGATCGTCCTCGACGAGACGCACGGCCGCACGCTCCTGGTCCAGAACGACGACCTGATCCTCGCCGTCGACCTGAAGAGCGGCGCGCGCAGCGAGTTCTCCTTCGAAGATCCCGTCGTCTTCCAGGCGACGCGCATGGACGGCGGCGCGCTCGACCTCGAAAACGACCGTCTCCTCGTGCACGACCAGGAGATCGGGCTCTTCGCGTGCGCGCTGACCGACGGCGCGCGCACGCTCCTGAGCGCTCTGGTCGGGAACAGCGGCCAGGACGGCGGCAGCGGGATGACGTTCGACGCGCCGGGCAACCGCTTCCTGCTCACGCCGCGCGCGCCGCTGCCCTCCGGCGTCGGCCAGATCGTCGTCACGGACGGCGACCTCGAAATGATCTCGTCGAGCGACGCGTTCGGCCGCGGTCGCGGGCCGGCTTCCCACCGCGCGGTGACGCTCGCGGTCGACGCGGCGCGCGCCAGCGCGATCGTCCGCGACGACGAGATCGACGCGCTCTTCGAGGTCGACCTCGTCTCGGGCGACCGCGTCATCGTCTCGCGCTGAGGACGCGGCCGACCGCCTCGCGCCAGCGCGTGTGCTGCGCCGCACGGTGCGCGCGTGTGGTCGTCGGCTCGAAGCGCGTCTCCGCGCGCGGCAGCGCGGCGAGCTCGCGCTCGTCCTTCCAGAAGCCGACGGCGAGGCCGGCCAGGAACGCCGCGCCGGCCGCGGTCGCCTCGGCCTGCGCCGGTCGCACGACGGTGACGCCGAGGACGTCGGCGAGCGTCCGGCAGAAGAGCTCGTTGCGGGTCGCGCCGCCGTCGATCCGGAGCTCGCGCACGCGCAGCCCCGCGTCGCGCTCCATGCAGTCGACGACGTCGCGCGTCTGGAACGCCATCGCCTCGAGGGTCGCGCGCGCCAGGTGCGCCTTGGTCGACCCGCGCGTGAGCCCGACGATCGCGCCGCGCGCGCCGGAGTCCCAATGGGGCGCGCCGAGACCGACGAACGCCGGCACGAAGGTGACGCCGCCGCTGTCGGGCACCGACGCGGCGAGCCCCTCGATCTCCGCGGCGTTCGCGATCAGGCCGAGCCCGTCGCGCAGCCACTGGACGGCGGCTCCGGCGACGAAGAGGCTCCCTTCGAGGGCGTAGGTCGTGGCACCGCCGCGCGACCAGGCGACGGTCGAGAGCAGCCCGCTCTTGGAGGCCCGGGGCGCCGCACCCGCGTTCATTAATAGGAAGCAACCCGTCCCGAAGGTGCTCTTCATGCTCCCCGGGGCGAAGCAGCGCTGCCCGAAGAGCGCCCCTTGCTGATCGCCCACCATGGACGCGATCGGGATCGCCGCGCCGAACCACCGCGGGTCGCACTCGCCGAGGACCTCCGACGAGTCGCGCACCTCGGGCAGCACCTCGGCGGGCACGCGCAGCAGCTTCAGCAGCTCCGGATCGAAGCGGCGCCGCTTCAGGTCGAAGAGGAGCGTGCGCGACGCGTTCGAGGGGTCGGTGACGTGCAGCCGCCCGGAGCTCAGGCGGTGCGCGAGCCACGTGTCGACCGTCCCGAAGGCGAGCTCGCCGCGGCGCGCGCGCCGCCGCGCGCCCGGGATCGAATCGAGCAGCCAGCGCAGCTTGGTGCCGGAGAAGTAGGCGTCGCACACGAGCCCGGTCTTGCGGCGGATCTTCGCCGCGTGGCCGGCGCGCACCAGCCGCTCGCAGAGCGGCGCCGTGCGCCGGCACTGCCAGACGATCGCGTTCGCGAGCGGCCGTCCGCTCGCGCGCTCCCACAGGAGCGTCGTCTCGCGCTGGTTGGCGATGCCGATCGCGGCGACGTCGGATGCCGCGACCTGCGACTTCTCGAGCGCCTCGCGCGCCGCGGCGAGCTGCGAGCTCCAGATCGCCTCGGGGTCGTGCTCGACCCACCCTGGCTTGGGGAAGATCTGCGGCAGCTCGCGCGCCGCCTGCGCGACGACGCTTCCCTCCCGATCGAAGAGCAGCGCCCGGGACGACGTCGTCCCCTGGTCGAGCGCGAGCACGTAGGCCGGCGGCATGCAGAGTCCTCACGACGACGGCGGATCCGCGACGGGGGACCCGGAATCATGCCCCTCCCCACCCCGGACAATTCCACCCGGCCCCGTTAACCTCTCCGCCTCGCAGTCGACACCGCCGGCGGTCAACTCTCGGGCAGGGCCGGCGCTGGGCTGCGGACTCACGGGCCGACATGGATCGCCATGGGCCGCGAGGCGGTCGCCCCATTTCCGTGCGCTTCGGAGTCTCCGATGAAGCCGGTGGATCGTATGCGCGGAGTTTCGCGGCGCGAGGTTCTGCGCGTCGGCGGGGCCTCGCTGCTCGGACTGTCGCTCGTCGACCTCTTCGCGCTGCAGGCGCGGGCGCAGGGACAGGCGCGGAATGACGACGCCGCGAGCCCCGCGCCCGCCGCGACCGCGAAGAACGTCATCCTGCTCTACCTGCAGGGCGGGCCGAGCCACCTCGACCTGTGGGATCCGAAGGACGGCTGCCCGGCCGACGTGCAGAGCATCTACCAGCGGATCAAGACGAAGGTCGACGGCATCGACCTGACGGAGAACCTGAAGAAGCTCGCGGAGGTGACGGACAAGCTGACGCTCATCCGCTCGATGAGCTACGCGCCCAACGGCCTCTTCAACCACACCGCCGCGATCTACCAGATGCTGACCGGGTGGACGGCCGACAAGGTCTCGCCGTCGGGTCAGCTCGAGCCGCCGACCCCCAAGGACTTCCCGAACTTCGGCTGCGAGCTGGCGCGGCTGCGCCCGACCGAAGTGCCGATGCTGCCGTTCGTGATGATGCCGCGGCCGCTGCAGGAGAGCAGCGTGATCGGCAAGGCCGGCACCGCCGGCTTCCTCGGGCGCGCTCACGACCCCTACTACCTCTATCCGCCGGGCGACGACTACGACCCGGCGAAGATGGACAAGGTCCGCGCCGACGACCTCGCGATCCGGCCCGAGCTCTCGGTCGAGCGCCTGACTTCACGCGCCGACCTGCGCGCGCAGATCGACGCGCAGATGCCGGCCATCGAGAAGGCGACCGCCAAATTCGACCTCGACGAGTACACCGACAAGGCGATGAGCCTCGTGCTCTCGGGCCGCGCCCGGAAGAGCTTCGACCTCGACGACGAGCCGGCGGCGCTGCGAGAGGCTTACGGGCGCAACCAGTTCGGCCAGTGCTGCCTGCTGGCGCGCCGCTTCATCGAGGCGGGCAGCCGCGTGGTCCAGGTCAACTGGCCCAAGGTCGCGAACAGCGACAACCACTCGTGGGACATGCACACCGACCTGCCGCAGCGCATGCCGCTCGCGGCGCCGATGTTCGACGCGGCGGTCGCCACGCTGATCTCCGACCTCGACACGCGCGGCCTGCTCGCCTCGACGCTGGTGGTCGCGGTCGGTGAATTCGGCCGCAGCCCCAAGCGCGGCGTCTCGACCTCGGGCAACCAGAACAACGCGAGCGGGCGCGACCACTGGCCCTACTGCTTCACGGCCCTGGTCGCGGGCGGCGGCATGAAGCGCGGCCACGTGCACGGCGAGTCCGACGCGAACGGCTCGGCGCCGGTCAAGGACCCGGTCCACCCGACGCAGCTGGTCGCGACGATCTACCGCGCGCTCGGCATCGACCCGGGCACGATCGTGATGAACCACCTGAACCAGCCGCGCGAGCTGGTGCAGGCGGCCCCCGTCGACGCGCTCTTCGCATGAGCGCGCGGCGACACGCGACGTTCGCGATGGCGCTCGCGCTGCTCCTCGGCGGCGCCGCGCGCGCGCAGGAAGCGAAGCCGGCCGATGCGCCCCCGAAGAAGCCGGTCAGCTTCTTCAAGGAGGTCCGGCCGATCCTGCAGGGCACGTGCGCCGGCTGCCACCAGCCGGCGAAGGCGGGCGGCAAGATCGTGCTCACCGGCCGCGACGGACTGCTCGCGAGCGACAAGCGCGGCGATCCGATCGTCGCGCCCGGCAAGCCCGACGAGAGCGCGCTCCTCGTCGCGATCACGCCGCACGACGGCAAGCCGCCCAAGATGCCGAAGGGCAAGGCGCCGCTCGCCGACGCGCAGGTCGCGCTGCTGCAGCGCTGGATCGCGGAGGGGGCGGCCGACGACACGCCCGCCGCCGCCGCGGAGACCTTCACGCAGGAGCATCCGCCGCTCTACCGGCAGCAGCCGGTCGTCACCGCGCTCGACTTCTCGCCGATGAAGTCGCCGGCCGAACCGGCGTCGGCGCCGCTGCTCGCGGTCAGCGGCTACCACGAGGTCCTCCTCTACGAGATCGCCGGCGACCGCGAGCGGCTCGCCGCGCGGCTGGTCGGCATGAGCGAGC
>DASRRB010000008.1:0-11308 GCA_035695985.1 Planctomycetota bacterium | reverse complement strand
ACTGCCGCGTGAGCTCGCCGCGCGTCGCGCCGTCGACGCCGCTCGTCCCGATCACCGGGCGCGCCCCCGCCTCGAGGATCGCGAGCGCGTTGGCGCGCACGCAGTCGGGGCGCGTGAAGTCGACCACCACGTCGGCGCGCTCGCGGCGGATCGTGCCGGCGAGGTCGTCGCCGCGCCCGCAGGCGCCGACCATCTCGAGCCCGTCCGCCCCGCCGATCGCAGAGACGGCGAGCGTCCCCATGCGGCCGGCGGCCCCGTTGACGACGACGCGCGTCGCGGCCGGGCTCATTGCGCGGCCGCCGTGCGCGCGCGCCCGTTCTCGCCTTCGAGCGCGAGCTCGACGAGACGGTGGAAGAAGTCGGGGAGCGTCCAGCCTGCCGCGATCGCCGCCTTGGGCAGCAGCGACTCGCGCGTCACTCCCGGCAGCGAGTTGAGCTCGAGGAACCACGGCACGCCGTCGCGCATGATGAAGTCGACGCGCGCGAAGCCGCGGCAGCCGAGCGCGACGTAGGCGGTCGTCGCCGCGGCGCGGATCCGGTCGAGCTGCGGCGCCGGGAGCGGCGCGGGGCAGATCTCGTCGGTGAGGCCGGCCGTGTACTTGGCCTCGTAGTCGAACATCCGCCCGTCGCGCGGGCGGATCAGGACGGGCGGGAGCGCCTCGACGCCGCGCTCGGGGTTCCCGAAGACGGCGCAGGTCACCTCGTCGCCGGGGACGATCTCCTCGACGAGGACCCCGGTCACGCCCTCGACCGCGAAGGCGAGCGCGATCGCGTCCTCGAGCCCTTCGGGCCGCTCGACGCGCGAGAGGCCGACGCTCGAGCCCGCGTCCACGGGCTTCACGATGACGGGGAAGACCAGCGCGCGCGCCTTCGCGAGCGCGGCGGCGCGCTCGGCCGGCGGCTCGGTCGCGCGCACGACCGCGCCGAGCGGCATCTTGAGCGACGTCGTCGCGGCCAGCACCGACTTCGCGCGCCCCTTGTCCATGGCGAGCGCGGAGGCGAGCACGCCGGGGCCGGCCCACGGGATCCCGAGCACGCGCAGGAACCCCTGCAGCGAGCCGTCCTCGCCGAGCGTGCCGTGCACGATCGGGAAGGCGACCTCGATCTCGGCGCGCACGAAGCGCAGCGCCTCGTCGAGAGGCAGCGACTGCGTCTGCCGCGAGAGCCGCGTCGCCGCGTCCGCGCCCTCCGCCGCGCCGCGCGGCCGCGCGAGCGCCCACGTCCCGTCGCGCCGCAAGTGGATCAGGAGGAGCTCGCAGCCCGCCGCCTGCAGCGCCTCGGCGACGCAGTCGGCGCTGCGGATCGAGACCTCGTGCTCGGCGGACGGTCCGCCGAAGAAGACGCCTGCCCGGATTCCCGCCATGGCGCAGGATGATAGGGAGCCGCGCGGCGGCTTGAAGTGGACGCGGGGACCGGCCGGGATCGCCTCCCGGTTGGTTGCGATCCCTTAATCGAGCAGGATGCGCCGGACCTGCAGCTGGCCGGCGCCCCGGAACCGGCTCGCGAGCTCGGCCCGGTCGAGCGCGAAGAGGGGTCCGATCTCGACGCGCGCGGCCGGGTCGTCGACCTTCATGCCGGCGTCGGCGAGCCACGACCGGAAGAGGTCCGACTGCGCCTGGATCGCCGTCTCGGCGGAGTCCTCGCCCGTCTTGTTCTTCACGGGCGCGAACTCTTCGTTGCGCGCCACCTCCATCGCCAGGACCGATTTCGCGAGCGGGAGGCCGTCGAAGACGAAGCTCTCGAACTTGATTCCGTTCGGCTCGCCGGGGTGGACCACCTCGCCGCGCTCGCCCACGTAGGGGATCTTCTTGCGGGCGACGTGCAGCGCGAGCTCGACGTCGCCGCGCCCGAGCCGGCGCAGGAACGGCAGGCTGAAGGCGTGGATCGCGATGCTGCCGGCGCCGAAGACGAGGCGGCCGTCGGGGCCCTTCGAGTCGCGCTGCGCGGCGGGCAGGTCGGAGTACTCCACGATGCCCGGCTTCGAGTCGACGAGGGCGTAGACCCCCACCTTCTCGGCGGCGTCGCGCTTCGCCACGACCTTGAGCGAGAACTCCGACTCGCGCCGCAGGTGGTGGCCGAGGAAGACCGGGTCGGCCACCTTCACGAGGGGGTTGTCGACCTGGAAGTAGAAGACGGTGTCGACGCCCCGCTTGGAGAGGAAGTCGAGGCAGCCGGAGGAGTGCAGCGCGCGGTAGACGCCGCCGTGGCCGTCGGGGCTGAGGAAGATGCGGCCGCGCTCGGCGAGGAGCAGGCGGCCGTCGCGGTCGAGCGCCGGGAGCATCCCCTGCTCGAAGAAGCGCACGAGCTTCTCTTCGAGGCCGAAGAAGGCGTGCTCCTCGAAGTAGCGGCGCGTCGCCGCGTGGTTGTCGGGCGAGACGAGCAGCAGCAGGGGGCACTGCTTGCCGTGGCGGCGCGCCAGCGCGAGCACCTTCTCCGCGTGGATCTGGAAGAGCGGCTTCCCGCTCACCGGGCCGATCGGGTAGGTCCCCTTCGGGGCGTCGTAGCCCAGGCGCGTCGCCTGGCCGCCCGCGACGATCAGCACCGCGACGCGCCCCTCGCGCAACGCCTCCTCGCCCGCCTTGCGGCTCTTCGCCTCCTCGCGCCGCTCCGCCTCCGTCGCGGGCGGGGCGATGATCGGTGCGGGCGCGAGCGCCGGCGCGCGCACCGCGTCGACGGCGGCGAGGTGCTGCTCGATGAGGCGCCGCACGCGCTTGAGCTCGATGGCGCGCAGCTGCGCGAGCAGCGTCGACTGCTCGTCGGAAGGGAGCTCGTCGAAGTACCGGAAGACGTGCCCCTGCTCCGCCTCGCAGAAGGCCGCGCGCAATGCCTTGTCCGTCCGCGTCACGGGGTCCGCGTCAATTGCGCGTATGGGCTCGGAACGCGAGGCAGGCGTTGTGGCCGCCGAAGCCGAGCGCGTTGCAGATGGCGGCGCGCACCCGCATCTCGCGCGCGTCGCGCGGCACGTAGTCGAGGTCGCACTGCGGATCGGGATGGTCGAGGTTGCGCGTCGGGTGGACCACGCCGCGCGCCACCGAGAGCGTCGAGACCAGCGCGCCGATGGCGCCGGCGGCCCCGAGCAGGTGGCCGATCATCGACTTGGTCGACGAGATCGCGAGCTTCCGTGCATGGTCGCCGAACAGCCCCTTGAGCGCGCGCGTCTCGACGATGTCGTTGTACTCGGTCGAGGTGCCGTGCGCGTTCACGTAGTCGACGCCGTCGGGGGAGAGCCCGCCGTCCTTGAGCGCGATCGCCATCGCGCGCTGCGGCCCGGCGCCGTCCTCCTTGGGGGCGGTGATGTGGTGCGCGTCGGCCGTCGCGCCGAAGCCGCAGAACTCGGCGAGGATCTGGGCGCCGCGCTTCCGGGCGTGCTCGAGCTCCTCGAGGATGAGGATCGCCGACCCCTCGCCCATCACGAAGCCGTCGCGGTCCTTGTCGAACGGCCGGCTCGCGGCGGGCGGGTCGTCGTTGCGGCGCGACATCGCCTTGAGCGCGCAGAAGCCGCCGATGGCGAGCGGAGTGATGGTCGCCTCGGAGCCGCCGGCGACGATCACGTCGGCCTCGTCGTACTGGATCATGCGCAGCGCCATGCCGAGCGCGTGCGACGCCGAGGCGCAGGCGGACGCGGTCGCGAAGTTCGGCCCCTCGAAGCCGTGCACGATCGAGATCTGGCCGGCCGCCGCGTTCATCATCATCTTGGGGATGAAGAACGGGCTGATGCGGTCGGGGCCGCGCTCGATGAGGACGCGGTCCATCCGCTCGATCTCGTTCAGGCCGCCGATGCCCGAGCCGACCAGGACGCCGACCCGCGTCGGGTCGAACTTCGACTCCTTCAGCTTCGAGCTCTTCAGCGCCTCGTCGGTCGCCGCCAGCGCGATCTGGGTGAAGCGGTCGAGCTTCTTCGACTCGACGACCGGGAAGAAGGCCTCGGTCTTGAAGTCGCGGCACTCCCCCGCGATGCGCGTCGGGAAGGCGGCGGCGTCGAACGCCGTGATCGGCGCGATGCCGCTCTCCCCCCGGAGCATGCGCTCGAAGGTGACCTCGACCCCCACGCCCAGCGGCGTGACGCAGCCCAGGCCCGTGACGACGACTCGACGCTTCGCCATCGGCGGGGATTACTCCACCCGCTCCTTGATGTACTTGATGGCATCGCCGACGGTCTGGATCTTCTCGGCGTCCTCGTCGGGGATGTTCACGTCGAACTCGTCCTCGAACTCCATGACGAGCTCGACCGTGTCGAGCGAGTCCGCGCCAAGATCGTTCACGAACGAGGTCTCCATCGTGATCTTGTCACGGCTGGCTCCCATCTGTTCGCAGATGATGTTGATGACCCGTTCGTCAATCGTCTGAGACACCCGTCGGTCCTCCAAACCTTCTCGCATGGTCGTCACGCCGTGTCGCGCCGCGCACCCGGCTCGGGGCTTCTGCCCCGGGGACGACAAGCGCGGGGACTATACCGCCTCCGATTCCCGAATTGCCTGCCCGGGCGCCCTCGGACGCCGCCCGGCGCGATCGGTCACCCGCCGAATCCTCCGATCGCCAGCCCGCCGTCGATCGGGACGACGGTCCCCGTCACGTAGCTCGCCGCGTCGCTGCAGAGGAAAGCGACGAGCGCCGCGACGTCGTCGCCCGTGCCGAACCGGCCGAGGGGGATCGACTTCAGGGAATTCTGCTTGATCTCGGCGCTGAGACCGTTCGTCATGTCGGTCTCGATGAAGCCGGGGCAGACGACGTTCGCCGTCACCTTGCGCCCGCCGAGCTCCTTGGCGAGCGAGCGGGTGAGCCCGAACAGGCCCGACTTCGCGGCCGCGTAGTTCGCCTGGCCGGCGTTCCCGATCATCCCGACGATCGACGAGATGTTGACGATGCGGCCGGCGGGGCTCTTGAGAAGCGCCCGTAACGACGCGCGGCAGAAGACGAAGACGCCCTTCAGGTCGACGTCGATCACGGCGTCCCAGTCCTCGTCCGACATGCGCATCGCGAGGCCGTCGCGCGTGAGACCGGCGTTGTTCACGACGATGTCGAGCCGGCCCATCTCGTCGACGACGCGCTTCACGCCGTCCTGGATCGCCTTGGCGTCGGCGATGTCGATCGCGAGCGCGAGCGCCCGGCGGCCGGCCGCCTCCGCCGCGCTCTTCGTCTCCGCGAGCGCGTCGACGCTGCGCGCGACCAGGGCGACGTCGGCGCCGTCGCGCGCGAGCCGCTGCGCGATCGCCCGGCCGATGCCGCGTGACGCCCCCGTGACCAGGGCGACGCGCCCCTGGAGCGGACCGCCCGATGCGCCCGCCTCCGGCGTCACTTCGCCCCCCCTTCGGCGGCGGCGCGCTCGCCGCCGGGTTTCTGCACGTTGACGCACTTCACCTGCGCGTCGATCTTGCCGACCAGGCCGGTCAGCACGCTGCCCGGCCCGACCTCGACGAATTCCTGCACGCCCCCTCCGATCAGCGCCCGCACGCTCTTCTCCCAGAGCACCGGCGCCGTCACCTGCTTCAGGAGGGTCGCGCGGAGCTGTGCGAGGTCGCCGTGCGGCGCGGCCGTCACGTTCGACACCACCGGGATCGCCGGCGGCGAGAGCTTCACCGTCGCGAATGCCGCCTCGAGGAGCGCGAGCGCCGGCTCCATGAGGGGCGAATGGAACGCGCCGGCGACCTTGAGCGCCACTGCCCTGCGGATCCCCTCGCCCCTCGCGTTCGCCACGACCCGCTCGAGCGCCGCCTTGGTGCCCGAGACGGCGATGTTTCCGGGGCCGAGAAAATTCGCCGGCAGCAGCACGTCGCCCTGCGCGAACTTCGCGCAGACGGCGCGCGCCTGCTCCTCGGTCGCGCCCAGCAGGGCGACCATGCCGCTCGCGGTCGCCTCGGAGGCGCGCTGCATCGCCTGGCCGCGCGCGCGCACCAGCCGCAGCGCGTCCTCGAGCGAGAGCGACCCCGCGAACCAGAGCGCCGTGTACTCGCCGAGCGACAGCCCGGCCGCGCAGGCGAAGTCGGCGCGGCGCAGATCGCCGCGCTCCTCGAGGGCGGCCACGATCGCCGCGCTGCAGGCGAGGATCGCCGGCTGGCAGACGTCGGTCGCCGCGAGCCGCTCCTCCGGTCCTTCGAGGCAGAGCTGCGTCAGCGGCATGCCGAGCACCGCGTCGGCGCGCGCGAAGACGCCGCGCGCCGCCGCCGAAGCCGCGTGGAACTCGCGGCCCATGCCGACGTGCTGGGCGCCCTGGCCCGGGAACAGGATCGCGCGCTTCATGCGGGGCTCCGGGACGCGTCCGGTCTCACCAGCGCAGCGCGCCCGAGCCCCAGGTGAGGCCGGCGCCGAACGCGCAGAAGACCACCAGCTTCCCGCGCGAGGAGTCGAGCACGCCGCTGCGCACCGCCTCGTCGAACGCGATCGGGATCGAGGCGGCCGACGTGTTGCCGTACTTCTCGATGTTGACGTAGATGCGCTCGGCCGGGATGCCGAGGCGCTCGCGCGCGCTCTCGATGATGCGCAGGTTGACCTGGTGCGGGATGACGAAGCCGAGCTCGAGGTCGGGGTTCGCCTTCACCTGCTCCTCGACCAGCTCGACCATCTTGCTCACCGCGAACTTGTAGACCTCGCGGCCGCGGATGCGCATGAAGTGGTGGCCGGCGGCCATCAGCTCCGGGGTCGGCCGCTCGAGCGAGCCGCCCGTGCGGATCCACATGACCTCGTAGCCGCTGCCGTCCGCGAAGATCCGCGACGGCAGCACCTCGCCGCGCGTGAACTCGCTCGAGAGCACCGCCGCGCCCGCGCCGTCCCCGAAGAGGATGCACGAGGTGCGGTCGGAGTAGTCGACGATGCGCGACAGCGTCTCCGCGCCGATCAGCAGGATGTTCTTCGCCGCCCCCGACGCGATGAGCGAGCGGGCGACGGTCATCCCGTAGAGGAAGCCGGTGCACGCGGCGGAGATGTCGAACGCGGCGGCGCGCGTCGCGCCGAGCAGCGCCTGGATCTTGCACGCCGTCGACGGGAACTGGTTGTCGGGCGTGACCGTCGCGACCATCACGACGTCGATGTCCTGCGGCGCGAGCCCGGCGTCGGCGATGGCGCGCCGGCCCGCCTCGAGCGCGAGCGTCGCGGTCGACTCGCCCGCCGCGACCACGCGGCGCTCCTTGATGCCGGTGCGCGACGTGATCCACTCGTCGCTCGTGTCGACCATCTTCTCGAAGTCCTGGTTGCGCAGGACCTTCGCGGGGACGCACGACCCGGTGCCGCGGATGCCGACGCGCGCGAGCTGCGTCACGACGCCGCTCCGGGCGCTCCGCCGTTGAGCGCGTCGCCGATCTGGCGGTTCACGTCGGCGTGGACGAACTGGGCGCTCACCTTGAGCGCGTTCGCCATCGCGCGGCGGTCGGAGCGGCCGTGCATGATCATCACGAGGCCGTTCACGCCGAGCAGCGGCGCGCCGCCGTACTCGGCGTAGTCGAGCTTCTTGATCACGCCGCCGACCGCCTGGCCGAGCGGCGACTTCTGCGCGGCGGGGTCGGCGAGCGGCCCCTTCACGGTGTCGTGGAAGTAGTGGCCGACGCCCTCGAAGACCTTCAGCACCACGTTCCCGACGAAGCCCTCGCAGACGATGACGTCGGCGCGGTTGGCCAGGAGGTCGTTGCCTTCGATGTTGCCGGCGAAGTGGAAGGGCGCCGCCGTGAAGAGGTCGCGCGTGCTCTTCACCAGCTCGGTGCCCTTCTCCTCCTCCTCGCCGATGTTGAGGAGCGCCACGCGCGGCTTCTTCGTCCCGAGCACGTTGCGGGCGAAGAGCTCTCCCATCACGCCGTACTGCAGGAGGTGGTTGGGCTTGGCGTGCACGTTGGCGCCGACGTCGAGGATCGTGATCGGGCCGTTCGACCCCTGGAACGTCACCGCGATGCCGGGGCGGTCGACCTTCGGCAGCGGACCGAGGACACGCCACGCCGCGGCGACGCAGGCGCCGGTGCTGCCGGCCGAAACGAACGCCCCCGCCTCGCCCTTCCGCACGCAGTCTATGGCGACCATGATCGACGAGAGCGGCTTGCGCAGGACCTTGACGGGCGATTCGCCCTTCTCGATCGCATCGGTCGCCGGCTTGAACGCGCACTCGCGCAGGACGGGCGCCTGGGAGAAGCAGCGTTCCACCGCGTCCGGCGCGCCGACCAGGATCACGTCGGACGGACGGACGAACCCCTTCTCGAACGCGCGGGCGACGCCGAGGAGGATCTCCTCCGGGGCACGATCCCCCCCCATGGCGTCGACGGCGATCTTCATCGCGGGAGCCCTCGCAGCCAGCGGGCCGCGGCCTCAGCTCGCCGAGGCCTCTTCACCGAGGTCGACGAGCACGCGCTTGCCGGCGTAGTACCCGCAGGCGTCGCAGATCGCGTGGGGACGGCACGCCTTCCCGCAGCGGGAGCAGCGCGACAGGCTCGGGAGCACGAGGTGGTGGTGGGAGCGGCGCTTTCCCTTGCGGTGCCGCGACGTCTTCTTCTTCGGGACGGCCATGGCCTCTCCGGGTGCACCCCGCGCCGCGCGCGGCGGCGCCGGGATCGCAGTCGGTGCGGCGGTCGGCCCCGACGAGGAGCCACTTCGCCGCCGTGACGGAATCGGGGAAGGTTACGGCGGCCTCCCGGGGCAATCAATGCCTCGGCCGGGCGCACGAGCGGCGCCGCGGCGACCCGACGCCGCGGCGTCCCCTGTCGACGAGGGCGGCGACTCACTTCGCCGGCGCCGCCACCACCAGCGCGCGCGCCTTCGCGAGCGCGCCCTCGACCGCGCCGCCCGCCTTTCCCTGCCCGCGCGCGAGCGAGGGATTTCCACCACCGCCGCCGCCGAGCTCGCCAGCCACCACGCGGCACAGATCCCCCGCCTTGACGCCCCGCTTCTGCGCCGTCTCGTCGCACGCGACCACGAGCGGCGCCTTGTCGCCCTCCTTGCCGACCAGCACGAGCACCGACCCCGCCGGCGCCTTGGGCTTCCACTGGTCGACCAGGCGCAGCAGCGCGTCGCCCGACGCGTCGACCGCGCGGCCGATCCAGTGGAGCGCGCCGACCGCCTCGGCGGACGCGAGCAGCGCGTCGATCTCGACGCCGCTGCCGGCGTGCGCCGACTTGTCCGCCTCCTTGCGCAGCTTCTTCAGCTCGTCCTGCAGGGACGCGATGCGGGCCGGCAGCTCCTCGACCGACGACTTGAGCGTCGCCGCGGCCGCGCGGACCAGATCCTCGCGCTGCTGCATGAAGTCGAGCGTCTTCAGGCCGGTCACCGCCTCGATGCGGCGCACCCCCGCCGCGATGCCCCCTTCGGAGACGATCTTGAACGCCCCGATGTCGCCGGTGCGCGCGACGTGCGTCCCTCCGCACAGCTCGACGCTGCGCCGCTCGGGTGCGCCGTCCTCGACGGCGACGACGCGCACGCGGGCGCCGTACTTCTCGCCGAACAGCGCGATCGCGCCGGCCTCCACCGCCTCGTCGAAGCCCTTCTCGTTCTTCGAGACGTCGAGGTTCGCGACCACCTGCTCGTTCACGAGGCGCTCGATCCGGCGCAGCTTCTCGGGCGGCACCGCGCCCTGGAAGCTGAAGTCGAAGCGCAGCCGCTCGGAGTCGACGAGCGAGCCCTTCTGCTCGACCCCCGTGCCGAGCACCGAGCGCAGCGCCCAGTGCAGCAGGTGGGTCGCGGTGTGGTTGCGCCGCGTCGGGGAACGGTGCGCGGCGTCGACGACGAGGCGTCCCTTCTGCCCCTCGCTCACGCTGCCCGTGACGACGGTGCCGTGGTGGAGGTGGTAGCCGTCGCGCTTCGTCGTGTCGCGGATGCGCACGCGGAAGCTGTCGGAGGCGAACTCGCCGCGGTCGCCGACCTGGCCGCCGCCCTCCGCGTAGAACGGCGACGCCGCGAAGACCAGCGCGACGTCGTCGCCCTCGGTCGCCGTCTTCACCCGCGCTTCGCCCTTCAGGATCACCGCGAGCGTCGCCTCGCGCGCGTCCTCCTCGTAACCTGTGAAGCGCGTCGCCTCGAGCTCGCGCTTGAGCTCCTTCAGCGGGCCGCCCGCGAAGATGTCGCCCTGCATCGTCGAGCCGGCGCGCGAGCGCGCACGCTGCTCCTCCATCGCCTGCTCGAAGCCCGCCTCGTCGAAGGGGAGCCCGCGCTCCTCGACGACGCGCCGCGTCAGATCGGCCGGGAAGCCGGCCGTGTCCCAGAGGTAGAAGACGACGCGGCCGTCGAGCGTCTTCGCGCCCGCCTTCGCCGACTTCGCCAGCTCCTCGTCGAGGCGCGCACGACCCTTGGTGTAGGTCTCGAGGAAGCGCTTCTCCTCCTCGCCGACGACCGAGACGATCTTGCTCTCGAGGCGGCGGATCTCCGGGAAGACCTCCGCCATGCCCGGGACCGCGATCACCGTCGGCGCGAGCTCCGCGAGGAAGGGGCCTCGGATGCCGAGCGCGTCGAGCCCGTCGGCGAGCGCGCGCCGCAGGATCTTGCGCACGACGTAGCCCTGCCGCTCGTTCGAGGGGACGACTCCGTCCGCGATCGTGAAGACCGACGCGCGGATGTGGTCGGCGATGCGCCGCATCGGACGGTCGAGGCGGACGTCCTCGCCGTACTTCCTGCCCGACAGCGCCGAGATCTTCGCCAGGATCGGCGCGAACAGGTCGGTGTCGAAGTTGGTCGCCTTGCCCTGCATCACGCGGACGATGCGCTCGAGCCCCATCCCGGTGTCGATGTTGCGCTGCGGCAGGGGCTTCAGCTCGCCGCCGTCGCGCCGGTCGAACTGGGTGAAGACGAGGTTCCAGATCTCGAGCCAGCGGCCGCACCCGCAGCTCGGGTCGCACTCCCCGCCCTTCGGACAGCCCGGCTTCGCGCCCCAGTCGAAGTAGATCTCCGAGCACGGCCCGCACGGACCGTTCGGCCCCTTCGAGGGCGCCTCGCTCGGCCAGTAGTTGTCCTTCTCCCCGAAGCGCCACAGGCGGTCGTACCCGAGCTTCTTCCACGTGTCCGCGGCTTCGTCGTCGTCGCGGTAGACGGTGATGCCGAGGCGCTTCTTGTCGAGCCCGTAGCCGGTGCGCAGCAGCTCGTCGGCCCACGCGATCGCCTCGGACTTGAAGTAGTCGCCGAAGCTGAAGTTGCCGAGCATCTCGAAAAAGGTGTGGTGGCTCGGCGTGCGGCCGACGTTGTCGAGGTCGGGCAGGCGCAGGCACTTCTGCGTCGTCGACGCGCGCTTGAACGGATGGGTGCCGCGCCCGAGGAACATGTCCTTGAACTGGTTCATCCCCGCGCCGGTGAAGAGCAGGGTCGGATCGTCGTCCGGAACCAGCGAGGCGCTCGGGCAGACCGTGTGGCCC
>DASRRB010000007.1:0-20214 GCA_035695985.1 Planctomycetota bacterium | reverse complement strand
AGCGAGCCCCCCCGTTCATCTTTGGTCTGGGGCGAGCGTGTCCCGTCCTTCGACCTCTTTCCCCTCCGCCCTCTCGACCCGCTCTCGCCCGTCGCGCGCCCAACCACGCCCCCTTCTCCCCGCGCCCTCTTCACCCGCGTTCCCGACGTCCGCTCCAGTTCCAAGCCGCGGCGCGGCTTCACTCCTCGAGGTCGAACTTCCTCCCGACCCGCTTGCGCAGCTTCTCCGGCAGGCTCGTGCTCGCGAGCGCGCGCGCCTGCGCGGCCTCGTCGCGGAAGTAGAGGGCGAGGATCAGGTCGGAGAGCGGGATCGAATGGTCGAGGCGCTCCGCGACGCGGACTTCGTCGCCGGCGCCGACGAGCCCCTCGCGGCGCACGCGGGCGTAGCAGCCGATGCGTCCGCTGCCGAGGAAGGCGCGCGCGAAGTCGGGGATGGCGAAGCGCGTCTCGAGCTTCCAGCACGGCTGGCGCGGCGTCGTCAGCTCGACTTGCGCGTCGCCGATCGAGAGGACGTCGCCGACGTGGAGCGCGTGCTCGAAGTCGCCGAGGCCGTCGATCGTCAGGTTCTCCCCGAAGATCCCGAACGGCAGGCCGCCGAGGCGCGCGAGCGTCTCGCCGCGGATGCGCGAGCGCCAGAAGGCGTAGTGCTCGGCGCCGTAGAGGTAGACCGCCTTCTCTTCTCCGCCGTGGTAGCGGTGGTCGGCCTGCGCGTCGCCGTCGACGCCGAGCGCGCGCACCATCACGCGGCCGCCGACCGGCGCCTTCAGGATGGCGCTGCGGATCTTCTTCCCGCCGACCTCGAAGGTCTTGACCGGCGAGACGTTGACGGAAGCGAGGGTCGCCACGCGCAGTAGGATGCCGCGCATGTCGCCCGCTGACGAGCCGGCCGCGCTGCTCGACCGCATGCTCCGCGGCGACCGTAGAGCGCTCGCGCGGCTGCTCTCGCTCGCCGAATCGGAGCCGGCGCGCTTCGACCCGATCGCCGACCGCGTCGCGGCGACGGCGCTCGCGCGAGCGGGGAAGACGCTGCGCGTCGGGATCACCGGCCCGGGCGGCGCGGGCAAGAGCTCGCTGATCGACGCGTGGATCCAGGTCGCGCGTGCACGCGGCGACACGGTCGCCGTCCTCGCCACCGACCCGAGCAGCGAGCGCAGCGGCGGCGCGCTGCTCGGCGACCGCGTCCGCCTCGCGCAGGAGGCGCCCGACGAGGGCGTCTTCTTCCGCAGCGTCGCGACGCGCGGCGCCGCCGGCGGGCTGGCGCACACCGGCTTCGACCAGGCCGACCTGCTCGAGGCGTTCGGCTTCGACTGGCTCCTCGTCGAGGCGGTCGGCGCGGGTCAGGGCGAGATCGAGGTGAGCTTCGCGTGCGACGTGACCGTCGTCGTCTTCGCGCCCGGCGGCGGCGACGCGGTGCAGGCGATGAAGGCGGGGCTCATGGAAGTCGGCGACCTCTTCTGCGTGAACAAGGCCGACCTGCCCGGCGCCGAAGCGGCCGCGGCGACGCTGCGCTCGGTGGTCGAGCTCGCGTCGGCGCGCGGAGCGACGCCGCCGGCGCCGGTCGTGCTCGTCTCGGCGACGACGGGGAGCGGCGTCGCCGAGCTGCCGACTCGCGTGCGCGAACTCCGCCAGGCGAAGATCGCCAGCGGCGAGGCGGAACGACGACGGCGCGCGCGGCTCGAGCGGCGCGTGCGCCACCTGCTGCAGCGCGAGTTCGAGCGGCGGCTGCGCGACGACGCGACGCTCGCGCGGCTGCGCGCCGAGTCGCCCGCCGCCCCTGCCGCTGAAATCGGCGGCCCGCGCCGCATCGCGGCCGAGATCGCGGCTCGGCTGCTGCGCTGACGCCAAACCGCGACCGCTTCGCATCCTCGGTATAAGGGCGTGCGAACTTCCCTCCGACTCGCCTGAAGCCGCCCGCTGCCGCGCACCTCCTCCCGCCTCCCGAGGACCCCCGGACGCGTCGATGAATCCCCGACCCCCCGCCCCCTCGTCGGCGGCGCACGACGCCGCGGCCAAGCCCGCTTCCGCCCCGATCCCCGACGTCCCGGTCCGGTTCGTCACGGCGGCGGCGCTCTTCGACGGCCACGACGCCTCGATCAACATCGTGCGCCGCCTGCTGGTGCGCGAGGGCGCCGAGGTGGTCCACCTCGGCCACAACCGAAGTGCGCTCGAAATCGTGCGGGCCGCCCTTCAGGAGGACGCGCAGGGCATCGCGATCAGCAGCTACCAGGGCGGCCACAACGAGTTCTTCCGCTACGTGCTCGACCTCCTGCGTGAACGGGGCGCGTCCCACGTCAAGGTCTACGGCGGCGGCGGCGGCGTGATCGTCCCGCGCGAGATCGCGGAGCTCGAGAAGTACGGCGTCACCAAGATCTACACGCCGCAGGACGGCCGGCGCCTCGGCATGGTCGGCATCGCGCGCGAGATGATCGCGACCTGCCGCTTCGACCCGCTCGACCTGCCCGTCGAGCCGGCGACGGCGAAGGCTCCGAGCGCCGCCGCGGCGCTGCGCGACGTGACGATCGGCCGCGCGATCACGGCGGCCGAGCGGCGCGCACAGCGCGGCGAGCCGGCGAAGCCCCGCGCCAAGAAGATGCCGGTGCTCGGCGTGACCGGCACCGGCGGCGCCGGCAAGTCGAGCCTGACCGACGAGCTCGTCCGGCGCATGCGCTACGCGCAGCCCGACCTCAAGGTCGCGCTCGTCCTGATCGACCCGAGCAAGCGGGTGACGGGCGGCGCGCTGCTGGCCGACCGCATCCGCATGAACGCGATCGACGGCGCGAACGTCTACGTGCGCAGCCTCGCGACGCGCGGCAGCAAGAGCGAGATCTCCGCCGCGCTCGCCGGCGCGCTCGCCGTCCTCGAAGAGCAGGGCTTCGACCTCTGCATGGTCGAGACGAGCGGCATCGGGCAGGGCGACTCGGCGATCGTCGACTTCGTCGACGCGTCGCTCTACGTGATGACGCCGGAATTCGGCGCGCCGAGCCAGCTCGAGAAGATCGACATGCTCGATCTCGCCGACCTCGTCGTCATCAACAAGTCGGACCGGCGCGGCGCCGAGGACGCGCTGCGCGACGTGCGCCGCCAGCTGCGGCGGACGCGCGCGCTCGCGCCGGGCGCGCGGCCCGACAGCGTGACCGACGAGTCGATGCCGGTCTTCGGCACCGTCGCGAGCCGCTTCAACGACCCCGGCGTGAACCGCCTGTTCGAGGCGCTCGCCGACCTGCTGCGCGCGCGCTTCCACCTCTTCGAGAGCAAGCCGAAGCTGCCGCCCGCGCCCAAGGTGAAGGCGCACCTGCTGCCGCCCGACCGCGTCGGCTACCTCGGCGAGATCGTGCGGACGGTCCGCGGCTACCGCCGCCGCACCGAGGAGGAGGCGGAGCGCCTCTCCCGGATCCAGGCGCTCGCGCGCGCGCGCGACGCGCTGGCCGATTCCAAGGACGAGGACGCCGCGGCCGTGGCCGGCGCGCTCGCGCGCAAGCTCGAGGCGGAGCGCAAGGCGACGTCGCGCGACGCGCAGGAGCAGCTCGCCGCGGAGAAGGCGGAGCTCGCCAAGTACCGCAGCGACGAGGTCCGCTACGAGGTGCGCGGCCGCCAGCACGCCGTCGCGCTCCACACGACGTCGCTCTCCGGCTCGAAGATCCCCAAGGTCGCGCTGCCGCGCCTCTCCGACGACGGCGACCTCCACCGCTTCTTCCGGCTGGAGAACGTGCCGGGCCGCTTCCCGTACACGGCCGGGATCTACCCGTTCAAGCGCACCGACGAGGAGCCGCGCCGGCAGTTCGCGGGCGAGGGCGGGCCGGCGCGCACCAACCGCCGCTTCCACTTCCTGTCGCGCCACGACAAGGCGAAGCGGCTCAGCGTCGCCTTCGACTCGGTCACGCTCTACGGCGAGGACCCCGAGGAGCGCCCCGACATCTACGGGAAGATCGGCGAGGGCGGCGTCTCGATCTGCACGCTCGACGACATGAAGGTCCTCATGTCGGGCTTCGACCTGTGCGACCCGAACACGTCGGTCTCGATGACGATCAACGGCCCGGCGCCGGTCGTGCTCGCCTTCTTCCTCGTCGCCGCGATCGACCAGGCGTGCGACGCGCAGGAGAAGACGCTCGCGCGCGCGCTCACGCCCGAGGAACGCGGGAAGATCGCGGGCGCCGTGCTGAAGGTGGTGCGCGGCACCGTGCAGGCCGACATCCTGAAGGAGGACCAGGCGCAGAACACTTGCATCTTCGCCACCGACTTCAGCCTGAAGCTGATGGGCGACGTGCAGGAGTACTTCACGCGCCACCTGGTGCGCGGCTTCTATTCGGTCTCGATCAGCGGCTACCACATCGCCGAGGCCGGCGCCAACCCGATCAGCCAGCTCGCCTTCACGCTCGCGAACGGCTTCACCTACGTCGAGTACTACCTCTCGCGCGGCCTGCCGATCGACGAGTTCGCCCACAACCTCTCGTTCTTCTTCAGCAACGGCCTCGACCCCGAGTACTCGGTGATGGGCCGCGTGGCGCGCCGCATCTGGTCGGTGGCGCTGCAGCAGAAGTACGGCGCGTCGGAGCGCAGCCAGAAGTTCAAGTACCACATCCAGACGTCGGGCCGCTCGCTGCACGCGATGGAGATCGACTTCAACGACATCCGGACCACGCTGCAGGCGCTGACCGCGATCCAGGACCAGTGCAACTCGCTGCACACCAACGCCTACGACGAGGCGATCACCACGCCGACCGAGGAGTCGGTGCGGCGCGCGATGGCGATCCAGATGATCATCACGCGCGAGTTCGGGCCGACGAAGAACGAGAACCCCCTCCAGGGCTCCTACCTCGTCCAGGAATTGACCGACCTCGTCGAGGAGGCGGTCCTCTCCGAGTTCGAGCGGCTGCACGAGCGCGGCGGCGTGCTCGGCGCCATGGAGACGCACTACCAGCGCGGCCGCATCCAGGAGGAGTCGCTCCTCTACGAGTTGAAGAAGGACTCGGGCGAGCTGCCGATCGTCGGCGTCAACTGCTTCGAGCGGCCGGCCGACGTCGAGCCGGCGGCCGTCGAGGCCGCGCCCCACGGCGGAGCCGGCCTGCCGGAGATTCCGCTGGCGCGCGCGAGCAGCGCCGAGAAGGACGACCAGATCGCGCGGCTGCGCGACTTCCAGAAGCGCCACGCCGCCGAAGCGCCCGCCGCGCTCGCGCGGCTGCAGGAGATCGCGCTGAACGGCGGCAACGTCTTCGCCGAGCTCATGGAGACGACGCGGGTCGCCTCGCTCGGCCAGATCACGCGCGCCCTCGACGAGGTCGGCGGCCGCTACCGCCGGTCGCTGTGACGGGATGGCCGAGCGACCCCTGCGCGTGCTGCTCGCGAAGCCGGGACTCGACGGCCACGACCGCGGCGTGCTCGTGGTCGCGGCCGCGCTGCGCGACGCCGGCTTCGAGGTGATCTACACCGGCTTGCGGCAGAGCGCCGAGACGATCGCGGCCGCCGCCGCCGACGAGGACGTCGACGCGATCGGCCTCTCGGTCCTCTCCGGCGCGCACCAGACGCTGGTGCCGAAGGTGGTCGAGGCGCTGGCGAAGCGCGGGCTCGCGGGAGTGCCGCTCGTGCTCGGCGGGATCATCCCGGCCGAGGACCGCGCCGGGCTCGAGCGCGCGGGCGTCGCCGGCGTCTTCGGTCCGGGCACGACGAGCGAGGAGCTGGTCCGCTTCTTCCGCGAGCGGATCGGCAAGCACCAGGATGCGGAACGGAACGCGGAACGGAGAGCCTGACGTGAACAGCGGAAGCGAGGGCGGCGCGCACGACGCGGCGCCCGGAGACAAGAAGGAGATCCTCAACATCGAGGAGGCCTCCGCCTTCCTGGGCGTCTCGACCAAGACGTTCCAGAAGGTCCTGCGCGAGGGCGACATGCCCGGCCGCAAGGTCGGGCGCGAGTGGAAGTTCTGGCGGCGGGCGCTCGCCGAATGGGTCGGCCGCGGCCGCAGCCGCGACTTCCTCGATTCGGGCGATTCCGAGGCGGGACCGGACGCGTCTTCCGGATCGCCGCCATCCGCTGCAGCGACCGCCGCTCCGGCGTCGATGGTGGCGCGGGCGGGCGCGGGCGTCGGCAACGGCGCGCGCCCGGCCGCCGGACGCCACGCCACGAGCCATCGCTCGCTCGAGGCGGAGGAGGACTGATCCGTGGAAACGACGCAGGTCGGCGCGCTGGCGCTCTCCGATGACGAGCAGATGCTGCGCGGCACGATCCGTCGCTTCGCCGAGGACGAGGTGCTGCCGGGCGAGCTCGAGCGCGACAAGAAGGCGGAGTTCCACTCCGACCTCGTGAAGAAGCTCGCCGAGCTCGGACTCCTCGGCATCCCGGTGCCCGAGGAGTACGGCGGCGCCGGCATGTCCACGATGTGTTACGTCTTGACGGTGGAGGAGATCGCGAAGGTCTCCGGCTCGCTCGCGCTCACGCTCGCGGCGCACACCTCGCTCGGCACCATGCCGATCGTCGACTTCGGCAGCGACGAGCAGAAGCGGACCTTCGTGCCGCCGCTCGCGCGCGGCGACCATCTCGGCGCGTTCGGGCTGACCGAGCCGGGCGCCGGCTCCGACTCGGGCGCGACCAAGACGAGCGCGACGCGCGAGGGCGACGACTACGTCATCTCGGGCCAGAAGGCGTGGATCACCAACGCCGGCGAGGCGGGCAGCTTCGTCGTGACCGCGCGCACGTCGGCCGGCCGCGGCACCGAGGGGATCAGCGCCTTCATCGTCCGGCGCGACACGAAGGGCTTCAGCGTCGGCAAGCCGGAGAAGAAGCTCGGCCTGCACAGCTCCGATTCGCGCCCGATCTACTTCGACCACTGCCGCGTGCCGGCGAACCAGCGGCTCGGGCCCGAGGGCGAGGGCTTCAAGTACTTCATGCGGACGCTCGACCGCGGCCGCATCATCATCGGCTCGATGGCGCTCGGCCTCGCCGAAGGCGCGCTCGCGCGCGCGCTGCAGTACGCGAAGGAGCGCAAGACGTTCGGGCGCGAGATCGCGAACCACCAGGCGATCGCGTTCAAGCTCGCCGACATGACGACCGGGATCGAGGCGGCGCGCCACCTGATCTACCACGCCGCGCGCCGCAAGGACGCCGGGCTCCCGTTCGCGCGCGAGGCCGCCATGGCCAAGCTCTTCGCGAGCGAGATGGCGATGCGCGTCACCAGCGACGCGATCCAGATCCACGGCGGCTACGGCTTCACCCGCGAGTACCACGTCGAGCGCATGTACCGCGACGCCAAGCTCTGCACGATCGGCGAGGGGACGAGCGAGGTGCAGCGGCTCGTGATCTCGCGGTCGCTGGTGCAGGAGGGGCTCGGGGGAGCCTGACGAGCCGCCCGGCTTGCGCTCGCTACGAAATGCCCGTCCCGAGCTCGAGCGGCTGCACGTGCTCGCGCGCGAAGCGCATGAGCTTGTCGTAACTGCGGACGGGGATCCTCTCGGGGTAGAGACCGCGATACGCGGTGATGAGCGCGGAGAGTTGGAGCTTTCCGTCCCTGGAGATCTCGACGCCGACGGCGTCCGCTTCACGGACGAGTGATCGAACTCCCTTGATCTCGCAGCCCATCAAGGCGTCGTGGTCCTCTTCGGACCAGTAGACCGTCAGCACGGGATCGACTCGTTCCGCATAGGCGTCGTCGTCGCCGACGAAGATCTCCAGGCTGTCGGACTCGCGGCAATAGCGCGAGTAGGGCTGGAAGTTCGGCGTCCGATTCGACAAACCGGCGAGCTTCATCCTTTCGGCCATGCGAGCGTCCCAAACCGCGATCGGCACGAGTCCTCGAGCGGTACGTCGGGATCGACGCGCTCCCAGCGCCACTTGAGGATCGTTCCTCGCTTCGACACGAAGACGAAGAGCGCTCGATCAGGCGGCGTCGGCTCTTCGCGCCCGTCCTGGCGTTTCCTCCGGCGTGGACGAGCAACGTAACAATAGAACTCCTCCGTCCCTTCCCGCTCGAGTCCTCGGAAGATGCAGCGCGGCTCGAAGAGAACGCCAGGGACGTCGAGCAGCGCGTGGTACTTCCAGGTCGGGCCGTCGATGGCGATCCGTTCCGCGAACGTGCGACGGATCCTGACGGTCCACGACCCTGCGCCTTCCGGATGGCGCGCGTTCTCGAATTCGATGAAGCCCGGGATCGGACGACGAGACGTCGGTTCGGGCACGGTTCGCTCCGCGCTCCGAGAAGACGCGCGTCGCCGAGATCGGTGACGGTGCGACCGATCACGAGCCCGGATCGACCGACGCGAGATGAACGACGTGCGTCCGATCGGCGCTCGGCGGGCATTCTTGTCCGCGGCATGGCGCACCCTGAGTCACTCGACGCCTCCGGCTTCGATCCCGACGTCCTCGCGCGGCACGCGCAATTCGTGCGGCGGCTCGCGCGCGGGCTCGTGCGCGACGGCGACGCGGCCGACGAGCTGACGTCGCGGACGTTCGCGGCGGCGGTCGAGCGGCGGCCCGACACGGGGCCGGGCTTTCGCGTCTGGCTCGAGCGCGTGACGTTTCGTCTGTTCCTGCGAGATCGTCGCGACCGGGAGCGGCGCGACCGGCGCGAGCGCGGCGCCGCGATCCCCGAGCCGACGCGCGCGACCGTCGATTTGGTCGCCGAGCTCGACTTGCAGCGACGCATCGCGCGCGCGTTCGAGGAGATCGCCGAGCCGTCGAAGAGCGCGCTCTACCTGCGGTACTTCCGCGACCTCGGGCCGGGCGAGATCGCCGAGCAACTCGGCGTGCCGGTGAGCACGGTGAAGAGCCGGCTGCAGCGCGGGCTCGAGGCGCTGCGCGAGCGGATGGATGCGGCGCACGGCGGGCGGCGCGACGCGTGGCTGCAGGCGCTGCTGCCCTGGATCGGAGGACCGCTCGTGGCGACGAAGGTGAAGGTCGTTCCGGTCGCGGTGGCGGCGCTGCTGCTGGTCGGAGTCGGCATCGGCGGGTTCGAAGTGCTGCGGCGGAGCGCGCCGGATCGCTCCGCTCCGGCGAAGACGGCGCCGGCGACCGCCCCGCTCGAGACGGCGGCGGCCGCGAAGGGGGCCGCGGCGCCGGCGGGCGACGCGACGCCGACGCGCGAATCGCTCGAACCGTCGAGCGCGCTCCCGTTCGCGTCGGGCGTCGTCGTCGACGAGGCGGGCGCGCCGCTCGCGGACGTCGCGGTAGTGGCGTCGAACGTCGACCGCAGTCCGTGGAACGCCGGCGAGGTCTTCAGCCAGGAACCGCTCCGGCTCGACCGTCTCGAGCGAGACCGCCGGGCGACGACCGACGCGCGCGGGCGCTTCGTCGTCGAAGAGCCCGGAGCCGACCTGCTCTCGCTCGTCTTCCTCCGCGACGGCTTCGCGAGCACGGAGTGGTCGGACTTTTCGGCGGAGCGCGCGAAGAACCAGGACCACCGCGTGGTCCTGCAGGCCGGAGCCGGCTTGCGGGGCCGCGTCGTCGACCATGAGCACCGGCCGGTCGATCACGCGTTGGTGAGGCTGATCCCGATGGGTGGGGAGAATCCGGTCCGCGGCGAACGCATGGCCGTCCACCTGAAGGACGCGCCGAGGTACACGCCGTTCGCCGGGGTTCAGCAGACGGCGAGCGTCGCCGACGGCGCGTTCGAGTTCATCTCCGCACCGCGGTCGGACTTCAGGCTCTGGGTGCTCGCGTCGGGATACGCGAGCTCGAACTCGCCTCCTGGGACGCTCGCCTCGCCGTGTGAGGTCGTGCTCGTGCGCGACGCCCTCCTGCTCGACGTCGTCGACTCCGACTCGGGAGCGCCGCTGAGCGCAGGGCTGGTCGTCGTCGACGCGAAGAAAGGGACGGTGCTCGACCAGGCCGTGCCGTGGCTCCCCAAGGACGCCGACCACAGCGTCGTCGCGCCCCCGGGCCAGTTGACGGTGCATACCGGTTACGGCGAGAACAACCGCCGTACCGCGGTGCCATGGGTCTCCGACGCGAAAGACGGCCGCGTCGAAGTCGAGTTGCACGTGATGGCCGCCGGCCACGTCGGCCAGGTCGTCGACGTGAAGCTCTCGACGGACGAGGAGCCGCCGCACCTGCACGTGGCGCTCGAGCCGGCCGACGGCGGCGCGCGCGAGCCGGCGATCGAGGGGCGCGTCGTCGGCGCGAAGCGCGCCGAAGTGCGCGCGTACTGCCTGATCCCGAACCACAGCGAGCCCTACCTCGAGGCGAACGAGCCGCTGCTCGCCGTGCACTGCGACGACGACGGCCACTTCGAGCTCTTCGACCTCCCGGCCGCGCGCTACCGACTCCACGCACGCGCGTCGGGCGTCGCGTCCGCGTGGGTCGACGTCGAGGCGCCGACGCGCGACGTGACGATCGACCTGCAGGCCGCGGCGGCGCTCGAGGTCGCCGTGAAGAGCCACGCCGGCGCCGCAGCGGCCGGCGTCGTCGTGCACGCGCAGCGCCCCGATCGCTCGCGCGCGTGGTACGCGAAGACCGACGCGGACGGAGTCGCGCGCCTCGAAGGTCTCCCCGCCGGCGCGTTCGTCGTCGGTGCGTTCGAGGACCTGCGCTACGACCTCGTCGATCCGAGCGTCTGTTTCGCAATCACCGACAAGGCGTTCACCGACGCGACCGTCGTCGCGACAAAGCCGGGCGAGCGCGTCCGCGTCGAGCGCACGCTGGTGGAACGGCAATCGACGCGCTTCCACTTCGATCGCGACGACGGCGCGCCGATCGGAAAGCTCCGCCTCGAGTTCTCCGGCTTCGACGGTCCGGTCACCGCGCGCTACCAAGAACTGGAGCGCCTGCGTCATCTGACGCCCGAGCTCGACGCGCACGGCGACACGACGCTCGAGCTCGATCCGGGCTCCTACTCCTTCCACGTCTCGGACGGCGGGCCGGCGGGAGAGGCAAAGTTCGACGTACCGTCCGCCGACGGCTCACCGATCACGGTTCGCATCCCGGTCCTGCGCGAGAGCGGCTCGCTCGTCGGCCGCGTCGTCGATTCCGTGACCGGGAAGCCGATCGTCAAGCGCAAGGTCTACTCGATGCCGCGGCGCGACGGGTCGCAGGCGATCGAGCCCGAACTGCGCCTCACCGACGAAGCCGGCCGCTTCCGCTTCGATCGCGTCCCGGTCGGGCCCGTGAGAGTCAACGTCCACGCCGACCAGTTCGGCGACGAGCAGCCCTACCTCGACCCCGACCCGACCAGCCCCTACAGCTCCGGCTCGCAGGAGTGCACCGTCGTGAAGGACGGCGAGACCGCGCTCGAATTCTCGCTCCCGCCGATCCACGCGAAGGACGCGAACCTCCCGACCCTCGTCCTCGACGCGCGCGTGACTGACGCATCGAGCGGCCGCCCGCTCGAAGGCGCGACGCTCTACGTCCACGCGCGCATCGGCGCGACCGACGTCGAGGTCGGCAGCGAAACGACCGACGCCGAAGGCCGCGTCCGCACGCACGTCTTCGCCGCCGAGAAGTACTCGGTCTCGATCTACGGCCCGTACTTGCGCCGCGACTCGAAAGGACCGGCGTACGTCCAGAGCACGCTTGCGTGCGCGCCAGTGAACGGAATCCTCACCGTCGTCGCCGCGCTCGCGCCGGCGCACTGATCGCGCGACGCGCCTCGATGTGCTCGCGTGTCCGGGCGTCCGTTCAGCGCGCGCGCTTCAGCGGGATCGTGAGGTCGGTGAGGACGTCCGGCCGCACTTCGACCTCGATCGGGTCGGAAGCGGCGAAGCCCGGCAGTTCGCCGACGCGGACCGAGTAGCGGCCGGGGCCCGTGAGGATCCATCGAACGTCACGGCCGCCCTCGTTGCACCAGCCGATGACGCCGCCGGTGCCGTCGGACCGCTCCGCCTCGACGCGGCACTCGTCGACCAGGTAGGGCACGACGGCGCCGCCGTCCTTCATCACGATCCGCAGCCACGCACGCCGGCGCGCCTCGAACGTGAGCGCATTGACGCCGGGCGCGAGCTCGTACGTCGCGGCCTGCGGCAGCGAGACGTTCGCGACCGGATCGGTGACGTCGAGCAGCGCGAAGAGACGTCCGAGCGGCGCGTGGAAACGGAAGACGCCGTCGCGCGCGTACACGCTCGAGAGGGGGTAGCTGACCCGATCACCGCCGGAGGCGAAGCGCAGGAGGCCGGCGGAGATCGTCGCGCGCGTCGTCGCGTCGATCGGCGTGAGCACGACGTCGCACGGTGGACCGACCGCCATGCGGACCTCCTGCGGCGTCGCGTCCGAAACGTCGACGTGGAACCGCGCGACGACGCCGTACTGCGGGAGAGCGGCGGTCCACGCGCCGCCCGCCAGCTCACCTGCGTCCCACGCGAAGCGCAGCGCGGCGCCGTCGCGTTCGAATCGGGTGATCGTCCGTTCGTTGGTGTCGCGCGGCAGGCCGACCAGCCGCGCGACGCGCCGGAGCTCGAGCCGATTCGGGACCGCGGCGGCGACGTCGTCGCTCCAGCCGGGCGCGAGCTCGACGACTCCGCGGACCGGCTTCCTGCCGACCGGCTCGCGAACGGAGAGCTCGATCGTGCGCTCCGCGACGTCCCCGGCCGCGAGCCGCGCCCCCGCGGCGCCGCGCGGCACGTCGAGGGCGGACTCGGAGACGACGATCGCGATCCATTCGCCGGCGGGTAGGTGGTCGAACGCGATCCACTCCGCGCGCCGCGCCGGGCGCGACCAGCTAGCCGGCGCATCGAGGACGAAGCGGGCGAGCAGCGATGGATCGGCATCGACCTGATCGCGCTGGTTGCGCAGCACTTCCGCCTTCGACTGGAGCGTCCGAACGGCTTCGGCGTCACCGCCGGCGTCGCTCTTCGCGCATGTGGCGAGGTACCGGACCTGCCAGTCGAGTCGCGCGAGCACGTCGTCGATCCGACGCAGCTGCAGGGTCAGTTTCTCGTCGCCGGGCGGCGCATCGATGCGCAGCCGGAGTTGGCAGGCCTGCTCCAGCAGCACTTCGCGCGCGCCCCCCGACTCGAAGTCGAGGTCGACGAGCGCCGCGGCGTGGCCGGCCGCCCGCACCAGGAAGGTCGAGCTCGCGAGCCCGGCGAACTGCGGCGGCAAGGTGAGAGGCGAGTCCCCGCGAATCGCGCCCTTGCGCTCGAACGAGTCGTCGATCGGTCGGTGGGCGTGCGCCTCGGCGGGCTCGACCGCGATCTCGACGTCCTCGAGGTCCGTCCGCGTCGCGCGGTCGAGGACGGAGAGAGCCACCGGCTTCCACTCCGGATGGCGATCGGCGGACGACTCGCCGCGCGCCGGCGTCGGCGCGCTGGGAGTGGCGACGGGCACAGGAATCGGCTGCCGCTCGGTCGCGAACTCCGGCGCGACGGGCGGCGGCTCGGCGGACGGCGGCGCGGCCGCGTGCGGCGGCATCTCGACGAGCGGCTCGACGCGCAGCAGCCGCCACGCGACGAACGCGAACGCGACGGCGAGCGCGAGAACGGCGCCGAGCACGACCGAACGTCCCACGCGTCGCTCTCCGGCAGAAGATGCGGGTCGAATTCCGCCGCTGCGCGAGGCGGAGCATACGACGCGCACGGGGCGCACGACGGGCAGCCGCGCCTCTGGATTCCGCGTCCGAAAAGCGGTGGTCGCGCGGCCCGTCCCGCCGCTACGGTCTGGGCATGAGCGCGACCACCCGCGAATCGTCGAACGGCCACGCGCGCCTGCCGCCGCGCGCAGTCATGCTCCGCGCCTTCACCTGTCGCGACGCGAGCTACGACGGCGTCTTCATCACCGCCGTCACGACGACGCGGATCTTCTGCCGCCCGACCTGCCCGGCGCGGCGGCCGCGGCCGGAAAACGTCCGCTTCTTCGCGACGACGCGTGAGGCACTCTTCGCGGGATTTCGCGCCTGCAAGCGCTGCCGGCCGCTCGAGGCGGCGGGGGCGGTGCCGGAGTGGCTCGCACTGCTGCTCGCATCGATCGAAGCCTCTCCCGACCGCCGCCTGCGCGACTCCGAGCTGCGCCGCTTCGGCGTCGCTCCGGAACGGGTGCGGCGCTGGTTCCTGAAGGAGCACGGCATGACGTTCCAGGCGTATGCGCGCGCGCGCCGCCTCGGCTCGGCGTTCACGGCGCTGCAGCGTGGGACGAAGCTCGACCGCGTCGTCTTCGACCACGGCTTCGAATCGCACAGCGGCTTCCGCGAGGCGTTCGCGAAGTGGTTCGGCGCGCCGCCTGGCAAGGCGCGGCCCGACGACTGCATCACCTTCGCCTGGATCGAGAGCCCGCTCGGGCCGCTGCTCGCGGCGTCGGTGAAAGAGGGGCTCTGCCTGCTCGAGTTCACCGACCGGCGAATGATCGAAGCGCAGCTCGCGACGCTCAAGCGCCGCATCAATGATCCGGCTTCGCCGGAGCGTCCCGCGGTGCCAGGCGACAGCGCGGTGCTGAAGCAGCTGCGCCGCGAGCTCGACGAGTACTTCGCGGGCAAGCGCGCGACCTTCGACGTCCCCGTCCACGCGCCCGGCAGCGAATTCCAGCAGCGCGTCTGGAGCGAGCTGCGCCGCATCCCGCACGGCGCGACCGCGAGCTACCGCGAGCTCGCTCGACGCATCGGCCAGCCGAAGGCGGCGCGCGCGGTCGGCCGCGCCAACGGCATGAACCGCGTCGCGATCGTGATCCCGTGCCACCGCGTCGTGAACGACGACGGCCGCCTCGGCGGCTACGGCGGCGGCGTCTGGCGCAAGCAGCGGCTGCTCGAGCTCGAGGGGGCGGTGCCGGCCGGCGCCGCTCCGCTAGGATCTTCGGCCCCGAAAGCCGAGGACTCCGCATGTCGAGCCGCCCAGTCGTCGTCACCCACGCTCTTCGAACGCCGATCGGCAAGTACCTCGGCGGCCTCTCCGGGCTGACCGCTGCCGACCTCGGCATCCACGTCGTGAAGGCGCTGCTCGCGCAGTCGGGCGTCGCGCCGGCCGACGTCGGCGAGCTCATCTTCGGAAATGCCCGTCAAGCCGGCGGCGGTCCCAACGTCGCGCGCCAGATCCTGGTGAAGAGCGGCATCCCGCACGCCTCGACCGCCTACACCGTGAACATGGCCTGCGCGTCGGGGCTGAAGAGCGTGCAGCTCGCGGCCGAGAGCGTGCGGCGCGGCGACGTGAAGGTCGCGGTCGCGGGCGGCACCGAGAGCATGAGTCGCCTGCCCTTCTTCCTCGAGAACTTCCGCACCGGCTACCGCCTCGGCCACGCGCCGGTCGTCGACGCCATGTACAAGGACGGCTTCGACTGCCCGATGGCGAAGAAGCCGATGGGGGCGACGGCCGAGACGCTCGCGAAGAAGTACGAGATCGGCCGGCCCGAGCAGGACGAGTACGCCGCGCAGTCGCAGCAGAAGTGCGAGGCGGCGCGCAAGGCGAAGAAGTTCGACGCCGAGATCGCGCCGATCACGATCGAGGGCAAATCCGGCCCGACGGTGATCGCCGCCGACGAGCACCCGCGCGACGGCATCACCGCCGCGTCGATGGCGAAGCTCCCTCCCGTCTTCGACAAGAACGGCACCGTCCACGCCGGCAACTCTAGCGGCATCACCGACGGCGCCGCCGCGCTGCTCCTGATGGACGAGGAGGAGGCGAAGCGGCGCGGGCTCGCGCCGCTGGCGCGGCTCGGCGAGTTCGTCGCGACCGGCGTCGACCCGGAGATCATGGGGATCGGCCCGGTGCCGGCGACCCACGAGCTGCTGAAGCGCACCGGCCGCAAGGTCGACGACTTCGACCTGATCGAGCTGAACGAAGCCTTCGCCGCCCAGGTGCTCGCCTGCGACCGCGAGCTCAAGCTTCCTCGTGACCGGTTGAACGTGAACGGCGGCGCGATCGCACTCGGCCACCCGATCGGGGCGACCGGCGCGCGCATCCTGGTCACCCTGCTCCATGAAATGAGGAAGAGGAGCGCGCGCCGCGGCCTCGCGACGCTCTGCGTGAGCGGCGGGCTCGGCGTCGCGCTCGAGGTCGAGGCTCCTCGCTGAGTCCGCGGACGCCGGCACCGTTTTCGCCCGGACAAGAGGGGCGGGGCGCAGGAAGATGAACCGGTTCGAGGACGGGGCGTAGTCTCCGTGCCAAGTCGGCTCGTTGCGGGGCCGGAGCGGTTCAGGGGGGTCGTCTTGAAGAAGCGCACGAAGATCTGGCTCGGCGTCCTCGTCGTCGTGGCCGGCGGGATCGGCTTCCAGGCCAAGATCGCGCACGACGGGAAGCTCGTCACCGAGGTCGACCTGAAGACGATCGAGCGCAAGAGCCTGCGCTCGACCATCTCGGCTTCGGGGAAGATCAAGCCGAAGATGATGGTGAACGTGAGCGCCGCCGTGTCGGGCAAGGTGCTCGAGGTCTGCGTCCACGAGGGCGACTCGGTCGAGAAGGGGCAGCGGCTGCTGCGCATCGACCCGACGCCGTTCGAGACGGAAGTGCAGCAGCTCGAGGCGTCGATCCGCTCGGCCAAGGCCAACATCGAGCTGCAGAAGGCGAACCTCGCGCAGTCGAAGAGCCGGCTGCGCCGCAGCGAGAGCCTGCAGAAGCAGGGGCTCGTCACCGACGAGCAGCTCGAGACCGAGCAGACCACCGTCTCGGTCGAGGAGGCACGGCTGGCGGCGGCGGATCAGGAGCTGCCGCGCCTGCAGGCGGGCATCGACCAGGCGCGCCACGAGCTCACCAAGGTCGACGTCCTCTCCGACATCTCCGGCACGGTGACCGCGCTCAACATCGAGGCGGGGGAGTACGCCTTCGTCGGCGCCTTCAACAACCCCGCGACCGTGCTGCTCACCGTCGCCGACCTCGACGTGATCGAGGCGGAGGTCGAGGTCGACGAGAGCCAGGCGGTGAAGGCGAAGGCGGGACAGACCGCCGAGCTCGAGATCGACGCCCACGTCGACTGGGTCTTCCAGGGCCGCGTGACCGAGGTCGGCCACACGCCCGTCACCAAGCTGACCGGCGCCGAGCGCGAAGGCACGAGCTACCTCGTGAAGATCCTGGTGCAGGACAAGATCCCCGGCGTGCGGCCCGGGCTGACCTGCAGCGCGCGCATCTGCAGCGACACGCGCGAAGCGGTCCTCGCCGTCCCGATCGAGGCGATGGCGATGCGCAAGCCCTTGAGCGAGTCGACCTGGAAGGGCGACGCGCGGACCGAGGGCGGCGCGGCGGTCGCGGTCGCCGCGGAACCGCCGGCCTCGGCGGCCGACGACCCGTCGAAGGCCGTCGCGAAGTCGGCGAGGACTCCGGCCGGCGACGCGAAGGGCGCGTCCGATCCCGAGCACCTCACCGGCTCCGACGCGACGCGCCGCGAGGACAAGGACGGCAAGGTCGAGGGCGTCTTCTACGTGAAGGACGGCAAGGCGTGGTTCCAGCCGGTGAAGCTCGGCATCACCGGGGAGAAGGACTTCGAGCTGCGCGACAGCGGCGGGCTCGGCGAAGGCGCCCAGATCGTCGTCGGCCCCTACTCCGTGTTGCACAAGCTGAAGGACGGCGACCGCGTGAAGCAGCAGGAGAAGAAGGAAGGCGAGAAGTCGTCGGGATGAGCGCGTCGTCCGACGCCGTCCATCGTTCCGCGCCCGCGCAAGCGCCCGTGACCGACGCGCCGCCGCGCGCCGCCACCCCCGCGGGCGACAACTCGATCATCCGCGTCGAGGGGCTCACCAAGGTCTACGACCTCGGCGCCAACGCCGTGCGCGCCATGGACGGCATCGACCTGACCATCGCGCGCGGCGAGTACGTCGCGATCATGGGGCCGTCGGGGTCGGGCAAGTCGACGCTGATGAACCTGATCGGATGCCTCGACGTGCCGACCTCGGGCACCTACTTCCTGCGCGGCACCGAGGTGAGCCGCCTCTCCGAGGACCAGCTCGCGGAGATCCGCAACCGCGAGATCGGCTTCATCTTCCAGAACTTCCACCTGCTGCCGCGCCAGACGGCGCTGCGCAACGTCGAGCTGCCGCTCGTCTACGCGGGCGTGCGCACCGCGGAACGTCAGGAGCGGGCGCTCGAGATGCTGCGCCTGGTCGGCCTCGACCAGCGCGCGCGCCACCGCCCCAACGAGCTCTCGGGCGGCGAGCGGCAGCGCGTCGCGATCGCACGGGCCCTGGTCACCCGGCCGGCGCTGCTGCTCGCGGACGAGCCGACCGGCAACCTCGACTCGCGCACCGGCCAGGAGATCCTCGGGCTGTTCGACCGGCTGCACGAGGGCGGCAACACGATCGTGCTCGTGACCCACGACCCCGAGGTCGGCAAGCGGGCCGCGCGCACCGTGCGCGTGAAGGACGGCCGGATCGAGTCGGACACCGTGAACGCCCGCCGGCCGCGGGACTAGGGCGGCGCCGTGGTCGCGCTCCTCGAAGGCGTCCGCATCGCGCTCTCCGCGATCTGGGCGCAGAAGCTGCGCTCGGCGCTCACGCTCCTCTGCGTGATCATCGCGATCCTCTCGATCATCGCCGTCGTCTCGGTGCTCGACGGCATGGACGCCTACGTGAAGAAGGAGATCGCGCAGGACGCCGCGGTCTTCACCGTGCGCCGCGTCGACGAGCTCAAGATCCTCACCGACTTCGACGCGTTCATGCGCTCGCTCGGCAACCGCAAGATCCTGCTCTCGGACTACCGGGCGCTGAAGGCGGAGCTCGAGCAGGCGGAGTACGTCGACCCGGTGCGCACGATCAACACGACGCTCGAGGCGGTGTCGACCGGGAAGTCGCTGCGCTTCGTCGAGGTGCAGGGCCACGGCCCCGAGTACCCCGGCGTCGAGGACGTGACCCTCGCGCTCGGCGACCACCTGAACGAGCAGGACTTCGAGCAGCGGCGCGCCGCGATCGTGCTCGGCGAGGAGGTCGCCTCCTCGCTCTTCCCCGACGTCGACCCGGTCGGCCAGCGCGTGCGCATCGAGGGGCGCCACTACGAGGTGCGCGGCGTCTTCGGCCACCGCGCCAACATCCTCGGCGAGAACCGCAACGTCTTCGCCTTCATCCCGCTGACCACGATGTTCAACCAGTGGGGGCAGTTCGCGTCGATCCGCATCCAGGTGCGCGCGCGCGACCTCGCCACTTTCGATTCCGCGGTCGAGGAGGCGCGCACGCTGATGCGCGTGCGCCACGGGCTCAAGCCCGGCAAGGAGGACGACTTCAACATCACGACCGCCGAGCAGTTCCTCTCGTTCTGGGCCAAGATCTCGAGCGGCATCTTCGCCAGCCTGATCGGCATCGTGAGCATCACGCTGGTGGTCGGCGGGATCATCATCATGAACGTGATGCTGGTCTCGGTGACCGAGCGCACGCGCGAGATCGGGCTGCGCAAGGCGCTCGGCGCGCGCCGGCGCATCATCCTGTTCCAGTTCCTGGTCGAGTCGGTGACGCTCACGACGACGGGCGGGCTGGTCGGGATGGCGTTCGGCTTCGCGGCGGCCTTCCTGATCGCCGCCCTCTCGCCGCTGCCCTACGCGGTGAAGCCGTGGTCGATCGTGGCGGCGCTCGCGATCGTCTTCGGGGTCGGGATCTTCTTCGGGCTCTACCCGGCGAGCCGCGCCGCGCGGCTGCAGCCGGTCGAGGCGCTGCGCCGTGAGTGACGCGCCGCGGAAGAAGCGCATCTCGCTGTCGCACCTCGTCGAGGGCGTGCGCCTCGCGCTGGAGACGCTGGTCGACCACCGCATGCGCTCGGGGCTCGTGGTCCTCGGCGTCTCGATCGCGGTGGCGACGGCGATGGGGATGGTCGCGATCCTCTCCGGCCTCGGCCAGAAGATCACCAACGACGTGAAGGGCGGCGACACCGCGATCTTCTCGATCACGCGCTACAGCCACCTCGACGAGGGCGACAACGAGGACAAGCGGCCGCGGCCGAAGCTCACCGTGCGCGACGCCTCCGAGATCGAGCGGCTCGAGGAGGTGGGCGAGGTCGAGATCCGCTACGGCCACGGCCAGGGGCGCTCGATCGAGCACGGCGACAAGCAGGCGCGGCTCATCTTCGTGATGGGCACCAGCATGGCCTTCCAGAAGTTCCAGACGCTCGACATCCAGTCGGGCCGCTTCTTCACCGAAGGCGAGCTGCGGGCGGCGCGTCCGGTGTGCGTGCTCGCGGAGGCGACGGCGAAGGACGTGTTCCCGGGCGAGGACGCCGTCGGCAAGCAGGTCCGCATCAACGGCGCGGAGTGGGACGTCGTCGGCGTCTTCGGGAAGTACGACAGCCTCTTCGGCGGCCTCTTCGAGAACTACGCGGTCGTCCCGTGGACGAGCTACGAGCGGCGGCTCGGCAGCCGCTGGGAGTCGCTGCAGCTCAACGTCTTCCCGCGCACGGCCGACGAGCTGGC
>DASRRB010000006.1:0-8635 GCA_035695985.1 Planctomycetota bacterium | reverse complement strand
CGCCTGGTCGGTGTCGTTCTTCGCGACGAGGGCGTCGGCGATCTTGAGCAGCTGCGCGCTGCCGAGGCTGCGCTTCTTGCCGCCCGCGTCCGTCCCGCCGAGCATCTGCGCGAGCACTTCGCGGCCGCGCGCGCCCCACGGTCCGTTCGGGTCGAGGTCCTGCAGGCGCTGCGCCGTCTCGCCGGCCGACTTGGGGTCGCCCGCCTTGAATTCCGAATCGGCCTGGATCGCGAGGAGCTGCAGCCCGCTCAGCGACTTGTCGGGCTGCGGCGCCTTCGCGTAGTAGTCCTTGATCGTCGCGATCACGTCGGCGGTGCGACCCGCGTCGTTGAGGGCGTTCACCTTCTGCAGCACGGCCCACGACACGACGTCGTCGATCTCGAGCGGGATCTGGAACTTGCCGTCCTTCCCGACCTCGAACTGCTCGCGCAGCGCGATCCCCTGGTCGAAGTCGGCGAACGCCTGGTCGGCCGCCCCGAGCGCCTTGTCGCACAGCCCGGTGAAGACGTACGCCTCGAAGGTGACGAGCTTGTCCTCGTACTCGAGCACGAGGTCCTGCAGCGTGCGCAGCGTGGACTTGATGCGCCGCTGGAACTCCGGGTCTTCCTTCGCGAAGAGCTGCGACTGGAAGTACTCGATGCGCGCGATGTTGAACCAGACGCTCGCGCGCTGGTCGCGGATCGCCTCGGACTCCTTCTCGGTGAAGGTCGGGTCGGAGAGCTTCTTCTCGAGCGCCTTCTTGCGGGCGCGCAGCACCTCTTCGGCGTGGTTGAAGGCGGTGCGCCCCTCGTCGCGCAGCGTCGCCGACTGCGCCGGGTCGGTCGTCTTCTCGAGCGCGGCGGTGAGCGCCTCCCCGAGCGAACGGTAGGCGTCGGGGAGCGAGAGCTCCGACTCCTCCGCCTCCGGCGACGCCGGGTACTGCGCGATGAACTCTTCCTTCTGCTTCAGGACGACGGCGATCGCGTCCTTGCGCTGGATCGGGTCGGGCTGCTGGCGGGCGATGTCGATGGCGAGGTCGAGCGCGACCGAGCGCACCGACGCCTTCTCCTCCGGAGTCGCGTCCTTCCACGCGTCGAACTTCCGGCAGAACTGGTCGGCGAGCTCGCCGAAGCCCTGGCGCGCGAGCGCGCGCGCGAACGCGGCGTTGTCGCGCCCGAAGATCGGGGAGAGGTCGGGGCCGTCCCCGCCGGGAGCGGTGACCAGCGCGAGCAGGGAGAGGAGCAGGCTGGACGGGAGGCTCGAGTGGCTCATCGCGCCCCGATCACTTGTTGTTCTTGTCGCCGCCGGCCGCCTCCGGCTTCGCGTCCTCCGCCTTGGCGGAGCTGGCGCCCTTCTTCATCCGCTTGTTCGCGGCGGCGCCGAACGCGTTCTCGTAGCGGTAGTAGACCTCGAGCGTGAGGATGTTGATCGCGGTCGTGTAGATCGGGCCGATCGCGTAGCTCCAGCGGTCGGGCTTGAGGAAGCCGCCGGTCGAGCACTGCTTGTCTTCCTTGGACTGCAGCGAGAGCAGCGTGTCCTGCATCGACTTGTTCCACGGCCCCCAGTACTTGTTGGTGCGCTTGGGGCTGTCGGGGCCGTCGAGCTGGTTGAGCGCCAGCGACCCGTAGTACCAGTAGTAGTAGTCGACCAGCGACTTCGTCTTGTCCTTCGGGTCGGGGTCGGCGCTCGGCAGCTCCTTCACGATCTGGTCGGCGCTGAGCTTCAGGTAGGGGTCGTCGATGTTCTGCTCGAGGAAGACGCGCACGCACATCGCGACCGAGGCCAGCGAAGCCCCGTGATACTTGTACGCCTTCCAGCTCTGGCCGTCGCTCTCGACCACGGCGCCGGCGCCGTTCGAGTCGAAGTAACCGACGAGGCCGTTCTGGCTCGACGCGAACTTGACGAAGTTGATCGCGCCCTCCTCCGCCTCCTTCGGGACCTCGAGGCCCGACGCGTGCGCCGACTTGAGGGCCATCACCGCCCAGCCGGTGACGGACGTGTCGGCGTCGTGCAGTTCGCTCTGGAAGTCCTTCTCGTTGGCGTAGTCGGAGCGCTTCTCCTGGATGTCCGCCGGCGCGTCGTAGCGCCAGCCCCATTTGCCCGAGCCCTTCGGACTGTCCTTCTGCGCCGCGCACAGGAAGTTGATCGCCTTCTGCGCCGGCTCCTTCCACGCGCGGTTCCCCGTGAGGCCGTACGCCTCGGAGAGCGCGAGCGCCGCGATCGCCTCGTTGTAGAGCTTCCGATGGCCGGGGCTGCTGAACGAGCCGTCGGGGTTCTGCCGCGCGACGAGCCACTTCAGGCCCTTCAGGACGACGTCCTTGCCGAGCTCGCTCTTCTTCGCCTTGAAGGTGTCGACGACGTACTGCTTGGCGTTGTGGCCGAACCCCGCGCCGAGGAACGCGAGCAGCGAGAGTCCGGTGAGGCCGACGTCGAACGTGTCGGTGTAGGCGTCGCTCTCGCCGGCGCCCGTCTCGGGCTGGCACGGCTTGTCCGCGGGACAGTGGTCCTTGCACGTCATCGCCGACCACGAGCCATTGTCGTTCTGGTGGCGGACGAGCCAGATGAGGCCGATGCGGATCGCCTCCTCCGTGCCCTGCGTCGGGCCGCCGGGGAGCACGCCCTTGCGGAGCCCCGTGCCGATCTTGCGGCCGGAGAAGGTCGACGGCGTGCCGGTGCCGTGGTGGCCGCCCACGCCGACGCCGATCGACGTTCCGCCGGTCGGGTCGCTGTTGGGCATGTCCGACGTGCTGTTCGGGTCGCCGATGTCCTGCGTGAGGTCGCGCGGCGACGTGTCGGTCGGCAGGTTCTCGATCTCGTGGGAGACGATCTCCGCCTCGACGTTCTCGGGGATGGCGGAGCGGTCGATCAGCTCCTCTTTCTTCTCGTCCGGCGTGTCCTCGGGCGGCGTCTCCTTGCGGATCGACGTCTGGATCACGACCGCGTCGTCCTTCTTCTCCAGGTCGTGCCCGAGCTTCCAGACCGCGAGGACGGCGAGGACGACGACGTGCGCCGCGATGGCGATGATCAGCCAGGGCGAGCTCTGGACGAAGCCGCGCAACATCGCGACTGGGTTGAAGCCCGCTTCCTTCCGGTGAGAGCCGCCGCGAATCTCGTCGGGCGCTTCCGGTGCGGTCTCGTCCATGGAATCGCTCCCCGCGGGGGTTCCGTCGCTGGCGAAGCGAACGCAAGCGCCGACCGGGCGCACGGCGATGCCGCCGCGCCCCTCCCGGCCGCGACGGCGGGCAGAACGGGGTACTTAAGCAAGGCCGTTGTTGACCAGCAAGGGTGCGAACGCCCCGCGAACACGTGTTCGACCGCTCTAGCGGCTCGCGAACCTCCAGTAACTTCCCTCGTTCGACGTCGCGCGCCTCCGAATCACGGGGTTACTGAACCGGCGCGGCCGACGTATCTCGCGGCGCCCGCGACTCGCGTCTCGCGCCTGCTCCTCACGGGAGGCCGTCATGCACGCGTCGGTCGTCGTGCTCGCATCCGCCCTCGCCGCTCCGCTCCTGAACGACGACCCGCGCGGTCGCGACCCGCAGCGGCGCAACGCGCGCCCCGGGATCGTGCGCGTGATCCGGAGCCAATCGAACGGCGAGACCTCGGGAGAAGCCCCGCCCGGGATGGTTCCGATCCCCGCCGGCTCCTTCCACATGGGCGTCGCGATGCGCGACGCGCTCGCGCTCGCGGCCGGCGACAACGCGCGCTGGGCCGACGACATCGTCGCGATGGCGCCCGCGCACCTCGAATTGGTCGACGCCTTCTTCCTCGACCGCTTCGAGGTGACGAACGACCAGTACGCGCGCTGGCTCGCCGACAGCGGCCGCGAGCCCTCGGAGTTCCAGCGCAACATCTGGCGCCCCGAGCTCGACAAGGCGGCGCGCAAGGTCGCGACGCTCCCGCCCGACGAGGGGCCGCGGCCGGTGCGAGCAATCACCTTCGAAGAGGCGCGCGACTGCGCGCGCTGGCTCGGCAAGAGGATCCCGACCGAGGCCGAGTGGGAGTACGCGGCGCGCCGCGGCCGTCCGGAACAGTCCTTCTATCCGTGGGGCGAGGGGTGGTCGGCGTGGAACTCCGGACGCTGCGCCGGCTTCGACGCGAGCACGCGCGTCCTCGGTCCGCCGCGCACCTCGGTCGGCGGCTCCTTCAAGGACGACGCGACGGTCGACGGCGTCTTCGACGTCTGCGGCAACGTCTCCGAATGGACCGCGTCGCCGTTCCGAGCGTACCCCGGCTTTTCGCCGCAGACCGTCCAGGACCGCTTCGGCAAGCGCGTCACCAAGACCGAGTTCGGCAGCGAACTGCTCGCCGTGCGCGGCGGCTGCATGCTCGGCAACGGCGTCTCGAACAACCTCGTCTACCGCTGCGGCCAGGCGCCCGACTCGGCGGCCGAGGCGATCGGATACCGGGGAGCCGCGTCGTTCGTGCCCGGCCTCGACGCGCTGCGCGAGGCGGTCGACCGGCTCGCGCCGACGTCGAGCAAGCTGCGCGACTCGATCGACCTCGACACGAACTCGCTCGCCGCGCAGGTGATCTACACGGGCGACGAGCACAGCGGCCTCGCCGAAGCCGCGAAATCGATCGCGTTCGCGCGCGTGAATGTGCTGATCGGACTGCTCGAGGACCTGCGCGTCCGTTCGCGCGACCGGCCCGCCGCGGTCGGCGTGCTCGTGCTCTCGCAGCCGTCGCTCGACCCGCCGCTCTCGCCCGGCCCCTACCTCGTGAGCTTCAAGGGGCGCGGCTTCACGGCGGAGCAGGAGGCGGAGATCGCGAAGCTCAAGCGCCACCACAACCCCGCGCGGGGCAGCGGCCGCACCGACGTGGCCGCCGAGGTCGAGACGCCGCGCGGCCTCCTCTCGATCCCCGCGACCGTCGACGCGCTGGTCTTCAGCAATCGGCGCGGCGAGTTCTGCGGCTGGACGCCGGCCAACCTGACCGAGGAGGGGGCGCTCTTCGCGTCGCGCCTCGCGGTCGAGCACTCCGAGGGCGACCGGGTGACCGTCACCTTCAGCGTCAAGACGGGTAACCGGACCAAGCAGCCGCAGTTCGCGCCGTCGTTCAAGTTCGCGAGCGGGACGTTCGAGCCGACGGCGCCGAAGTAGGCCGCGACGAGAGCGACGAGACAGGATCCCTCCGGCCGACGACGGCCGGACTTTCAGAGCGCGAGCGGGGAGTGGCGTGTGTGCGCTGCTCCCCGCTCGTTGTCTTTCGCGACCCGGCACGAGCGCGCGACCCGACGTCACGCCGCGATGCGCGGAGCTCAGCCGCCGAGGTCGTCGCGCGCCTGTCGTAGCTTCGTCGACTCGTCCTTCAGCCGCGCGAGCCGCTCGCGCTCGCTCATGACCACCTCGGCCGGGGCGCCCTGGACGAAGCCGTCGTTGCCGAGCTTCTTCTCGAGCGAGGCGATCTGCGCCATGAGCTTCTCGAGCTTCGTCGCGAGGTCCTTCCGGCGCGCGTCCTTGTCGATCAGCCCGCCGAGCGGCAGGTAGAGCTCCGCCGATCCGAACGGCGCCATCGGCACGACGTCGGCGTCCGCTTCGGCCGGCCGCGCCTCCTTCGTCGAGAAGCCGGCGAGCGTCGCGCGGGCGAGCCGCTCGAACCACGGCTTCGCCTCGTCGAGCACCGCGACGAGCTTCTCGTCGGGCAGCCGCACGTGCGCCTTCACGGCGGCGCGCTCCTCCACGCCGTTCTTGGAGCGGAGGTTCCGGAGCGCGCTCGTCAGCGCCTGCAGCGCGTCCATCGCGACCACCGCGTCGACCGCGCCGGCGGCGCCGGCCGCAAACTTCTCGGGCAGACCCGCGGTCGTCGGCCAGGACGCGACGATCACGTCGGGCGCCTCCTTGGAGAGGAAGCCGGCGCTCTTCAGGTGGCCCCACAGCGCCTCGGTCACGAAGGGCGTCATCGGGTGGAGCAGGTGGAGCGCGCGCTCGATCACGGTCACGGCGATCTTCGACGCCATGCGCCGTGACGCCGCGGATTCGGTCGGCTCGAGGCGGACCTTGGCGATCTCGAGGTACCAGTCACAGAAGTCGTTCCAGAGGAAGCGGCGCAGAGCTTGGCTCGCCTCGTGGAAGCGGCAGTTCGGGAGCGCGTCGCTCACCGTCGCGACCGTCTCGCGCAGGCGCGCCAGGATCCAGCGGTCCTCGAGGCGCGTCGCCTTCGCGAGGTCGACGTCGGCGTAGGCCTCGGCCGGCACCTTCTGCAGGACGAAGCGCGTCGCGTTCCAGAACTTGTTGACGAAGTTGCGCGCCTCCTCGACGCGCTGCTCGCTGAAGCGGATGTCCTGCCCTTCCACCGTGAGCAGCATCAGGCTGATGCGCATCGCGTCGGCGCCGAACTTGTCGATCATCTCGACCGGGTCGATGCCGTTGCCGGCCGACTTGCTCATGCGGCGGCCCTGCCCGTCGAGCACGGTCGCGTTGAGGTAGCAGACGGTGAACGGGCAGCGCGCGTCGCCTGCGAAGCCGTCGCCGAACTCGTACCCCGCCATGACCATGCGCGCGACCCACAGGTAGATGATCTCGCGCGCGGTCGAGAGGAACTGCGTCGGGTAGTAGCGCTTGAGGTCGTCGGTCGGCTTCGGCCAGCCGAGCGTCGCGAGCGGCCAGAGCCAGCTCGACGCCCACGTGTCGAGCACGTCGGGGTCCTGGCGCGTGATCGGCTTGCCGGTCTTCGGGTGCTTGTCGCCGATCTTCAGCTCGGTGGCCGACGCGACGCCGACGCCGTCCCCGTCGTACCAGACCGGGACGCGGTGGCCCCACCAGAGCTGGCGGCTGATGCACCAGTCGCGGACGTTCTCGAGCCAGTCGAGGTAGACCTTGGTCCAGCGCTCCGGAACGAAACGCAGCGCCGTTCCCTTCACCGCTGCGATCGCCGGCTTCGCGAGCGGCTCCATCTTCACGAACCACTGCTCGCTGATGCGCGGCTCGATCACGGTGCCGGAGCGGTCGCTGATCGCGACCGAGTGCTCGTGGTCGGCGATCTTCTCGAGGAGGCCGCGCGCCTCGAGGTCGGCGACGACGCGCTTGCGCGCCTCCTCGCGCGAGACGCCGGCGTAGGGCCCGCCCGCCTCGTTCACCTGTCCGGCGTCGGTGAAGATCGAGACGATCGGCAGCTTGAAGCGTTGCCCGCGCGCGTAGTCGTTGGGGTCGTGGCCGGGCGTGACCTTGACCGCGCCCGTGCCGAAGTCCTTCTCGACCGTCTCGTCGCCGATCACCGGGATCGGGCGGTCGAGCAGCGGCAGGACCACGTTCTTCCCGATCAGCGCCTTCCAGCGCGGATCGTCGGGGTTCACCGCCACGCCGGTGTCGCCGAGCAGCGTCTCGGGCCGCGTCGTCGCCACCGTCACGAACTCGCCCGGCTTCCCCTCCACCGGGTACTTGATGTACCAGAGCTTCGACTTGCGCGTCTCGTGCAGGATCTCGTCGTCGCCGACGGCCGTCTGCAGCTTGCAGTCCCAGTTCACGAGGCGCGGGCCGCGGTAGATCAGCCCCTTCTCCCACAGCCGCGTGAACGCCACGCGCACGGCCGTCGAGAGGTCCTCGTCCATGGTGAAGCGCGTGCGCGTGAAGTCGCACGAGCAGCCCATGCGCTTCAGCTGCTCGAGGATGCGGTTGCCGTACTGCTCCTTCCACGCCCAGACCTCGGCCAGGAACTTCTCGCGGCCGAGCTGCTCGCGCGTGATCCCCTGCTCCTTGAAGAGCTTCTTCTCGATCACCGCCTGCGTCGCGATGCCGGCGTGGTCGGTGCCCGGCACCCACAACGTCTCGCGCCCGCTCTTGCGGTGGAAGCGGACCATCACGTCCTGCACGGTGTTGTTGAGCGCGTGGCCCATGTGCAGGGCGCCGGTGACGTTCGGCGGCGGGATCATCACGACGAAGCGGTCGGTCGCGGAGCCGTCCGGGCCGGTCTTGCCGCGCTTGGGCTGGAACGCGCCCGAGCTCTCCCAGCGGCGGAAGAGCTCCGGCTCGGCCTCGGCCGGCGTGAAGCGGTTGGGGATGTCGAAGGGCATCCGGTCGACGCTACCAGCTACGCCGACGCGGTGCGCATGCCCGGCTTGCGGAAGAGGGCGAGCAGCTCGCCCGCGTTTGCGAGCTGGAGGTCGGCCGCGCCCGCGCCCTCCTCGTCGAACTTCCGCGCGCGCAGCCCGGCGAGACCGCCGCCGAAGAGCGCGAACGGGACGCGCCGGGGCGCGCGGCGCTGCGGATCGGCCGAGGTCGCGTGGTCCGACGCGACGAGCAGGCGGCGGTCGTCGGGGTCGGCCTCGACCCACGCGAGGAGCGGCGCGAGCAGTTCGAAGTCGATGCGCTCGATCGCCGCGACCTTGCGGCGCGCGTCGCCCGAGCGCGACGCCTCGTTGGCCGCGGCCGCATGGACCGCGACGAAGGCGTGCGTCGCCGCCAGCTCGAGCGCCGCCGCCGCCTTCTTCGCGAGGTCGGACTGCTCGTCGGCGGTGGCGCCGGCGAGCCGCGGGCACTCCATCCCGAGCTCGAGCGCGAGCCCGCGCACGAGCGGCGCCGCCGCGACCATCGCCGCCGGCCCGCCGAACGCGTCGCCGAGGCGCGGGATCGCTCTGCGCCGCCCCTCCCCCCACAGCCAGACGGCGTCGGCCGGGTTCTCGCCCAGGTCGACGCGCACGCGGTTCACCTCGTTGCCG
>DASRRB010000005.1:0-31468 GCA_035695985.1 Planctomycetota bacterium | reverse complement strand
CGTGAACGACGCCGACTTGGGGACCCTGGTGAGCGAGGCGGCGCGTGCGCGGGTGAACGCTGCACTCGCCGGACGGTGACGGCGACGATCCACTCGCGAGGATGCGTCGCCGCGATTCGAAAGTGGTCGGGGCGACTGGATTTGAACCAGCGGCCTCCTGCGCCCAAGGCAGGCGCTCTAGCCAAGCTGAGCTACGCCCCGACGGGGGCGGCGAGCTTAGCGGCGCGACGACCCGGCGCCCCGAGCGCTTCGCGGCTCTCCGCGGCGCCATCTGATCGCGGGATGACGCGACGCCGCGGACCGCGTTGCAAACGGTGGCTCGACCGATACCGTCGCCCGCTCTCCCGTTCCAGAATCCGGAGGGCGCATTGCGGCGGGTCGGACTCCCATTCTTCGCCGCGCGAGGCGCTTGGATCGCCGCGCTCGGCGCGGCGGTCGCGGCGCTCGGCGCCTGCACCGACGCGCCGCGCCGGCCGCTCGATCCGACCGCGATCGAACGCGACCTGCGCGCGCGCAGCCTGAGCGATCCGGCGCTGCGCGACGACGCGGCGGCGCGGCTCGGCGTCGCCGCGGAGCCGTGGCCGCCGCCGACGCTCGACCTCGCGCTGCTCACGCTGGCGGCGTGGCGCTTCCGTCCCGAGCTCGCCGTCGCGCGCGCCGAGGTCGCGGCGGCCGAGGCGAAGGTGACGACGGCGGGCGCGTGGTCCAATCCGAAGATCTCGAGCTCGTTCGGGCGCGTCGACGACTCGGTGGGCCCGCCGTGGTTCCTGTCGGCGGCGCTCGACTTCACGATCCCGACCGCCGGGAAGGTCTCGAAGCGCGAGGCGGTCGCGTCGCAGGAGGTGGTCCTGGCCCGGCTCGCGGCGGCGCAGGCGGCGTGGCGGGTCTACGCCGAGGTGCGCGACGCGCTGCTCGAAGCGACCGCCACCGCGCGCGAGCTCGACCTCGCGCGGCGCGAGGCGCAGGTGCGCGAAACGATGGCGGCGCAGGCGGCCGCACGCGTCGCCGCCGGCGCGGCCGCGAGCACCGAGGAGCTCTTCGCGCGAGTCGAGGCCGACCGCGCGCGCGCCGGCGTCGCGCTGGCGTCCGGGGCGCAGGCCCAGGCGCGCGCGCGCCTCGCCGCCGCCTGCGGCCTCCCGGTCGCCGAGCTCGAGGCGGCGACGCTCGCCGCTCCCGCTCCCGCGCCCGACGCCGGTTCGACGGCGAACGACGCGCTGCTCGACCGGCTCGACGTGCGCGTCGTCGTCGCGGAGTACGAAGCGGCCGAGCGCACGCTCGAGCTCGAGCTCGCCAGGCAGTACCCCGACGTCGTCCTCACGCCGGCGTGGGAGAACGACCAGGGCGCCCACAAGCTCCTGCTCGGCTTCAGCGTCGACGTCCCGATCTTCGACCGCAACCAGGGCCCGATCGCCGAGGCGCTCGCCCATCGCGAGGCGGTCGCGGCGCGCTTCCGAGAGCGCGCCGGCGCGGCGCTCGCCGCGATCGACGTCGCGCACGCCGAGCTCGCGGCCGCCGCGACGCGCCTCTCCGCCTACGACCCGCAGGCACAGGCGCGCATCGCGGCGCGGCACGCCGCCGCCGAGCACGCCGTCGAGGCCGGCGCGAGCGACCGCGCGTCGGCGACGCAGCTCGAGCTCGAGATGGTCACTTACGAAACGGGCCGCCTCGCGTCGGAGCGCGCGCAGCAGGCCTCCCTGCTCCACCTCGAGGACGCGCTGCAGCGGCCGCTCGACCCGAGCGTCGCGCGCCTTGTCCCGGCCGAGCCCGCCGCCGCCGCCGCGAACGGAGCCCACGAATGACGCGTCGCCTCCCGCGGACCGTCGCGCTCGCACTGCTCGCGCTCGCCGCGTGCCGTCGCGACGCCGACGAAGCGCACGAGCACGGCGCAGCGGCCGAGGAGAAGGCGCCGTTCTCCGTCGAGCGCGAGGCCGACGGCTCGACCGTCGTCGTCCTCACCCCCGAAGCGCTCGCCGCGGCGGGGATCGCCTCCGCCGTCCCGGTCGAGCGCACCGCCGTCCGTGAGATCGCCGCGTACGGCGTGCTCGCCGCCGACCCGGCGCAGGTCGGGATCGTGCGCGCGCCGGTCGCCGGCGTCCTCGCCGACGCCGAACCGAAGGCGTGGCCGAGCGTGGGCACGCATGTCGAAGCAGGTGCAAAAGTCGGCACGCTGCTCCCGCGCACGACGCCGCTCACGACCGCCGAGCTCGCCGACCTGCGCGTGAAGCTCGCGAGCGCGCACGCCGACGTGACCGCCGCCCAGGTCGAGCTCGACGCCGATCGCGTCGCGCTCGAGCGAGCGAAAAAGCTGAACGCCCAGGACAAGGGCGTCTCCGACCAGGCGGTCGAGAACGCCGCGGCCGCGCTCTCGGCCGCCGAAGCGCGCGTCGAGGCGACCCGCTCGGGCATCGAGGAGCTCGAGCGCGTGCTCCTGCACGGCGAGGCGCCGGACCTCCCGCCGCTGGCACTGATCGCGCCTCGCACGGGGGAGTGGACCGCCGTCACCGCGCAACCGGGCGAGAACCTCGAAGCGGGCCAGGAGATCGCGCGCACGACGAGCTTCGCGCAGCTCCTCGCCGACGTGCGGCTGCCCGTCGACGCGCCGAAGGGCGCCCAAGTCGCGTTCGCTCCGACGAAGGCGCGCGTCACCGTGAGCGGCGGCGGCGGTGGAGAGAGCTTCGCCGCGACGCTCGTCGGCCCCGCGCCCGAAGGCGACCCGCTCGCGGCGACGCTGCGGCTGCGCGTCGCCGATGCGAAGGGACGGCTGCGGCCGGGCATGGCGGTGACCGCGTTCCTCGCCGACGACGCGGCGCCGCTCGCCGTCTTCGCGGTGCCGCCCTCCGCGCTGCTGCGCACCGCGAGCCGCGACTGGGTCTACGTCGAGGTCGGCGCCGGCCGCTTCGCGCGGCGCGCCGTCGCGATCGTGCGCGCCGAGGGCGACGCGGTCCTGCTCTCCGCCGGCGTCGACGCCAAGGCGAAGGTCGTGACGAGCGGCGCGATGGCGCTCCTCTCGCAGGAGCAGCTCGCCGCCGGCGGCGGATCGGGCGAGTGATCGGCGGATGCTGAACGCCCTCGTCGCGTTCTGCCTGCGCCGGCGCGGCGCCGTCGTCGCGCTCGCGTGCGCGCTGATCGGCCTCGGCATCTACGACGCGCAGCACGCCCCCATCGACGTGCTGCCCGACTTCGTCCCGCCGCAGGTCGAGGTGCAGTGCGAGGCGCCCGGCCTCTCCGCCGAGCAGGTCGAGACGCTCGTCACCGTGCCGATCGAGGCGGCGCTCTCCGGCGCCGGCAGCGTCGAGCTGATCCGCTCCGACTCGATCCAGGGGCTCTCCGTCGTCTCCGCCTTCTTTCGCGAGGGGACCGACGTCTACCGCGCGCGCCAGCTCCTCTCCGAGCAGCTCGCGGACGTGGCGGCGCGCTTGCCCGACGGCGTGCCGCCGCCGCGGCTCGGGCCGCTCACGTCGTCGACCATGGACCTCTTGAAGATCGGGCTCCTCTCCGACCGCCTCTCCCCCGCCGAGCTGCGCTCCTTCGCCGAATGGACCATCGCGCCGCGCCTGCGCGCCGCGGCCGGAGTCGCGAGCGTGACGCTGTTCGGCGGCGACGTGCGCGAGCTCCACGTCGAGATCGACCCCGAGCGATTGGCGCAGGCCGACGTCTCGCTCGACGAAGTCCTCGACGCGGCGCGCCATGCGACGGCCGTGCGCGGCGCCGGCTTCGTGGAAACCCCGTCGCAGCGCGTCTTGATCGAGACGAAGGGCCAGGCGCCGACGCCGGCGGAGCTCGCGGCGACGGTGGTCCGCTGGCGCGACGGCCGGCCGCTCACGATCGGCGACGTGGCGCACGTGGTCGAGGGGGCGAGCGTCAAGTTCGGCGACTGCCTGATCCAGGGCAAGCCGGGCGTGCTGGTGAAGACGCTCTCGCAGTTCGGCGCCAACACGCTCGACGCGACGCGCGCGGTCGAGGCGGCGCTCGCCGAGCTCACGCCTGCGATCGCCGCCGCCGGCATCGAGATCTTCCCGCGGATCCATCGCCCGGCGAACTTCATCGAGACGGCGGTTTCGAGCCTCGCCCACGCGCTCCTGATCGGCGCGGCGCTGGTCGCCGCGGTGCTCGTCCTCTTCCTGCTCGACCTCAAAGCGGCGTTCATCTCGCTGACGGCGATCCCGCTCTCGCTGCTGACGGCGGTGATCGTGCTGCGCCGCCTCGGGCTCTCGCTCGACACGATGACGCTCGGCGGGCTCGCGATCGCGCTCGGCGAGGTGGTCGACGACGCGATCATCGACGTCGAGAACATCTCCCGGAGGCTGCGCGAGCGGGCGCCCGGACGCTCGACGCTCGACGTCGTGCTCGCCGCGTCGATCGAGGTGCGCGGTGCGGTGATCTACGCGACGTGCGTCGTCGTGCTCGTCTTCATCCCGGTCGTCACGATGTCGGGGCTGCAGGGGCGCTTCTTCGCGCCGCTCGGCATCGCCTACATCCTCTCGGTGGTCGCGTCGCTGGCGGTCGCGCTCACGCTCACGCCGGCGCTCGCGCTGATGCTGCTCGGCGGCCGGCGCGCGGCGGCGCGCCGCCCCCCGTGGCTCGCGACGAAGCTACGCGACACGTACGCGGGCCTCCTGCGCGGCGTGATCGGCCATCCGTGGCCGATCGGCGGCGCGGCCGTCGTGCTGCTCGCCGGAGCCATCGCGACGCTGCCGCTGCTCGGCGCCGAATTCCTGCCGCCGTTCCGCGAGGGCCACTTCGTGCTGCAGCTCTCGATGGCGCCGGGCAGCTCGATCGAGGCGATGCGGCGCATCGGCATGGCGGTGAGCCAGGAGCTCCTCGCCAATCCCCGCATCGCCACCGTGAACCACCAGATCGGCCGCGCCGAGCTGAGCGAGGACCCGTGGGGTCCGCACAAGAGCGAGTTCCACGTCGAGCTGAAGCGCGACGGCGGCCCGTTCCCGCCCGAGATCGAGCAGCAGGTCGAGGAGGAGATCCGCGCCGTCCTCGCGAAGATTCCCGGCATCCAGTTCGAGGTGCTGACCTTCCTCGGCGACCGCATCGGCGAGTCGATCAGCGGCACGACGGCGCAGGTCGTCGCGAGCGTCTTCGGGGACGACCTCGACCTGCTCGACGCGAAGGCGGCCGACGTCGCCGACGCGCTCGCGAAGGTCCCGGGCGCGATCGACGTCCAGCGCGGCGCGCTGCCGGGCATGCCTTCGATCGAGGTCGAATTGAAGCGCGAGCGCCTCGCCGCGCTCGGCTTCACGCCGGTCCAGGTGCTCGACACGGTGCAGACCGCCTACCAGGGGCGGACGCTCGCGCAGGTGCACGAAGGTCCGCGCACCTGGGACGTCGTCGCGATCCTGCCGGAGGCGCGCCGCGTCGATCCGGAGAGCGTCGGGCGCCTGCCGCTGCGCGCGCCCGGCGGCGCCCTCGTCGCGCTGCGCGAGCTCGCCGACGTCCACCCGGCGACCGGCCGCTACCTCCTCGAGCACGAGGGCGGCCGGCGCCGGCAGTCGGTCACCTGCAACGTCTCCGGGCGCGACGTCGCGTCGTTCGTCGCGGAAGCGAAGGCGAAAGTCGCGAGCGACGTCACGCTGCCGGCCGGCAGCTACGTCGCGTGGAGCGGCGCCGCCGAGCAGCAGCGCGCGGCGCGCAACGAGCTGCTGCTGCACGGATCTCTCGCGGGGCTCGGCGTCCTGCTGCTGCTCTCGGGCGCGTTCGGGAGCGCGCGCAACCTGCTGGTGGTCCTCGCCAATCTGCCGCTCGCGTTCGTGGGGGGCGTGCTCGCGGCGCTGCTCACCGGCGGGACGCTCTCGATGGGCTCGCTGGTCGGCTTCGTCACGCTGTTCGGCGTGACGCTGCGCAACTCGATCATGCTGCTCGCGCACCTGCGCCACCTCGTCGCGAACGAGGGGGTCGAGTTCGGGCGCGAGGCGGTGGTGCGCGCCGCCTCCGAGCGCGTCGTCCCGATCGTCATGACGGCGCTCGTCACGGCGCTCGGCCTCTTGCCGATCGCGCTCGGCAGCGGCAGCGCGGGCAAGGAGATCGAGGGGCCGATGGCGGTCGTGATCCTGGGCGGGCTGGCCACGTCGACGCTGCTGAACCTGCTGCTGCTCCCGACGCTCGCGCTGCGGCTCGGGCGATTCGAGGCCGGCGGCCGGTAGTCGCTCGCCCGGAGCGCCTCGCCAGCGGCGCTGAAGATGTGCGGCAGCGCCGCGGCGAGGAGGCGCGAAGACGCCGCGGCGGCGCCCGCGTCACGGGGCGGTCAGGAACGGCGCACAGATTCGCGTCGGTCTCACCGCCTCGGGAGGCGCTCATGAATTCGGGCGACCGCGATTGGCTCTGGATCGTCGGAACGGGCGCGCTCGCGCTGGCCGCCATCGCCTTCACGCTCCCGTCGAGCCCGCTCTGCATGTTCGGGCGGCTGCGCGAGGAGAGGGTCCCGATGCAGGAGGTCCCCGAGCCGGTGCGCGCCGCCGCCGCGAAGGAGTTCGGGCCGCTCGACGACTGCACCGCGACGCGGGAGCGAGAGCAAGGCAAGGTACGGTGGGAGATCGAGAAGCACGTCGAGCTCGGCGTCGCGTCGCTCCTCCTGAGCGACACGGGAGAGGTGATCGGGATCGAGCGGCCGGTCGCGCTCGCGACGTTGCCGGAAACGGTGCGAGACGCGGTCGCGGCGGCCTACCCCAAGGCGGCGATCGTGCAGGCGGCGGAGCTCGAGTCGCACGGATACAAGTTCACGCTCGCGATCGACGGGAAGCAGCGCCACGTCAAGGTCGACCTCGACGGCGCGCTCCAGGACTTGGGCGAGGTCGCCCGCAGGTAGTGGCTCTCCCATGTCAGGCCGAGGCCCTCCCCTGTGACGGAGCGCCGCGGGACGCGATCATGGCGCGTCCGCTCGTCTTGGACCGAGGCATTGGAATGCGCGTACTCGTCGTCGAGGATTCCGACCGGCTGCAGCGGGCGCTCGTCGCCGGACTGAAGCAGCGCGGCTTCGCGGTCGACGCGGCCGGCGACGGCCAGGTCGGGCTCGAGCGCGCGCTCGCCGGGACCTACGACGCGATCGTGCTCGACCTCTGGCTCCCCAAGCGCGACGGCATCGACGTCCTGCAGCGGCTGCGCGAGTCGCGCCAGGACGTGCCGGTCCTGATCCTGACGGCGCGCGACGGGGTGTCCGACCGCGTCGCGGGCCTCGACGCCGGCGCCGACGACTACCTCGTGAAGCCGTTCGCGTTCAACGAGCTCGCGGCGCGCGTGCGCGCGCTCTGCCGCCGCAAGTACGGCCGGCGCAGCCGCACCGTCGCGGTCGGGGACCTGACCGTCGACCTCTCGGCGCGCACGGCGCGGCGCGAGGGCGCGCTGGTCGACCTGACGGCGCGCGAGTTCGCGCTGCTCGAGCTGCTCGCGCTGAACGAGGGCGCCGTCGTCTCGCGGCGCGACATCGAGGCGCGCCTCTACGACGAGCGGGACGAGCCGACGAGCAACGTGATCGACGCCGCCGTCTGCCGGCTGCGCCGCAAGATCGACCGGAACGGCCTGAAGCCGCTGGTGCACACGCGCCGCGGCGAGGGCTACTGGCTCGGCGTCGAGGGCGTGCGGTGAACTCGCTGCGCGCCCGCCTCTTCGTCGCGCTCTCGCTCGCGCTCCTCGTCGCGCTCGGCGCCGGCGGCGTGCTGATCTACGAGCTCGCCGGCTCGGCGCTGCACGCGGAGCTCGATGCGCGCCTCGACGCGAGCCTGCTGTCGGCGATCGAGTCGGCCAACGAGGCGGCGACCCGCGCCGCTCCGGCGGCGGCCGCCGGAGCCGACCGGGAGTTCGAAGGGAAGGACGAGACGCCGGGCAGCATCGCCGACGTCCTCGAGCAGCGGATCGCGGCCGCGTTCGCCGACGTCCATTCGGGCGTCGGGTTCGCCGCGTTCGCGCGCGACGGGACGATGGTCGCGCGCTCCGAGTCGCTCGCCGGCTTCGACGTCGCAACGCCGCCCCCGTTCGAGGGCGAGCGCCTCCACTTCGACGTGGTCCTCCCGAACGGCCATCGGCGCCGCGCACTCGCCGTGCGCATGACCTCGATCGGGAGCGAGGCGACGCCCCTCGGGCTCGACGCGCTCCCCCGGGCGCCCGAGACGTTCGTGCTGCTCGCCAGCAGCAGCGAGATGACGGGGCGCATGGCGAAGCTGCGCTCGCTCCTCCTCTTCGCGGGCGCGGCGACGTGGATCCTGGCGGCGGGGTTCCTGCAGCTCGCGCTGAAGCGCGGCCTCGCCCCGTTCGCGCACTTCGCGGCGCGCGCCGCCGCGGCCGATCCCGAGACCGGCACGCCCGTCGGCGCCGGCGCGCTCCCCGCCGAGCTCGCGCCGGTCGCCCACAAGCTCGACCTGCTGATCACGCGGCTGCGCGCCGCGATCGCGCGCGAGCGGCGCTTCAACTCGGCGGTCGCGCACGAACTGCGCACGCCGGTCGCCGAGCTGCGCGCGACGACCGAGGTCGCGCTCGGCGGCGAGGAGGACGCGGCCGGCCTGCGCGCCGCGCTGGTCGACGTCGAGGGCTCCGTGCGCCACCTCGAGTCGATCGTGCAGGCGCTGCTCTCGCTGCGCTCGGGCCGGCATCTCGGCGAGGAGCCGCGCCTCGAGACGTTCGCGCTCGCCGACTTCGTCGCGGCGGCGGTCGCGCGCGTCGCGCCGGCGGCGGCGGCGCGCGGGATCGCGCTCGCGACGGACGTGGCGGGCGACGCGACCGTGACGAGCGACGCCGGCCGCCTGCGCTCGGTCGTCGACAACCTCCTCTCGAACGCGGTCGAGTACGCGCCACCCTCGACGACGGTGTCGGTCGTCGCGAGCGCCGGCGCCGGCCGCCTCGAGGTGACCGTCCGCAACGCGCGCCCCGAGGGGCTCGCCGCCGCCGACGTCGAGCGCTTCTTCGAGCCGTTCTGGAGCAAGACGCCGCGCACGTCGGACGGCGGCGCGGGCCACGTCGGGCTCGGCCTCTTCCTGGCGCGGGCCTTCGCCGCGGCGCTCGGCGGCGAGGTGCACGCGCGCCTCGTCGACGACGGGAACGGCGGCCGCGCGGTCGAGGTCGGCCTCACGGCGTCGTCGACCGGCGCCGCGGCCGCGGTCAGCGCAGCGCCGCCTTCCGCATAGTTTCGAGGTAGTCGGCGGCGCGCGCGTCGTTCGGCGCCGGCGCCCAGCTCGCGACGTCGGTGGCGGGCGGCGCGACGTAGGGGCCGGCCTTCACCTCGAAGAAGACGGTCCCCGTCTCGAGCGCGAGCAGCGAGTGCCACGCCCCGGGCGGCAGCTCGCAGACGAAGTCGGGCCCCGCCGGCGAGAGGACGAAGCGCGACGTCACCGCGCCGCCGTCGTCGAAGACGAGGACCGCGCCGCGCCCGCGGATGCACGCGAGCGTCTCCGTGCGTGGCGCCGACAAGTGGCGGTGCGGCTGGACGTAGCTGCCCGGCTCCATGGCGTTCAGCAGCCGGTGGATCGCGTCCTCCATGAGGTGGAGGTTGTGGTTCATGCGCAGGCGCGCGCTCTTGCGCGCCGCCTCGACCACGGTGTCGAGCAGGCGCGCGTCGACGCGGGAAGGGGTCATGCGGGAAGAGACTAATCGATCGGCGCGTCAGCGCGCGACGAGCCGCGCCTGCAGCGCCTGGAAGCGCGGGTCGCTCTTCAGCGGCGCGAGGTCGGCGTCGTCCTCGAAGGTCTTCTTCGCGTTGAACCCCTCGTCGACGGCGGTCCCGAGCTTCTCGAACGCCTGGTCCTTCTTTCCCAGCCGCGCGTAGCCGCAGGCGAGGTTGAAGCAGGCGAGTCCGCGCGTCTGCGCGCCCGCGGGGATCCCGGCCGCGAGGGCCCGCTCGTAGCTCTGCACGCCCGCGTCCACCTTGCCGAGCATGAGCTGCGCGTGGCCGAGGCCGGAGAGGACGCGGCCGTCGACGGCTCCCGCCGCGACCCCGCGCGCGAGGAGCTCCTCGGCCTCCCGCCAGCGCTGCTGGCCGGCCCGCACGAGCCCGAGACCCACGTCGAGCCCGGGATCGCGCACGCCCAGCGCGAAGGCGCGTTCGTAGGCGACGCCGCACTCCTGGAAGCGGCCGGTCTCCGCGAGCACGCGGCCGTACTGGAGCTGCGCCTGGCCGTCGTCGGGATGGTCGGCCACCCACTGCTTCAGCAGCGTCGCCGCCTGGTCGGTGTCGTTGCCGAAGAGCGCGGCGACGATCGCGCGCGCCGGCGACGGGTCCCACGGCGGCACCGGCACCGGCTCGAGGTGGGAGCGCCAGAACGCGATCGTCTGCTGGACGATGCGCCGCGCGTCGTCACGGTCGCGGCAGGCGTCGAAGGCGTGCGGCATCCCGCTCCCGAAGAGCAGCGTCCACGGCGCGCGCGCCTCGACGACGCGCTGCCAGAGGCCGACGAGATCGGGCCCGAGCCGCGGGACGTCCGACTCCGCGACGACGAAGAGCACCGGCAGGTCGCGCCGCGGTGCGCGCGCCGGCGGCTGTCCGTAGTAGAGGACGGCCGCGCGGATCCCCGCGCTCGCGTGGCCGCCGAGCAGGTACTCGCTCGCGCCGCTCACGTTCGCCGACGCCGCGTAGACGCCGAGGCGCCCGGCGTCGATGCCGTGGTCGGCGCCGTGCTTCTCGAGGAAGTCGAACAGCGCGGCGAGGCTCTCCTGGATGCGCGTCCCGTCGCACTCCATCGAGACGCCGACGAGTCCGTGCGCCGCGACCAGCCGCGGCCAGGTCCGGTAGATCCCCCAGCTCTTCACCTTGGGTGCGGGCGCGGGCGCGTCGCCGATCGCGTTCAGGAAGACGACGGCCGGACGCTTCTCGCCGCGCTTCGCGTCGGGCGGCTGGTAGACGTCGATCGCGAGCGCGCCTCTCGCGTCCTTCAGGTAGGGGACGTCGGCCTCGAGCGCGACGTCTTCCGTCTCGGGGACGTCGTAGACGACGCCCCAATGCATCGGATCGAGCTCCGACTCGGACGCCGGCGCTTGCGCGCGCGCCCAGAGCGCCGACCCACCCGCAACGACGACCGCGGCCACGACCTTCCACATCGCGCTGACCTCCGGCTCGGCTCCGCGTGGGGAGTGCCGGAGTACGACGCGGTCGAGGGCGAGTTTCCCGCTACGGCACGATCTCCAGGTGCGTCGGGTCCGACGCCCAGCGGACGGCGCCGCCGGACTTGACGAGGAACGCGAAGTCCATCGGCAGGCCGATGAGCGCCGGCGGCAGCGGCGGCGCCACGAGGGAGGCCGTCGCGCCGCCGTTCGTTCCGAGCGTCCCGGCGAAGCCGGGCAGCGAGCTGGTGTTGGCGTTGGTGATCGTGAGCAGCGTGAACGCGTCGAAGTTGATCGGGACGTCGACGCCGTGCAGCTGGAAGCCGGGGCTCGTGCCGGAGACCGTCCCGAGCAGCCAGTAGGAAGCGCTGCCGTAGAGCGGTCCGGCGTCGAGCGCGAAGCTCACGGTGCCGCCGCTCGCCGCCGAGATCGTCGCCGTGTCGGTGGAGAGGCCGAGGTTCACGGGCGACGTGTAGACGTCGTCGTCGCCGGCCCGGCCGTCGGTCCACATCGCGTGGAGCGTCCGGTCGGTGCACGCGACCGACGTGTAGTCGCCGATGTAGGCACCCTGCGGATAGGCCGTGAAGTCGGTGCTCACGTCCGAGACCGGGCGGTTCCGCTGGAACGTCGCGCCGCCGTCCGAGCTGCGCGCGACGTAGTAGCGCACCGCGACGTTCTTCTTGTCGTCGCGCCGGTCGTAGAAGCCGACGTCCACGTGGCCGTTCGCGTCGACGTCCATGCTCGGGAAGAACTGGCTCCTCCAGGTCCCGTCGTCATTGACCATCGTCAACGCGGACCACGTCGCGCCGCCGTCGGCCGAAGTACTGACGTAGACGTCGGCGCCCGAGCCCGACGCGAAGTCGCTCGCGAAGCAGACGTAGAGTTGGCCCGCGTACGGCCCGCCGCTGCGATCGATCGCCATGCTCGGATAGGAGTTGGTCTGGAAGGCGTTGTGCGGGACGAGGCCGAGGAACGGCGCGTCGCACACCTTCACGTCCGTGCCCCACGTGGTGCCGGAATCGGTCGACGTGGCGACCTTGATCGTGCTGTCGTTGAAGTCGTAGTAACCGACGAACAACTCGCTGTTCAGGCCGACGACCATGCCGAGACCTTCGCAATAGTTGCTGTCGGTGAACCCGCCGAGGAGGTCCCAGGTGAGGCCCCCGTCCGTCGACCGCGCCAGGTTGGGAGCGAGACCGCCGCCGCCGCCGATGTGCCGGAACGCGACGTAGATCGCGCCGCGGTATGCGCCGTTGCTCGTGTCGACGACCATGCGCGGACTGTCGTCGTAGTACTGGAGCGTCGCCCACTTGCTCGTGACGGCCACCCACGACCCGATCGTCGCGCCGCCGTCGGTCGAGGTCCCGAGGTAGAGGGTCGAGTGGTAGAAGACCTGGTCGTAGGCGGCCGCGACGAAATACGCCTCTCCGTTCGGGCCGAATGCCACGCAAGGGCTCTTCGCGTGGCCGAGCCCGTCCGGATCGGTGAAGAAGTTCTCCGCCCAGGTGAGCCCGCCGTCGAACGAGGCGTAGTAGGCGCAGTTGGTCGCGCCGCTGCGCCAGTCCTCGGCCCCCGCGATGAGATGGAGTCGATCGTTCGGATCGACCTTGAGGTCGGCGTCGCACTGGCGCGCCGTGCTGGGGGTCGAGACCTGCACGTCCTTGCCGTCCTGCGGCGCGGGGGGCAGGAACGCAGGACTCGCGACGAAGAGACCGAATGTCCAGGCGAGCAGCGGACCGGTCATGGATCGACCTCCTGCGCTCGCGACCGGGGACCTGGGCGAGCGCGTCAGGATCGGAACGAGGAAGGACTTCCGCTCACTCCCCGCTCCCCTCACCCGGCCGGAGCGGGGCGACGGGCTCGGCGGCGGCCGCGGCGACCGGCACAGCGCGGCCCGGGAGCTCGAGGTCGACGAGGTCGCGCACGGGGAGGCGCGCGGGATCGAGGGAGCGCGCGAGCTCGGCGACCGGCACGAGCTCGACGCCCGCGGCGCGGGCGCGCGCGAGCAGCCGCTCGAACAGCGCGAGGTACGGCCCGCCCTCGACCTCGGCGTGGATCGGCACGATCGCGCCGGTCGGCGGCGCGCGCTCCGGCGTGAGTGCCTCGAAGAGCGACACCTCGAGCGCCGCTTCGTCGCCGCGCCCCGACGCGAGCAGCTCCTCGATGCAGAGCGTCGTGGTCGGGAGCTGCGGCGTCGCGAAGGTCTCGCCGCCCGCGCGCAGCCGGCAGGCCGGGCCGCCGCGCAGGTCGGAGGCGTAGGCGAGGCCGAGACGGTCCTGCGCGCGCAGGCTCGCCGCGCTCACCACCCAGCCGGGCGCGCCCGACGCCTGCGGGCGCCGGCCGAGGATCCGCTCGAAGGCTTCCGCGGCGTGCGCGAGCTCGCGACCGGCGCGCGCCTCGTCCATCTTGCGCACGCCGTCCTGCCAGCGGCGGTGGTTCCAGCCGTGCAGCGCGACTTCATGTCCCTCGTCGACCATGCGGCGCACGAGGTCGGGGAAGCCGGCGGCGACCTTCCGAGGTGGAAGCAAGGTCCCCGAGAGCATCGTCCGCCAGCCGTAGAGCGAGCGCGCGTTCGACTTTGCCATCTTGGCGCGGAACTTCGGGTCGAGCAGGTGGACGACCGCCCAGCCCGAGCAGTCGGGCCCGAACGCGAGGAAGAACGACGCGCGCACGTGCGCGCGCTTCAGCGCGTCGAGCACGCGCGGCGCGCGCAGCCGCATCCCCTCGCGCGTGCAGACGTCGACCTTGAGCGCGGCGCGCGCGGCCATCGCCGGTCCCGCCTCAGCGCAGCTCGTAGACGGTCGCGTCGAAGCCGTCGACCTCGGGGGTCGAGAAGATCGGCGTCAGGCGCGCCGCGACGTCGGGCGGCAGCTTGACCTTGGTGTCGTTCAGCTCGATCAGGTGGCGCGCGCCGCGTGCCGCCATCTCGCCGAGCACGTCCTGCGAGTGGATCCGGATCAGGCGCCGCCCTCCGTAGAACGGGACCATCGCGCGCAGCGTCTCGCTCCCGTTGTACGAGAGCAGCGGCTCGCCGGCCGGCACCGCCGCCGCGAGGCTCTTCGCCGCAGGATAGAGCCGGTTCAGCGGCTCGAGGAACGGGCGGCCGATCGCGTGCGACAGGACGAGGCCGGCGGCGGCGAAGACGACCACCTCCCGGACCGCGGCGCGCACGGTCGCGTCGCGCCGGAAGCGCCGCGCGATCCGGCCGAGCCAGAGCGCGAGCGCGAGCGCCGCGACCGCGGTCACGACGTTCGCCGGGCTCGCGCCGGCGGCGGCGATCGGCGCGAGCTTCGGGATCGCCACCAGCTTCGCGAGGGTCGCGCTGCCGCAGGCGAGCGAGACCGCCAGCGCGAACAGCGCGACGCCGCCGACGCTCGCGAGCGCCATCGTCCACTGCAGGAAGCGCCGCCCGAAGACCTCGCGCACGCGCAGCCGCGCGAACCAGTCGGCCGGGACCGCCGCCGCGAGCGGCAGCAGCGGGAAGAGGTAGCTGTTGCGCTTGCCCGACGGGATCGAGAGCAGCAGCACGCCCGCCAGCAGCATGAGCCCCGCGTCGAGCAGCGGGCGGCGCTTCATGCGCAGGCGCTGGATCGGCGAGACGAGGATCGCCGGCAGGAACGCGACCCACGGGACGAGCGCCCCCCATCCGCCCTGCAGATAGAACCACCACGGGTGGTTGTGCGGACCGACCGCCTCGTCCCCCACCACGCGCCCGATCACCTGCCCGAGCGTGCAGTCGAAGACGTTCTTCCAGCCGCCGGGGTGGTGCGACAGCGCGACCGCCCACGGCACGCCGAACGCCGCGATGAACGCGGCGCACGAGAGCGCGAGCCACGGGAGGACGCGGCGCAGCACGACGCCGTCGCGCAGCACGAGCCACGCGATCGTCGGCGGGCCGGCGAGCAGCACCGGGCCGATCACCCCCTTCGCCATGAAGGCGACGCCGGCGCAGAAGCCGGCGCCGAGCGCGCAGTGGAGCGCGCGCCCCTTCTCCGCCATGGCGCGCGCGCGCACCAGCAGCGCGTGGCCGCCCGCGACCGCGGCGCCGAGCACGACGTCGTTGATGCCGCGATGGCCGACCGACCAGAAGGTCGAGAACGAGGCGGTGAAGACGGCGGCGACGAGCGCGGCCCGCCGCCCGCCCGTCGCGCGCGCGATCGAATAGGCGGCGAGCGTCGCGAGCGCGCCGAAGAGCACGGACGGGAGGCGCTCCGCCGCCTCGCTCACGCCGAAGACGCGATAGGAGGCGGCCGCCAGCCAGAAGAAGAGCGGCGGCTTCTCGAGGAACGGCTCGCCGCCGAGCGTCGGCATCGCCGAGAAGCCGCTCTCCAGCATCTCGCGCGACATCTGCGCCTCGCGCGGCTCGTCGGGCGACCAGAGCGAGTGGCCGTGGATCCCCGCGAAGGCGGCGGCGAACGCGAAGACGGCGGCCGCGAGCAGCGGCCGGCGCAGGATCCTCGCGACGAGCGGTCGGGTCGCGGCGACGGCGCCGCGCGGCGGGGCGGCCGGCAGGGAGGACGGGCTCACGCGTGGCGCGTCTTGGCCCTGCCGGTGTCCTCGCTGGTCTCGACGTAGTAGGCGATCGTGCGCAGGATCGCCTCTTCGAAGCCGACCTTCGGCTCCCATCCGAGGAGCTCGCGCGCGCGGCGGATCGACGGCACGCGGTGGGTGATGTCCTGGTACTCGTCGCCGTAGTACTCGCCGGAAGACTTCTCGACGATCTTCGCCTCCTGCGCGTGCTTCTTGTACGCGGGGAAGGTGCCGAGCGCCTTGACCATCGTCTCCGCGAGCTCGCGGATGCTCTTGTCGCTCCTCGGGTTGCCGAGGTTGAAGATGCCCGAGTCGGCGCGGCCGTCCTTGTTCTCGAGGATGCTCATCAGCGCGTCGACGCCGTCGTCGATGTGGGTGAAGCAGCGCCGCTGCGTCCCGCCGTCGACCAGCGTGATCGGCTCCTTGCGGAGCAGGTGGCCGAGGAACTGCGTGACGACGCGCGAGCTGCCCTCCTTCGCGGTGTGGATCGAGTCGAGCTGCGGCCCGATCCAGTTGAAGGGCCGGAAGAGCGTGTACTGCAGGCCGGCGTCGCGGCCGAGCGCGGCGATCACGCGGTCGAGGAGCTGCTTCGCGCAGGCGTAGATCCAGCGCGACTTGTTGATCGGCCCGTAGACGAGCGGGCTCTTCTCCTCGTCGAACTCCTTGTCCGTGCACATCCCGTAGACCTCGGAGGTCGACGGGAAGACGACGCGCGTCTTGTACTTCACGCACTGGCGGATGATGCGGAGGTTCTCGTCGAAGTCGAGGTCGAAGACGGCGAGCGGCGTCTTCACGTAGGCGGCCGGCGTCGCGATCGCGACCAGCGGCAGGCAGACGTCGCACTTGCGGATGTGGTACTCGATCCACTCCTTGTTGATCGCGATGTCGCCCTCGAGGAAGCGGAAGCGCGGGTGGTCGAGCCATTTCGCGACGCGGTCGGAGTCGAGGTCCATCCCGAAGACGCGCCAGTCGGTGCGCTCCAGGACGGCGGTGGTGAGGTGGCTCCCGATGAAGCCGTTCACGCCCAGGATCAGGATGTCCATCGCGGTTCGTCCTCTCCTTCAGTTTGCCGGGGAGGTTCCCGGACCCAGCACCGCGCCGTCGCGCAGGAATTCACGCGCGTCGATCGCGGCCGCGTTCCCGCCTTCCGCCTCGATCGTGAACCGTGAGAGCCGCAGCCGGCGGCGGTCGCCGCAGACCACGCGCGGCGCCTCCCCCGGCGCCCCCGACCACTCGATCGTGCCGGGCTCGCGCGCGCTGCGCGGAGCCTCGGGCACGAAGTCGGCCCACCAGACCATGATGCGACGCCCTCCTGACGTGTACGTGACGGCCCCAGGGTAGGGCTCCGTCACGGCGCGCACGAGGTTGCGCACGTCGTGCGCCGCCATCCTCCAGTGGATCAGGCCGTCGGCCGGCGTGCGCCGCCCGAAGGTCGTCGCATTCGACTCGAGCTGCAGGATGCGCGGCGCGCTGCCGTCCATGACCGCCGGCGCGCTGCGCGACAGGACGAGCTCGGCCGCGGGGAGGAGCTTCTTGAAGACGTCGGTCGGCGCGTCGTCGGGCCCGATCTCGAAGGGCTCCTGGTCGACGACGTCGCCCGCGTCGGCGCGCTTCACCATGTAGTGGAGCGTCGCGCCGCTGCGTGTTTCTCCGTGCAGCAGCTGCCAGTTGACCGGTGCCCGCCCGCGGTAGCGCGGCAGCAGGCTGCCGTGCAGGTTGACGCCGCCGTGCTTGGGGATCGCGAGCAGCGGCTGCTTCAGGAGGTCGCGGAAATAGAAGCTGAAGAAGGCAGCCGGCTTCAGCTTCGCGATCTTCGCGCGCTCGCCCTCGGAGTTGGGGTCGGCGCCGACGTGGACTGGGAGCTTCAGCTCCTCGCAGGTGCGCCGCACCGAGCCGAACCAGGTGTTCTCGGTCGGGTCGTCGGCGTGGGTGTAGACCGCGGCGACCGGGATCTTCAGCCGGTGCAGCACGCGCAGGCCCAGGCAGCCGACGTCGTGGTACGCGAAGACGACCGCGCTCATGCACGCGGCTCGTGCGCGGGCGGGCGGATGTCTTCGCGTATCACGACGTCGGTGCCGCGCGCGTCGAGCAGCGTCTGCTCGACGTCGCGGCGCGGCGCCTGCAGGACGGCGTCGCCGGCCGGCTCGCGCAGGACCCACGCCGGCCGCTCGCGCACCGTCATGAAGATGCGGCCGAGGTACTCGCCCAGGATCCCGAAGACGACGAACTGCGCGCCGACGAAGATGAAGAGCAGCGCGAACAGCGTGAACACGCCTTCCGCGGCCCACTTCGGGCCCTCGGTGATGCGCATGATCAAGAGGAAGAGGCCGAAGAGGACGCCCGCGCCGGCGATGCAGGCGCCGAAGCCCATGAGGAAGCGCAGCGGCCCGACCGAGAAGCCGGTCGCGAGATCGAGATGGAGCCAGAGCAGCCGGCGCAGCGAGTACTTCGAGCGCCCCGCCAGCCGCGCCTCGTGCCGCACCGGGATCTCGGTGGGGTTGCGCGCGTAGAGCCAGCCGAGTGCGGGCACGAAGGTCTTCGACTCCCTCCGATCTGCAATGGCATGCGCGATCTCGGACGAGTAGCCGCGCAGCATGCAGCCGAAGTCGTGCAGCTGGATGCCGGACATCCGCCGGGTCGTCGCATTGACGATCTGCGACGCCTTGCGCCGGAACCAGGTGTCCTGGCGGTGCATGCGCGTCGTGCCGACCATGTCGTGGCCGCGCTTCCACTCGTCGAGCAGGCGCGGGATCTCCTCGGGCGGGTTCTGCAGGTCGGCGTCGATGGTGACGACGAACTTCCCGCGCGACAGCGCGAAGCCGGCGCAGACCGCCGCGTGCTGGCCGAAGTTGCGCGCGAGCGGCGCGACGCGCACCGCCGCGTCGCCGGCGACCGCGCCGGCCAGCCGCTCGAGCGTGCGGTCGCGCGAGCCGTCGTCGACGAAGATCACCTCGAACGGCTCGCCGATGGCGCGCAGCGACGGCAGCAGCCGCGCCACCAGCGCCACGATGTTCTCCTCCTCGTTGTAGAGGGGGACGACGACCGTGAGGGTCGGGACCACGGCTTCACGCATGGCGGGCGGCGACGCCGGGGGTCCCGGCGACGCGGTGCTTCGCGACGATCTTCTTGATCGAGTCGACCACGCGCCGAACGTCGGCGTCGGTCAGCAGCGGATAGAGCGGCAGCGACATGATCTCCTCCCCCGCCTGCTCGACGACCGGCAGGTCGCCGCGCTTGTAGCCGTACTTCTTCGCGTAGTGCGCATGGAGGTGGACCGGCGTGAAGTGGAGGCCGGCGCCGATCCCCTCCGCGCCGAGCTCGGCGATGAACTCGTCGCGGCCGATCGAGACCTTCGTGAGGTCGAGGCGCACCACGTAGAGGTGCCACGCGTGGACGTGCGGATACGTCGGGCGCGCGAGCGGCCGGAGCTCCGGGACGCCGGCGAGCAGCTCGTCGTAGAGCGTCGCCAACTGCTTGCGCCGCGCATTGAAGCGCTCGACCTTCTTCAGCTGCTCGATGCCGAGCCCCGCCTGCAGGTCGAGCATGTTGTACTTCCAGCCCGGCTCGATCACTTCGTAACGCGGCGATCCGCCCGAGGCGTAGCGCGTCCAGCTGTCCTTCTGCACGCCGTGGAACTTGAGGATGCGCATGCGTTCGGCGAGCTTGTCGTCGTTGGTGACGATCATCCCGCCTTCGCCGGTCGTGATGTTCTTGATGGGATGGAAGCTGAAGACGACCGGGTCGCTCCCGACGCCGGTCGGGCGCCCCTTGTATTCGGTGCCGACCGCGTGCGCCGCGTCCTCGAGCAGGGCGATCTTGATCCCGTGTTGCTTCGCGTAGGGGTCGATGATGGCGTGGATCGCGTCGAGGTCGGCCGGCGCGCCGCAATGGTGGACCGGGATCACCGCGCGCGTCTTCGGCGTGAGCCGGCGGCGCAGGTCGGCGGGGTCCATCAGGAGCGTCCCGTCGATCACGTCCGTGAAGACCGACTTCGCCCCGAGCAGCTCGGCCACGTTGCAGGTGGCCGGCCACGTCATCGAGGTGGTGACCACCTCGTCCCCCGGCCCGATGCCGAGCGCGGCGAGGACGACGTGCAGCCCGGCCGTCGCGGAGTTGACCGAGAGCGCGTGCGGCTGCTTGAACCGCTCGCGGAACATCTTCTCGAACTCGACGACCTTCGGCCCCGACGTGATCCAGCCCGACTTGAGCGAGGCGACGACGGTGTCGATCTCCTCCTGCTCGATGGTCGGGCGGCAGAACGGGATGGCGCCGCTCTTCGGATCCATGCAGCTCCCTCTTGCCGGACGGGACCGCGCGGCCGCCCATCGTAGCACCGTGCTGCGACGTGCCGGCCGGTCCGGAATCGCGACAGGTTAATCGAACGCCGCGGGGTTGTCGTGGCGTCGCGCGGCCGCGCGTCATCTCCCGCGCAGGTCGGAAAGCAGCCGTTCGAGGTCGGCGGGGAGCGGCGCCTCGAGCTCGATCCGTCGGTGCGTCTTCGGATGATCGAATGCGATGCGCCACGCATGCAGCGCGGGACGGCGGAAGCGGACGGTGGCGTCGCGGCCGCGCGCGTACTTGCGCTCGCCGAGCAGCGGGCAGCCGATCGCGGCGAAGTGGAGGCGGATCTGGTTGTAGCGGCCGGTCTCGAGGTCGACCTCGACGAGCGTCGCCGGACCGAGCCGTTCCTTCGTCATGTAATGGGTGACCGCCGACGCGCCGCGCGCCTGCACGCGTGCCGTCTTGCCGAGGTCGGCGATCGGACGGCGGATCGTGCCGTTCGGCGGAAACGGGGCGCCGCGCACGACGGCGAGGTATTTCTTCTCGATCGAGCGTGCGCGGAACTGCTCTTCGAGCGCGGCGCGCGTCGCTTCGTCGAGGGCGAAGAGCATCACCCCCGAGACGTCGCGGTCGAGCCGATGGACCGGCAGCGCGGTCGGATGCGACGCGCGCAGCTCCGACACGCAGTTCTTCCCGCGCTCGCCCTCCGACTCGACGCTCGGCAGGCCGGCGGGCTTCAAGATCGCGACCATCTGCGCGTCTTCATGGAGCAGCGTGAAGCGCGGCGCGGTCATGCCGCGGTTCCTGCACGGAGGCGCCGCTCGAGCAGGCTCGCGCGCTGCTCCACCGCCCCCATCTCGACGGCGGTCCGCAAGGCGCGCTGCGTCCCGACCACGACGAGCAGCCGCTTCGCGCGCGTGAGCGCCGTGTAGAGGAGGTTGCGGCGCAAGAGGACGAAGTGCTGCATCGAGAGCGCGAGCACCACCGCCTTGAACTCGCACCCCTGCGACTTGTGGACGGTGATCGCGTACGCGAGCGTCAGCTCACCCGACTGCGCGACGGGGAAGCGGACCTGGCGGTCCTCGAAGTCGACGAGGAGGTCGCCGTTCCCGTCGCGCGCGACGATCGAGCCGATCTCTCCGTTCATGACGTCGAGGTCGTAATTGTTGCGCGTCTGGATCACGCGGTCGCCGGGGGCGAGCAGCGGGCGCACGGCGCGTTCCTCCGCGCCGAAGAGCGCGCTCTGCGCCGGATTGAGGACCGCTTTCAGGGCGTCGTTCAGCTCGGCGACGCCGAGCGGGCCGCGGTTCATCGGCGTCAGCACCTGCACGTCGCGCAGCGGGTCGACGCCGAAGCGCTGCGGCAGGCGGCGCGTCACCACCTCGACGACCGTGCGCTGCGCCGCGCCGGCGTCGTCGCGCACGATGAAGAAAGCGCCGCCGCCCTCGCCCTCGCCCTTCGGGAAGTCGGGGACGTCGCCGTGCAGCACCGCGTGCGCGGCGCGGACGATGGTCGAGCCCTCTTCTTGACGCAGGATCTTCGTCAATCGCGCGACCGGGATGCGGCCCGACGCGACGAGGCTGCGCAGCACGTCGCCCGGCCCGACCGACGGGAGCTGGTCGGCGTCGCCCACGAGCAGCAGCCGCGACGGCAGCGGAATCGCGCGCAGCAGGTCGCGCATCAGCGGCAGGTCGACCATCGACGTCTCGTCGACGATCACGACGTCCTTCTCGAGCGGGTTCCCGCGCTTGCGCGCGAAGCCGCCCTGGCGCGGATTGAATTCGAGCAGGCGGTGGATCGTCGCGGCGGGACGCAGGCTCGTCTCGGCGAGGCGGCGCGCGGCGCGGCCGGTCGGCGCCGCGAGCGCGACGCGCAGGCCCTTCTTCTCGAAGATCTCGACGAGCGCGCGCACGATCGTCGTCTTGCCGACGCCCGGTCCGCCGGTCAGCACCGCGGTGCGCTCGTTCATCAGGAGAGAGAGCGCGTCGCGCTGGTCGTCGGTCAGGTCGACGCCGAGACGCGGCTGCGCCCAGTCGAGCGCGCGCGCCGCGTCGACGCTCGCCCCCTTCGCGACCGGGCCGAGGCGGCGGGCGAGCTCCTCGGCGACCTCGCGCTCGGCCGCGTGCAGGCGCGGCAGGTAGATCGCCGCGTCGCCGTCGAGCGGCTCCTGCACGAGCGCCTTCTCCTGCAGCAGCTGCGCGAGCGCGTCCTCGATCGGCCCCGGCGCGAGCGACAGGAGCCGCTGCGCCGCGTCGACCAGCCGCGTGCGCGGCGCGTAGACGTGGCCTTCGTCGGCGAACTCCGCGAGCGCGAACTCGAGCCCCGCGCGCAGCCGCTGCGGCGAATCGGGCGCGACCTCGAGCCGCCGCGCGATCTCGTCGGCGCGCCGGAAGCCGATGCCGTCGACGAGCTGCGCGAGCACGAACGGGTCTTTCCTGACGACCTGCGCGGCGTTTTCTCCGAGCGCCCGTTGCACGCGCGCGCTCATCCCCGGCCCGAGCCCGAGCCCCGCGAGGAACGCCTTCTCCTCGTTGCGGGTGCGCGCGCGCTGCCACGCCTCCGCGATGACGCCGACGCGCTTCTTGCCGAGGCCGGGGACTTCGCGCAGCCGCTTCGGCTCGTCGTTCAAGACGCGCAGCGTGTCGGCGCCGAAGTGGTCGACGATGCGGCCCGCGAGGACCTCGCCCACCCCTTCGACCGAGCCGCCGCCGAGGAAACGACGCATCCCCTCTTCCGAGGCCGGCGGCACCCAGCGCACCGAGTCGACGCGGATCTGCGCGCCGAAGCGCGGGTGCGTGACTGGCCTGCCTTCGACCACGACCGAGTCGCCGACCGCGCAACCGCCGAGGTCCCCCGCGACCACGCGCCGCTCGCCGCGCTTCGTCAAGAGCTCCGCGACGACGTGGCTGCGCTCTTCGTTCGCGAAGATCTCGCGATCGAGGATCCCTTCGAGCGTGACGCGTTGCGCCGGCGTCGGATCGGGCGGCATGGGGCGCGGACGATAACGGCGCGCCGAGGCGCTGCCCGAGGCGCCTTCCGGCGCGCCTCGTTCAGCGGCGGGCGGGTCGCCGCGAACGCGCGCGCGGCCGCGCAGCGCGCCGCGGCGCACGTTCCGGCGCTTCGGGCAGCGCGTGCAACGCTTCCGGCGCAAGGTCGAGGTTGCCCGGCCAGCAGGGCACCCCAAAGCCCCGGTCGAGTCGCACGCGCGCGAACTCCGCCGGATCGCGCAACCGCAGCAGAGCGCCTCGATCGAGGAGCGGCAGGACGTCCACTCGCTTCTCGACACCGTCGTTGAAGCGCAACCGCAGCACGTGTCCGCCGCAGCGCTCGAGGGAAATTACGCGCAGCACTTCCGCTCTCGCCATGGCTTCACTCCAACGGCGGAACCGCTTCCGCCACGCCTGTCTTCTGCGCGTGGTCCCAACTGCGCTCGATTTCAGGTTTGTACCTCCGATTCCATTCTCGGACGAGCCGCATCGCGCGCGGCGGAAGCCCGCCCCTCGGCATCGTCTCGACGGACGACGACGACGAGGATCGGTGACGCCGCTCCACCGACCCATCCGACACGCCCGAGGCATCGGCTCGCTGCCGATCGCTCTTGCGACTTCTCTCTCCCCCCGCGTCACCGCGGAATGGTGGTCGCCTTCGCGACGTCGGGGGTGAGCTTCTGGGGGAGGTCGAGGCCGTTGGCGTGGAGGTCGAAGGCGAGGATGGCCCAGTAGGCGTCCTTGCCGAGGCTGCCGGGGTTGCGCGGCGGCATGTTGTGCGTCGCGAAGTCGGCGACGTCGGCGACGGTGACGAACTTCTGCTTGCGGTACTTGCGGTCGGCCGGCGGATCGAGCGGCAGCGCGCCCTGCTTCAGTCCGACGAGGCGCGGCGCGTCCTCGCCCTGGCCCGCGCCGCCGTGGCACTCGGCGCAGTGCAGCGAGAAGAGCGACTGTCCGGCCTTCACCTGCTCCTGGAAGGTGGTCGCGTTCGCGGCCGATTCGATCGCCATCATCTCGGACGGTCCGCCCGAGCTGCAGCCGGCGGCGAGCGCGGCCGCGAGCGTCGCGATGAGACCGGAGTGCAGTCTTCGATTCGTCGACATCGCATGACTCCCAATGGTTCGGGGGATCGGGGCGCGGGCCTTTTGCACGCGACGTGCCGTCGCCGATCGATCCGCTCCTGAACGCCGCCCTTCGAGGGCACGCGCTCCGGAACGGAGCGTTTTGCAATTCGGGCCGTCCGATGGAACGAAAGGGACGTCGCCCGCCGCGTCCGGCGGCGCGCGCTGACGACGCTGCGCCGCTTCGCCATACTCGCGCCGTCATGCACGCCGACCGCCCCGGACCGAAGAAGCCCGCGCACGCACCCCGCCCCGGACACGGCGACGGCCGCGGCGACCTCGAGCGGCGCGTCGCCGACGCGATCGGCGAGCTCACGCGCGCCGCGCGCGAGATCCTCGCCGCCGAGCAGCACGTCGCGCCCGAGGCGAAGGTCGACGCCGTCGAGCTGCCGGTGGTCCTCGGATTCTCGGGCGGCGACGGGCGCCTCGCGGCGGAGATCCGGCTCGCCGAGTCGGAGAAGCTGATCGAGATCTTGCGCAACCGTGTGCGCGACGCCCTGCTGAACGCCGTCGCCTTCCAGCGCGGGCGCGTCTACTGCCTGCGCTGTGAGAACTCGCTCTGCGCCCACTCCTCGCCGCCGACCGCGCGCAGCGTCTTCGCCGGGTACGAGGAGACCGGGCGGCCCGAGTGGGTCGAGCTCGACAAGCTGCTGCATCGCAAGGGCGACCCGCGGATCGAGCGCCTTTATGGAGGAAGGGATCTCGTCGCCGTGACGATCCACCGCGACGAGATCTACGGGCGGCTCTTCGAGGGCTTCGACGCGCCCAAGTGGCGGTGTTACGTGCTCGGGCAGCTGTGCGTCGGGTACTTCGTCCCCAACGGCGAGAAGCCGGCGGCGCCGGCGCGGCCGGAGGATCGCTGGCAGTCGGAGCGGCGGCCGCGGGAGCGCGGGGAGTTGATGGCGCTGACGGTGCAGGTGGTGAGGACGGAGAAGGCGCCGGAAGGGGCGCTGCTCGGGCTGAACCTGGTCGGGCGGCGGCCGGAGCTCGCGAGCGGCGCCGCGCCGCTCGAAGAGTCGATCCTCGACGGGCTGCCCGATGCCCTGCGCCATCTGCGGCGCGAGGCCGGCGTTTTCACCGGCCGCGGCGGCTCGCGCGTGCCCGGAATCGGCGTCGCGCTCGAGAGACTCGTCAACCGCATCGCGAATCTGATGAGGGACGCCAGCCGCGACCTCGAGCATCGCACGCGCATGGACGGGCGGCGGACCGGACATGCGCGTGATCGTGCGCGCCAGGGCGATCGCCCGACCCACAAGGCCTTCGAGGACGCGCGCGCCGCCGGCGACACCGATCTCTACTGGGACGTCCAGGAGAACACCGTCGTCGTCGTCGGGCCGAGCAATCGCGTGCACTTCTTCGGGATCGACGGGAGGCAGGTGACGAGCGTCGTGTTTCCCGGAAACGTGATCCAGCAGCGCGTGAACCAACAGCGGTGGGCGCCGATCGACGCGGAGAAGAGGGCGAGGTTTCGGAGGGGCATCGATACGGCCGCGGGCGCCGGCGAAAAGTCGGACGCGCCGAAGTGAAGGAGCGGAAGAAGTCGAAGAAGAAGCCGTCGTCGTCGATGCGGACCCATTTGCGGTTGCAGGTCGGCAAGGACGAGGCCGGGATGCGGCTCGACCGGTTCCTGGCGAAGCGCTGTCACTGGCGGTCGCGGACCAAGATCGAGGAGCTGATCGAGGGCGGCGAGGTCGAGCTCGTCGGCCGCGTCGCGCGCTCGTCCCGCAAGGTGCACGAAGGCGAAGTCGTCGCCGTGAAGCTGCCGCGGCCGAAGCGCGAATTGGATCTGCACGCCGCGGGACCGCCGCGAGGATTGAAGGTGTTGTTCGAGGACGAGTGCCTCATCGCCGTCGACAAGCCGCCGGACATTCCGGTGCATCCGGGCGGACGGCTGCTCGAGGACACCGTGATCACACGGTTGCGGGAGCGGTATCGGGCGGAGGCCGTGAGGGCGGCGAAGGTGTGGAGGAGTGAAGAGGACGAGGCAGGAGCTGGAAGGAGTGCGGAAACGAGGTCGAAGCCTGGCGAGGCCGGATCAGAAACAGGATTCGACGACGAAGACGTCATCGTCCCGAAGCTCTGTCATCGCCTGGACCTCGAGACCAGCGGCGTCCTCCTCGTCGCGAAGACCGACGCCGTCGCCGCCGAGATGGGCCGCCAGATGCGCCGCCGCGAGACGATCAAGGAGTACCTCGCGATCGTGCACGGGACCGTGAAGGACGACGAGTTCGTGATCGACGCGCCGATCGGGAAGCATCCCGCGAGCTCGATCGGGAACCGGAGGGCCGTGGTGCCCGATGGCGTGGCGTCGAAGACCGGAGTGAAGGTCGAGAGGAGGTTCGAGCGGGACGGCGAGGAGTTCACGCTCGTCCGGTGTCGGCTCTACACCGGACGGCGGCATCAGATCCGCTGTCACCTCCATCACGCCGGGTACCCGATCGTCGGGGACAAGGTGTACGGCCTCGATGAAGAGTTCTTCCTGGCGTACTACGAGGAGAGGCTCGACGCGGAGTTGCTGCGGCGGTTGATCCTGCCGCGGCAGGCGCTGCATGCGGCGCGGCTCGTGGTCACGCACCCGAAGAGGAAGACGCCGCTCGAGGTCGAGGCGGGGTTGCCGGAAGACTTGCAGACGTTCGTCGGATCCGAGGTGAGTTGAAGGTCGCGCCGTTCGTCGCCGCCACTGCGATCAAATCACGCCGCGCCCCCGAACCGTACGACGAGCACTCGACGCGCGACGCCGATGCTCTTTCGATGCAGCCGAAGCCGCTCGATCTTGTGCAGCGTCTCCGCGGTCATGTACGACTCGCCGCACGCCCTGCAGACGATCACCGGAAGGTCTTCGATCAAGAACACGTCCGACCGCTGACCGAAGCTCCGCGTGACGCGGCGGACGCGCGCTGCTTTCTTGCCGCACATGTCGCAGGTGATGTTCATGGCGTCATTCACCCCTCCACCATGAACACTGTCAAGACGCCGAGCTTGCCGGTGAGCGTCAGCTTTCCGACGACGACGCACCTCTCGCCTGCGACCGACCGCCCCTCGATCACGTACTTCCATTCTCCGGTCCTCCGGTCCAATTGCCGTTCGACGATCGAACCGGTCAGCACGCAGCTCTCGACGTCAAGATCCGTCAACCCGTCATCCCCCATCTCCTCCCGAGCGTGGAGCGAAATCGCGTAGTGCCCCGATTCGATGAACACGCGAAAGCGCTGAAGAAGTCGGTCGAACACGGCCCTTTCCCGAAGCAGCGTCGGTAACCGACCTGCCGGGAGAGACGAAGACCGGCGCGAGAGGTGACGACCGCATCGTCGTTCAGAGACCTCCCCGAGCGCCCCGTCGTGTCACCCTCCGCTTCGCCAGCTCGAATCGAACCGTCGCTCCTACGCGTCAACGCGCCCAAGCGCGACGCACGGTGTAGACCGGCACGGCGGTGATGCCGGCGCGCTCGATGCCGATCAGGCGGCGCTTGGAGAGGCGCCCGATCGCCGCCTGCACCGCGCGTTTCGAGAGGCCGCTCGCAGCGGCGAGGTCGATCAAGGCCACCTGCACCGACGGCTTGCCGCAACCGAGGCTCCGGCGCCAGAGGCAGAGCCAGACGAGGAACGCGGAGGGTTGCCGGTCGTGGCCGACCAAGTCGGGCATCAGCGAGTCGATCACGTAGGCGTCGAGCGGCAGCGTCGACATGCGGCCCTCCCCCTATGGCAACGAATGCCATGGTAATCGCGTCGCGCCTTGCAACGCTCTCGCGCCGTCGCTGGATTGGGGGCTCGTGCCGGCAATGGGGCCGGCCGTACCTGGAGCCAACATGATCAAGGCGATGAAGTTCGTCGGCGTACCCGTGAGCGACCAGCAGCGCGCGCTCGACTTCTACACGCAGAAGCTGGGCTTCCGCGTCATCACCGACCAGCCCTTCGACGACCACCAGCGCTGGATCGAGCTCGGCGTCGGCCGCTCCGGCGCCGGCATCACGCTCTTCACTCCCCCCGAGCACAAGAACCGCATCGGCACCTTCACCGGGATCTCCTTCGTCGCCGACGACGTGAAGGCGACGTTCAAAGACCTCAAGGCCAAGGGCGTCGTCTTCAAGCAGGAGCCGAAGGAAGCGGATTGGGGGACGTTCGCGATGTTCGCCGATCCGGATGGGAACACGTTCGTGTTGGGGACCGGGTGAGCTGTCGTTGGGTAGCGGGACTTACCGCTCGCGCGCGAGTTCATGCTGATCGTCAGGTGCTCTTCCGTCGACGCGGTCGCGCCGTCTTCGACTTCGTCAGACGGATGTAGAGCCGAAGCGCCTCGTTGACCGCGACGGAGTTCGGGAACACCTTGGCGTTGTCCGGGTCGAGCACGACGACGTTCGATCCTTCCGCGTACCGCCGATGGGTCTGGCCGCGGACGCCCTTCGAAAAGTCGTATTCGGAGAGCATCGTGTCGGCGTCGCTGCGCGACGTGGTCTTAGGGCGAGTCATACAGGCTCTCTTCCTTTCGCGTCGCACACCTGGCGCTGATGATCCGGGTCCGTGACGGCCGATCCGTGTAGCACACGACGAGTATTCGTCCGAGGCTGGATCGCCCGAGCAGCGTGAAGCGGTCCTCCAGTAGCGAGTGCATCGGGTCTGGCATGTTCACGGCTCGGGGGTCGCCAAAGACCGTCACCGCTTCATGGAAGGAGACGCCGTGCTTCCGTCGATTCGAATCCGCCTTGTCTGCATCCCACTCGAAGTCGTAGCCCACCCGAACTCCTGACCTCGAGAACCGACGAGTCTATCGAGCGCCTGCGGTCGCGCTACCCGGCGGCAATGCCGACCATCGCTAGATCGCCTCGCGTGAAGCGCCTCCGTCAGGAAGCGCTTCCTTGCGGTCGGAGACGAACTGCAAGTCGCGCGGTGACAACTGCGACATCGGGATCCGAACGTCCGCCCAGGCCATGTGAACCCGGTTCGCACGGGCCCCGCGCTCCCCACTCGCATCACCCCCCGCCCATCGCCCGGATCCCCGCCTCGCACTCCCGCACCAACGCCTCCTCCTTCGGATACGCCCCCCGAATCGCTTCGAGCTGCGCGCGCCCCTGCGGATCGGCCAGCTTCTCGAGACACGCGCGCACCCGCTTCACCAGCTCGAGCCGCGCCTTCCCCGGGATCTCGTCGAAGCGTTCGTCGGTCGGGACCGTGTAGGGCTCCTTCGGCGTGAAGACGCGCAGGACGATCGTCTTCTGGAGGATCGGGAGCGCCGTCGCCGCGTCGCCGCAGGACGCGAGCGCGTCGGCGAGGAGGCCGAAGCTCGCGAGGCGGAGTTTGTATTCGGTGAAGATCAGCTCGCCGCCGCGGATCGACTTCTCCCACGAAAGGCCCATCTGCTTCGCGGCCTTCGACAGCGGATCGAGCGCCTCCTTCACGTGCGACATTCCGAGCGACTTCGTTACTTCGTCGACCACGCGGAAGTCGGCGTCTTCCGCGGCCGCCCCCAGCGGCTTCACGCACTCGGGCAGCGCGATCTCCCCGAGCGCACGCGCCGTCGCGACGCGCACGTCGCTCGGCGCCTTGGGGTTGTGGAGGACCTTCGCGAGCGCCTTGACCGTCTCGGCGTCCTTGCGCGTGCCGAGCTCCTTCGCCGCCTCGGCGCTGCGCCCGCCGCCCTTCTCGAGCTGCGCGATCAGTTCGGCGAGCCGACCGTCGCTCGACTTGTTCGCCGCCGCCGCCGCCCCTGCCGTGGACGACGCCGCCGTCGGTTGCGCCGACGGATCCCCGAAGCACCGGATCTCCTCTTTCGAAGGCTTGCGCAGGAACGACGATTCCGGCGCGCTCGCCCGCTTGCGCCCGCGGAGACGCGGCCTCGCACCCAGTCGGGGAAGCCGTGCCCCTCCTTCTGGAACTCCGTGTAGACGAAGTCGGGCTTCTGCCGGTCCCCTCCGTTGTTGTTGAGCAGCTCCTTCGCCGACTGCCGATCCGAATCGACCCCGACGATCGAGTCGTCTTCACGGCCGCTTCGGCCCCCAATGCCACGTCCCGCCGCCCCCCATCGAATGGCCCGTGAGATAGATCCGATTCTCGTCGACGTTGTAGAGAGCGAGCATCTCCTCGACGACCGCATCGACCAGCGGCTCGTTCTTCGGCGAGGCCCATCCCGACGTGAGCGCCGTCGGACAGACGACGAGGAGCCCCGTCTTCTCGGCGACGTCCGCAAAGAACGGCATCGCCTCCTCGCCGCTGCCCGTGACGATCGTCTTGTCGAAGCCCCCCGGCCCGCCGCCGTGCAAACCGACGACGAGCCCGTTCGGGACCAGCGGGTCGTAGCTCTTCGGCAGGAAGATGCAGTAGGTCGCGCCCGGCGCCAGATCACTGTGCATCGTCAGGAGGACCTTGTCGCGGCGACCCTTCTTGAAGGCCGCCGAGCGGCGGGCGCGTTCGAGGTAGACGAGCGGACGCGTCGAGCCGAGGTCTTTCAGCTTTGTCAGTTGGGCAGTGAGTTCCTCAGGAGATTTGAGCGCGAGGTATCCGTGTTCGAGCTCGCGGAGTTTCGGGTCCGCGTCGCCGTTGCCTTTCGCCCAGGCTTCGAACGCCGATTTCCCGCCCGCGAGCGCGACCGCGTCGGAGTTCGTCGGGTCGAGCGCGAGGCAGAGGCGTGCTTCACGCAACGTCTCGTCCTTGAAGCCGGCTTCGGCGCAGCGCTTCGCCAGTTCGAGATGGTCCGCCGCCGTGAGATTCGGGCGCGACGCCTTGCGGCGGTATTCGACGAGCGGCGGATCGGCGAGGACGACCGACTCGACCTTCTCCCGCGGGATCCGGTTCTTGTCGGGGATCTCCCAGGTCATCTCCGGCCAGCGGGAGTTGAAGGGGTTGATGACGACGAACTGGGAGTCGTTGCGGGAGACGGTGATGGAGGTGAGCTGCTTGGGGGTGGTGGCGTTGGGGGTGGGTTTGAGGGTGACGGTGTCGAGGGGGAGGACCGGGGAGCTGAGCAGGACGAAGGCGGCCAGATGGAGACGCATGATCCTGGTGATTCCGGCCGTGAGCGCGTCCGCGGGGAGTCTCATTTCAAGCCCGAGGCATCCTCCGAGTCGGTGTCTGGCGGCGCCACTCTACCGGCGGTGAACAACACCGACGCGCACTACGATCCTCGCCCGACCCCGACCTCGCCCTTCGTCCACTCCCGAGCGACCCGCTCGAACTTGGTGTCCACGTGTCCTCTCCGTTCCTCGACATCCCGACAAGCGAGTGGATCGCGAGCAACGCGCTCGCGTTCGCGATTCGCGACAAGTTTCCCGTCAGCGCCGGCCACGCACTCGTCATCCCGAAGCGGGCGTTCTCTACGTGGTGGGAGGCGACGCAAGAGGAACGCGTCGCGATCTGGGATCTTGTCGACGCCGTGAAACGGCGCATCGACTCTGAGACGTCTCCTCCACCAGACGGATACAACGTGGGCTTCAATGCTGGCGCGGCCGCGGGACAGACGGTCTTCCACCTCCATGTCCATGTGATCCCGCGATACCGCGGCGACATGGACGACCCACGCGGCGGTGTG
>DASRRB010000004.1:0-17911 GCA_035695985.1 Planctomycetota bacterium | reverse complement strand
ACTCGCTCCAGTCGAAGCCGGCGTCGACCACGACCGCGGCGTTGCCGCCGAGCTCGAGCGTGACCGGCTTCAGTCCCGCCACGGCTCGAATGTGCCGGCCCACCGACCGCGAGCCGGTGAAGGAGACCATCGCGACGTCGCGGTGGGTGACGAGCGCCTCGCCCGCGACCTCGCCGAGACCCGGGACGACGTTGACGGCTCCGTCCGGCGCGCCCGCCTCCGCCAGCGCCATCGCGAGCAGGTACGCCGAGCAGGGCGTCTCCTCCGCCGGCTTCACGACGACCGTGTTGCCCGACGCGAGCGCCGGCCCGACCTTGTGGGCGACGAGGTTCAGCGGGAAGTTGAACGGCGTGATGCAGCCGATGACGCCGCGCGGCACGCGCAGCGTGAAGCCGGTGCGCCCCTTGCCCGCCGGATGGGCGTCGATCGAGAGCATCTCGCCGTGGATGCGCTTGGCCTCCTCGGCGCTGAACTGCAGCGTCTGGATCGTCCGGTCGACTTCGGCGCGCGCCTCGCGCAGCGGCTTGCCGCTCTCGAGCGCGATCGTCTCGGCGAAGAGGGCGTGGTTCGCCGCGACCCTCGCCGCCGCGTCCATGAGGAGGCGGTAGCGCTCGTAGGCGGGGAGCGCCGCCATCTTGCTTCGCGCCGCGGCCGCCGCCACGACCGCCGCCGCCACCTCGTCGGCGTCGGCCTGCGGCACCAGGACGAACTCCTTGCCGTCGAAGGGGGTCGCGACGGCGACGTGCTGCTTCGCCGGCCGCCACTGGCCGCCGATCCAGAGCTCGAAGCGACTCGGTCGTTGCATGGCGCGGGCGTCCGGAGGTGGGGGGCGGCGTCGCGACGCGGCGATTATGCTCTCCCGCCCTTCTTATCCGCGGGAGCCGCGCCGGATGCTCGAATCGACCGTCGACCTGCGATCGCCGCGCGGCGCGCTGCGCGACGTGCCGTACATGGGCGTGATCTTCGTGGTCGCGGAGGCGATGAAGCTCGGCTTCCGGAACGGCGACCCCGACTGGTGCAACCTCGGGCAGGGACAGCCCGAGGTCGGCCCGATGGAGGGCGCGCCGAAGCGCATCTCCTCCGTCACGATCGCGCCCGAGGACCACGCCTACGGTCCGCTCGGCGGCACGCCCGAGCTGCGCGAGTCGGTCGCGCGCCACTACAACCGCCTCTACCGCGGCGCCGGCTCCAAGAATGGCCCCCGCAACGGGAAGTCGCGCAAGCCGTTCACCGCCGACAACGTCGCCGTCGCGCAGGGCGGGCGGCTCGCGCTGTCGCGCGCCGTCGCGGCGCTCGGCGCGGTGAACGTCGGCTACCCGCTGCCCGACTACACGGCCTACGAGGACATGCTCGCGCTGCACTTGGGTCGCGTGAACCCGATCCCGCTGCGCACGCGCGAGGCGGACGGCTTCCGCGTGACGCCGCAGCTCTTCGAGCGGACCGTCGACGACCACGGCATCGGCGCGTTCCTGCTCAGCAACCCGTGCAACCCGACCGGACAGGTGGTGGCGGGCGCCGAGCTCGCCGCGCTGGTGAAGGTGGCGCGCGCGCGGCGGGTGACGCTGCTGCTCGACGAGTTCTACAGCCACTTCATCTACACCCCCGACGGCAAGCCGGGGCGCGGGCCGGTGAGCGCCGCCGAGTTCATCGACGACCCGGAGAGCGATCCGGTCGTGCTCGTCGACGGGCTCACCAAGAGCTTCCGCTACCCGGGCTGGCGGATCGGCTGGTGCGTCGGCCCGAGCGCGATGGTCGACACGATCGCGCGCGTCGCGAGCGCGCTCGACGGCGGGCCGTCGCGCATCGCGCAGCGCGCCGCGCTCGCGGCGCTCGAGCCGAAGCAGGCCGATCAGGAGACGACGGCGCTGCGCGCGGTCTTCGTCAAGAAGCGCAACCTCATGCTGAAGCGGCTGAAGCAGTTCGGCGTCATCTTCGCGAACGAGCCGCTCGGGACCTTCTACTGCTGGGGATCGCTCGAGAAGCTGAAGCCGCCGTTCGACGACGCGATGACCTTCTTCCGGCGCGCGCTCGAACGGAAGGTGCTCACGGTGCCGGGCGAGTTCTTCGACGTGAACCCCGGGAAGCGCCGCCGCGCGCCGTCGCCCTACCGGCAGTGGATGCGCTTCAGCTTCGGGCCGCCGATGGAGAACGTCGTGCTCGGCCTCGATCGGCTGGAGAAGATGCTGAAGCGCAGGTAGTGCGTCCGCTCATTGGAAGTGAACGTCGACGGTCGGCGTCACGACGACGCGATCGTTCGCGTCGAGCGAGTAGCTGCGAAGCGTCGTGGCGAATCCCGACAGTCCGCTCGGCACCGAGGCGACGACCACCAGGACGCCGGACTGGTCGAACGTCGTGATCAGCATCGGAAGAAACGTCGGCGTGCCGTTCATCGCGACGACGGTCAGGGCGACGGGCTTCGCAGCGACGCCGCCGCCCGTCACGAGCTCGAGCGTCGCGCCGGCTGGAAGCGGGACGTCGGGCGTCGCGGTGAGCAGGTAGGTCGGGCTCGATCCCGCTTCGTACGCCCCGAGGTCGCTGGCGCCGACCGCCGGGTCCCAGAGCGCCCGCGGATAGCCGCGCGCGTCGTAGGGCGGCGACGCCTGCGCGTCGGGATTGCCGGCGTCGATGCACGGGCTCGTCGGACCGAGCGCATGCGTGCGGACGGGGCCGCCGTTGTCCGCGAGCGCGAGCAGGACGGCGCTCACGCCCTTCTGCATTCCGGTCGTGTCGCCGGTGTAGGTGGTTCCCGAGTCGTCGAAGATCAGCACATAACCCAAAGAGTCGCACGTCCCCGCGAAGTCGCCGCCGACGGCTCCCGGCAGGTCCCCCCATCCACCGTTCTGGTCGAAGATCGAGTGGCCGACGCGCGCGCTGGAGCCGCCGAATCCGCCGACACCGGCGACTCCGCCGCCGAAGAGATCGTGGCCGAGGACCCCGTTTGCCGCGATCGTCGAATGGTCGATCACCACCGACGTCGTGCTGCTCCAGATCCCACCGCAGGTCGCGATGGCCGCGCGGCAGGAGTTCCCGCTCACGGTCGCGTTCACGAGGCGCAAGCTGCCGCCATTGGCGATGCCACCGCCGTCGGCACGGCGCCGGGCCACATACATCTCGCCGTAGCACTGGTTCGCCGAGATCGTCGAATCGAAGATCTTGAGATTGCCGGTGTTGAAGATGCCGCCGCCCGCCGCGTTCCCGCAGATTGTGAACGGGAAGATCAGGGGCCTCGCTTCGACCGCGCAAGAGTCGACCGTGCAGCTCCAGAGCAGCAGCGAGCCGTCGTTCTCGATCCCTCCGCCGGACGCGTCGATCCCGTACGACACGGAGGAACAGTTGACGACGTTGCAGCGCACCAGGACTGCGGAGCCGGAATTCAGGATCCCTCCGCCGGTGCTGGACGAGAGTCCTCCCGTCACCCGAAGATCCTGCAGCCAGACCGACTTCCCGCTCGCGATGGTGATCGCCGTTCCGGCTCCACCCGCGTCGAGCGTCGTCCCTCCAGCGCGGTCGCACAGGATCGTGACCGACGCCGCGACGGCGATCCTCTCGCCGTACGTCGCCGCGGCGACGAAGATCCGATCGCCGTCGACGGAACTCGAGAGCGCCTTCCCGATGGTCTGGAAGGGACTCGCGGCGCTCCCGTTCCCGCCTGGAGCCGCGTTGGCGTCGACGTACCAGTCGGCCGCGGACGCGGCCGGAGCGAGCGCGATCGTGCAGGCGATTCCGAGGAGCGCGCTGGTACGGCGGCGGCGATCGGTCGAGGGCGTGACCACGTCGAATGCCTCCTCTTCGAGATGGATTCGATCGACACCTCGGCAACTCGGTCGAGATGCCATAGATCTCATTCGACGAAGCGTCAATCGATCGCGCGCCTTGCCCCGGTGCCGAGACGCGAATCGCGATCATCGACGTTCACTTCGTGCCATCGAGAACTTCTTGTCGTCCGAGATCGAGCACTGATCCGCACCCGTGATATCCTCCGTCTCTGCTTCGCGTCGCGTCCGCTCCGTTCGACGCGCGCGATCCCACCGAGCCGGAGCAGCGTCGATGTCCATGCGAACCAGGGCGCGCGCCATCGTCGCGTTGCCGCTCGCTGTCGGCTGCTCGCGCGAATCGCCGACGAAACCCGAGTCTCCTTCTGCCGCGAGCTCCACCACGAAGCCGGCGACGCCGCCGGCGCGACCGGTGCCGCACTTCACGGAAGTGCTCCCGAAGTCGGGCATCGCGTTCCGCCACCACTTCCTCGACAGCGAGAGCGGCTCGAGCTACCGCATCAACCCCTACGACCACGGGAGCGGCGTCTACGTCGCCGACGTGGACGGCGACGGGCAGGACGACGTCTACTTCCTCGACTTCCTCGGCCCGGCGGCGCTCTACCTGAACCGCGGCGGGATGAAGTTCGAGGACGTCACCGCGAAGGCGGGCGTCGGCCTCGACCGCGCGATCAAGATCGGGGCGGCGTTCGGCGACTACGACCGGGACGGAGACGTCGACCTCTACGTCACGACCTGCCGCGGCGGGAACCACCTGTTCCAGAACGACGGCCACGGCGTCTTCACCGACGTCACGGCCAAGGCGGGTGTCGGCTACGTCGGCCACTCGAGCGCGGCGACCTGGTTCGACTACGACTTGGACGGCGACCTCGACCTGTTCGTCTGCAACGTCGGGAAGTTCACCACCGACACCATCAGCAAGGAGGCGAACTGGGCCTACGAGGGGGTCGCACTCCCCTTCAACGAGGTGGTGAAGACCCCCGACGCGCGCCTCCCGGGCGAGGGGTGCATCCTCTACCGCAACGAGGGGAACGGGACGTTCCACGACGCGACGCGCGAGGCGGGCGTCGACGCGGCGGAGTGGAACGGCGACGCGGCCGTGGCCGACATCGACCTCGACGGCGACCCAGACCTCTACGTCTCGAACATGTTCGGCACGAACCACCTGCTGCGGAACCGCGGCGACGGGAAGTTCGAGGACATCACGGCGGTCGCGCTGCGGCGCACGAGCTGGGGCGGGATGGGGGCGCGCTTCTTCGACGCCGACGGCGACGACTATCCCGACCTCTACGTCGTCGACATGCACTCCGACATGTGGGTCACCCCCCAGGAGAAGGAGCGCCTCCAGCCGGCCGCCAAGTTCGACACGCCGCTCGGCGACTACCCCGAGCACTGGAAGGTGGTGAAGAGCGCGGACGACACGCGCGCCGCGAGCGTCCTGTTCGGCAACACCTTCTTCCACAACCGCGGCAACGGGACCTTCGAAGAGCGGTCGGCGGCGGCGAACCTCGAGACGTGGTGGCCGTGGGGGATCGCGGCCGGCGACTTCGACGACGACGGCTCGGAAGACCTCTATGTCCCGGCCGGGATGGGCTTCCCGTTCTTCTACTGGCCCAACTCGTTCCTCCTGAACGACGGCGCCGGCGTCTTCACCGAGTGCGCGCAGGCGGCCGGCCTCACGCTCGATCCCGCGCACGAGAACATCGAGGGGGCGAAGATCCAGGACGCGCCGCTCGCGAAGAGCTCGCGCGCGGCGGCGGTCGCCGACTTCGACGGCGACGGCGCGCTCGACCTCGTCGTCAACAACTTCAACCACGAGCCGTTCCTCCTCAGGAACGACGCGCCGCGCGGCCACTCGCTGCGCCTGCGCCTGCGCGACCACTCCAAGGCGCCCGCCTACGGCGCGCGCGTGCGCGTCGTCGCGAAGGCCCGCACCTGGTCGCGCCAGCTCGCCAACGCGCAGGGCTACCTGACGCAGTCGAGCGCCACGCTGCACGTCGGGATCGGCGCCCTCACCGAAGTCGACCGCGTCGAGATCTTCTGGCCCGGCAGCAAGACGGCGCAGGTGGTCGACCACCCGAAGGTCGACCAGGTCGTGACGATCGACCAGCCGTGAGAGCCGAGCCGCGGCGGGGTCAGCGGCGCAGCAAGGCTTCGACCGGCTCGTCGCGGACCTCGAAAGCGACGGAGGCGAGCGACGTCACGCCGTCGCGCGCGAGTGCGCGCGCGACGTAGCGGCCGGGGTCGAGCCGCAGCCGCGGCGCGAGCTCGCCGAGGCGGCGGCGCGCGACGACGCGACCGCGCTCGTCGACGACGATCGCCGAGTCCGCGGACCGGCCCGAATCCTCGACGTGGAACGTCACGGGAACGCCCTCGCTCGAGAAAAGGCGCACCTCGTCGGGCACGGTGCCGGTCGTGACGAGCGTCTCGGCGTGCGACGCGCGCTGCGGGTCCTCGATGCGGATCTCGTAGGTCGAGCGCCCGACCTCGAATTCGAAGGTCCCGTCCGCGGCGGCGGCGAAGTGGCGCGAGTTGCCCCGCGACTGCCACGACGTCCCGCGGCCGACGTCCTCGACGGCGACCGTGCACGCGACCGGTCTCCCCTCACCGTCGACGACGCGCCCGCGAAGCTTCTTCGTCGTGCCCAGTTCGAGCGTGCCGAGGTCGTTCAGGCCCGCGAGCAGCCGGACGACGCGCTCGATCCGTTCGTGCTCCGCGACCTCGATGATCACCTTGCCCTCGCCCGGAACCAGGCCGGCGATCTCGCGCGTCCCGGCGTCATCGACGGGCTTCGACGCATCGCGGATCGGTCCGAAGACCCAACCGAGCGACACGACGTGGAACTCGGTCGGCGTCAAGGCGGCGCCGGTCGTCGCGTCGACGAGCCGGACTCGCAGCGTCGCCCGCACGGCATCGACCCTCTCGCGATCGACCCGGAACTCGATCGCTCCATTCGTCGCGCCGATCCGCTCCGTCTCGAGGACCCTTCCGCCGCACGTGAGGCTCGCGAACGCCTCCCCGTCCGATTCGAGCACGAGCGTTCCCTCCGAATACTCGTTCCCGACGCGCGAGGGCTCGAAGCCCGAAGGCGCAGCCCACGCGAAACGGCCGACCCTCGCGTTGCCGGAGGCCTCGACGCCCGCGTCGCTTCCGCCGATCTCGAGCGGATCCGCCGTCGCCGTGACGTCGAGGCGTGGGCCGCCGTCGATGCGTTCGAAATCTGTCGCGAAGCGCTTCAATGGATCGCCGGTCGCGCTGTCGACGAGCGTGACGGCGATCTCGCGGCGCGGTGCAGGCGCGAAGTCGTGCCGGAACGGGAGTGACGATCCGGGGACCTCGATCCACTCGATCCGGCCGAGGCGGCTCGCACCGAACCCGACGAGTTCGGCCCGACCGGGCGCGACGCCCGCGAACGCGTAGCAGCCGCCGTGGAGGACGTCGTCGATCCGGCGCTGGTCCGTCCCGATCGCCGTCATCCATCCTTCCTGCAATTCGGCGGCGCTCGAGCCGACGACCCGGCCGTAGACGACGGTTCCGACCGGGTCGCGCGGCAGGCGCGAGACGACCGGGCTCTCGCTGTTCCCGTTCGCGTCGCCGCCGCGCTTCGTCGTAATCCGACTCGGTCCTGGAATCTCCGGCAGCGCGACGATGATCGGCTCGGCTCCGACCGTGAAGTCGATCCGTGCGAGCTCCTCGCCTTCGCGTCGCACCGTCAGCCGGTAGTCGCCCTTGAGCAGGCGCAGATCACCGATCGCGAAGCGCGACCAGACCGGAGTCCCCTCCTTCGTCGTGATCTCGAAGATCGCGGGGAGCAGCGGCGTCGCGCCGCGATCCTCGAAATGGACGTGGGTGCCGCGCGCGACGCGGACTTCGATCGGCGCGGTCGTACCGGAGGTCAGGTCGACGAGCAGGCGGTTCTCCGCCGTGTCGGGTCCGCCGGCGTGAACGAGGTAGCGGCTGCGCGCGAGCGTGACGATGCGGATGCCGCCGGCGGGATCTCTCGCGAAGCCGCAGCGATCTTCGAGCGGCATCCCCGGCCTCCAGCGCGCCAGGTCGATCCAGGACGTTCCGACGTCGAGCTCCTTTCCGTGCTCGTCGACCACCCGTCCGGTCACGGCTTGCGCCAGCTCGAGGTCGAAAGTGCCGAGGTCGGTCATGCCCGCCGGTTCGACGCGCGCCTCGAACTCCCACATACCGAAGTGGCAGGTGAGGATGCCCGGCGCGACGTGCGTGAAGACGGCGACGCCGTCGGCGTCCGTCTTCGCCTCGAACCGGCCCCAGCCCTGACCATCGCTCATCCGGAGCGGCACGCCCGCGACGGGCCGGGCGTCGGAACCCCTCACGCAGCGGACGCGCACTGTCGCGAGCGCGGCCCGGATCGCCGCGGGATCGATCGTGAGCGCGATCCCTCCTCCCGCGTCGTCGGGCGCCGCGACGAACGTCGATCCGACGACGACGTTCTTCAGCGCCGCGACGGCATGAAATGGCGCGGCGCGATCGAATAGCAGCACGCCGTCGCATCCGTCCGGCGGCGGCATCTCGTCGCTCCCGTTCCGAGCGAAGCGCCCTTGCGGGACGATCCATCGAGCGAGAGTCGCGCGCACCTCCATGCACGAATCGGTCAGCGGCAGGGGAGCCGTCGGTACGGAGGGCAGCGCCAGGATGGCGAGGTGGTGCAACGGGAAGTCGGCATCGTCCGCTGCCACCGCGTCGACGAGTCGTCGCCTGTCGGGAGCGAACAACCGGACCGGCACGACGGTCTTTCGCGTGAACACCAGGTCGAGACGCAGCGCCTCGACGTCCGGCGCGACCGTGAACTCGCGCTCGATCGTGGCAAACCCCTCGCGTTCGGCGTGCAGGCGGTACCGGCCCGGTTCGAGACCGGCGACCGCATAGCTGCCGCGCTCGCCGTAGAAATCCCAGGGTTGCTGGTGTGTCGGCGCCCGCGCCTCATCCGCCGAGAGCGCACCGACCGAGAGGCTCACCCTCTCCATGGTCGCGCCGTTGTCGGCGACGAGCGCCCCGTAGACGAAGTGGACCGGTGGCGCGTCGGGCACGACGGTGGCGCGAGTGGCTTCGCGCTCGTCGGCACGCATGCTCGCCGATTCCGCCGCGCCGTTCGAAATCGCCGCCGACTCCGATCCCGGTACGGCCGACTCGTCCGCGCTCGGTGCCGCAACGGCTGCAGCGACGTTCGGCGCGGACTGCTCGACGGGCGTCGACCTCCACCAGATCCAGCCCGCGCCTGCCATCGCGAGCACCCCTGCAGCGAGCGCGACCTGCGCCTTCGTCACGGTCCAAGCCGCCGCGCCCGCGCCGCTCGCCAGCGCCGCGAACCCCCCGAGCCACTCCTCCCGCTTTCCCCCGTGGTCGGCGTCGAGCTGCGCCCGCATCCGGTCGAGCCCGCGCTTCAGTCGCTGCCGCACCGCCTCCTCGCTCGCGCCGACGCGCGCCGCGATCTGCGCCGCGCGCAGCCCGTCGAAGAAGCGCAGCAGGACGACGCTGCGCGTCGGCTCGTCGAGCGCGAGCACGCGCCCGACGAGCTCTCGATGCAGCGCGGCGCGCGCGACGACGTCGGCGGTCGCCGGCTGCGACTCGGGGAGCGCCGCCGCGTGCTCACGGCGCACGCGCCGTCCGGTCGTGCGCGCGAACTGGAACGCGACGTTGCGGACGACCCGCTCGAGCCAGACCCGCAGCGCCGCGGCGGATCCCGGCGGGCGCGCGAGCGCGGCCGTCCAGGTCTCCTGCACGACGTCGTCGACCTCGTCGGGACGCACGAGCGCCCGCGCCAGGGCGCGCAGCCACGTCGCGTGGCGCAACAATTCCTCGGCGTCGAAGCGGGCGGACGGGCCGCGATCGTCGGAACGGGCGCTCATGCCCGAAGAGGATGCCGCGCCCGCGATTCCGTGACGACGGGACTCGGCTTCAGCGCGCCGGCTCCGACGCGCTCACCAGCGAGAGCGGGAGCAGGATCTCGAACGTCGTGCGCCGCCCGGGGGCGGAGCGGACGCGCAGGCGGCCGCCGTGCGCCTCGATGTGCTTCTTGGTGATGGGCAGGCCGAGGCCGGTGCCGTGCGCTTTCGTGGTGAAGAAGGGGTCGAAGATCTTGCGGCGGACGTCGCGTGGGATGCCGGGGCCGTTGTCGGTGACGGTGATGGCGACGCCGCTCGGGCCGGGCTTCACGGCGACGGTGAGCTCCGCCTCGGCGTGGCCGGCGAGCGCGTGCGCGGCGTTCTGCACGAGGTTGAACAGCGAGTCCTCGATCATGGCCGGGTCGACGTCGACCACGACCTCGGGCGGGAGGTAGCGGCGCAGCGCGACTCCGGCGAGCTCGCCGGCCGCAGAGAGGGTCGCGAGCACCTTCTCGCACATGCGCACGAGGTCCGTTCGCTGACGCGAGAGGGGACGGTGGCGCGCGAAGGTGAGCAGGTCGTCGAGGACGCGGTCGACGCGCGTGATCTCGTGCTGCATCTCGTCGCAGATGAGCCGGTGGCGGTGGCCGGGTGCCAGGTCGGTCGAGAGGAGCGAGAGCGCGTTGCTGATCCCGGTCAGGGGATTGCGGATCTCGTGGGCGATGCGGGAGGCCGCCTCGCCGATGGCGGCGAGGGTGCGCGCGCGCACCAGCTCCTCCTGCATCTCCTTGCGCGCCGTGATGTCGCGCACGATCGCCGTCGACCCGAGCAGCCGGCCGCGCCCGTCCAGCCGCCGCATGCGCGTCAGCAGGACGTGGATCTCGCGCCCGTCCTGGGTGATGCGGCGCGTCTCGTAGTCGCGCAGGAAGCCCAGGGGCTCGGTCGCCTCGAGCAGCTTCTCGACCTCGCCCGACTGCTTGAGGTCGTCGGGGAGCAGGAACTCGAAGTGGCGGCCGAGCACCTCGGCGGCGGAATACCCCAGGAGCTCCTGCGCGCCGAGGTTCCAGCTCGTGATCCGGCCCTCCGGATCGAGGGAGATGACGGCATCCCGCGAGATTTCCTGCATGATCCGCACCAGGAGCTCCTGGCTCAGCGGATCGACCGGGGATTGCGCGGCGCGTCGCGGCGTTTTCTTCACGCGGCGCACGATAACGGGGAGGGTACGAAGGTAGGGATGAACAGCGTCGCCCGTCACCGCCGCATCCTCGTCATCGACGACGAGAAGCTGATCCGCTGGACGCTGCGCGAGCGGCTCGAACGCGCCGGCTACTCGGTCGTCGAGGCGGAGCACGGCGCCGCCGCATTCGAGGCGATGCGGCAGGAGGACTTCGACCTCCTGCTGCTCGACTTCAAGCTGCCCGACACCGACGGGCTCGAGATCCTGAAGGTCGCCAAGGAGCGCAAGCCCGCGCCCGCCGTGATCCTCATGACCGCCTTCGCGAGCGTGCAGAACGCGGTCGAGGCGATGCGGCTCGGCGCCTACGACTACGTGAAGAAGCCGTTCAACCTGGACGAGCTCCTGCTCGACGTCGAGAAGGCGATCGAGACCGTCACGCTGCGCGCCGAGGTGTCGCGCTACCAGTCGCTCGACCGCGCGCGCTTCAGCGTGGCGAACCTGGTCGGCTCCTCGCCGAAGACGCAGGAGATCCGGCGTCTCGTCCAGCGCGTCGGCAAGTCGGGCGCGCGCACCATCCTGATCAGCGGCGAGACCGGGACCGGCAAGGGGCTCGTCGCGCGCGCGATCCACTACGAGAGCGAAGCCGCCAACACGCCCTTCCTCAACATCACCTGCACCGCGCTGCCGGAGACTCTGCTCGAGAGCGAGCTCTTCGGCCACGAGCGCGGCGCCTTCACCGACGCCCGCAGCGCCAAGAAGGGGCTGCTCGAGCTCGCCGACTCGGGCACCGTCTTCCTCGACGAGATCGGCGACCTGCCGCTGCCGCTGCAGGGGAAGCTGCTGCGCTTCCTCGAGGACAAGACGTTCCGGCGGCTCGGCGGCACGCGCGACATCTCGGTCGACGTGCGCGTCGTCGCGGCGACCAACAAGGAGCTCAAGGCCGCGGTGAAGCAGGGGGCGTTCCGCGCCGACCTCTACTACCGCCTGAACGTGATCCCGATCCCGATCCCGCCGCTGGTGCAGAGGAGGGAGGACATCCCCGACCTCGTGCACCACTTCGTGTCGCTCTACGCCGAGGAGTTCAAGAAGCCGGTCCGCGGCTTCGACGCCGAGGCGACGCGCGCGCTCGCGGGGTACGGCTGGCCCGGCAACATCCGCGAGCTCAAGAACACGATCGAGCGCGCCATCCTGCTCGCCGACGGCGACACGCTCACGATCGACGACCTTCCCGTCGAGATCCGGGAAGTGGGCGCGGGCGGCGGGACGGCGGCGCGGCCCGCCACCTTCATGCTCCCCAAGGAAGGGTGCGACCTCGACGAGGTCCACCGCGACCTGCTGATCCAGTCGCTCGAGCGCGCGCGCCACAACAAGACCGCCGCCGGCCGCCTGCTCGGACTCAACCGCGACCAGGTGCGGTACTGGATGAGGAAGTACAAGATCGCCGACAAGCAGCCGGGAGACGCATGAGGATGGCGTCGCGCCTGCACGTCGCCTTCCTCTGGCACTTCCACCAGCCGGACTACGCGCACCCCGACGACGGCGTCCCCGTGCTCCCGTGGGTCCGCATGCACGGCGTGCGCGGCTACACCGACATGCTCGCGATGCTCGAGGAGCAGCCGGCCGCGCGCGTCACCCTGAACTTCACGCCGGTCCTGCTGCGCCAGCTCGAGGCCGCGATCGCCGACTTCGGCACCCCGAAGGAGGACCGCGTGCTGCGGCTGGTGCGCGCGCTGCCCGGTCCGCTGCCCGAGGGGGAGCGCGCCTTCCTCGTCTCGATCCTGCTCTGCGCCAACCGCCAGCACATGGTCGCCCCGCTGCCGCGCTATCTCGAGCTCGTCGAGCGCGTCGAAGCGGCGCAGAAGGCGGGCGCCCCGCCGCCGCTCTCCGACGCCGACCTGCTCGACCTCGCCGTGCTCTTTCATCTGGCGTGGTCGGGCTTCCGCGTGCGGCGCCGGCCGGAGCTGCTCGAGCTGGCGAGGAAGGGGCGCGACTACACCGCCGCCGACCTCGACCTCTTGCTGCGCCTCCAGCACGACGAGATCGCGACGATCCTGCCGCGGGCCCGCGCGCTGGCCGAGGCGGGCCAGGTCGAGCTCTCGACCACCCCCGACCAGCACCCGATCCTGCCGCTCGTCTGCGGCTTCGAGTCGACCGAGTTCCCGCAGGCGGGAGGCACCGACGCGCCGTTCACCTTCGCGCCGGCGGGCGACGCCGCCGACCACGTGCGGCGCGGCGTCGCGACGTTCGCGCGGCTCTTCGGCCGGCCGCCGCGCGGCATGTGGCCGGCCGAGGGGGCGATCGGCGAGGGAGCGGCGCGCGAGTTCGCGGCGGCGAAGCTCTCCTGGATCGCGTCGGACGAGGCGCTGCTCTTTTCTTCCCGCGCGGGGGAGGACGGCGTGCGCCGCGACGACCTCTTCCGTCCCCACGCCTTCCCGACCCCCGACGGCGAGCTGCCGATCTTCTTCCGCGACCACGAGCTCTCCGACCGCATCGGCTTCACCTACTCGTCGTGGCCGGCGGAGGCCGCGGTGCGCGACTTCCTGCGCCGTCTCGACGAGGTGCGCGCGTCGGTGCCGTTCGAGGAGCCGGTCGTCGCGGTGATCCTCGACGGCGAGAACCCGTGGGAGCACTACGCGGGCGCCGGCGAGCCCTTCCTGCGCGCGCTCTATCAGGAGATCGCCGCGCATCCGCGCCTGCAGCTCGCGACGATGAGCGACGCGCTGCAGAAGAGCGGCGACGAGGCGCGCAAGCGCGGCGAGTCGCTGCCGCGGCTGCGCCGGCTCGCGCGCGGCTCCTGGATCGACGGCAACCTCGACACGTGGGCCGGCCAGCGCGAGAAGCTCGAGGGGTGGCGGCTGCTCGCGCAGGCGCGCGGCCTCTTCGCCGGGCGCCCCCTCGACGACCTCGACGAGCCGGTCGCGCAGAGCCTGCGCGCGCTCGAGGGGAGCGACTGGTACTGGTGGTTCGGCGACGACCACTTCACGGCGCACCGCGAGCAGTTCGAGGAGCTCTTCCACGCCCACCTGCGGCGCGTCTTCCGGGCGGCCGGCCGCGACGCGCCGCCGCTCCCCGACCCCGACGCGCGCCGCACCGACCTGCGCCCGATGCGCGAGCCGATCGAGGCGATCCGGCCGCAGGGGCGGGCCGAGGACCTCTTCGAGTGGCAGTCGGCCGGCTGGTTCGACCTGTCGGCGGCGGGCGGCGCGATGGTGCGCGCGCGCCGCGTCGCACGCCGCCTCCTCTACGGCTTCGAGCCGGGCTGCCTCCATCTCGCCGTCGAGTGCGAGGGCGCCTGCATCGAGAAGGGGCGGGTCTACTTCTTCGCGCCGCGGCCGCGCGGCTTCGACTGCGTCCTCGACGCTCCCGATCTCAAGCTGCCCTGGCTGCGCTTCGACGTGAACCTCGACGAGCTGGCGGCGGGGCCGGGCGCGACGCTGCGCTTCCGCATCGAGCTCGAGACCCACGACGGCGAGCTCCTGCACTGGCCGGGCGGCCGCCTCGCGCGCGTGCGCGTGCCCACCGGAGAGTTCACGGCCGCGCGCTGGTATGTGTGAGGCGCCAGTAGGGGACGGGATGGTCGAAGAGAAGCAGCGCGGAAAGACGGGCGAACGCGGGCCGCTGCGGCTCGTGCTCGACGTCCATTGCCACCAGCCGATCGGCAACTTCGGCTGGGTGATCGAGAAGGCGACCGCCGCTTCGTACAGGCCTCTTCTCCAAGCGCTGCACGCCCACCCGAAGCTCCCCTACGTGCTGCACGTGAGCGGGCCGCTGCTCGAGTGGTGGCTCGAACACGCGAAGGACCTCGTCTCGCTCGTGCGCGAAGGCGTCGCGCGCGGGCAGGTCGAGCTGCAGGCGTCGGGCCTCTACGAGCCGATCCTCCCGGCCATCCCGCGCCTCGACCGCGTCGACCAGGTGCGCCTCCACCGGGCGTGGCTGCACGACCTCTTCGGCGCCGAAGTGACGAGCCTCTGGCTGACCGAGCGGGTCTGGGAGCCGCAGCTGCCGCACGACCTCGCGCTCGCCGGCATCGAGAACGTGCTCGTCGATGACACCCACTTCGAGGGGGCGGGGCTGCCCGCCGACGAGCTCGACGGCTGGTACGCGACCGAGGACGAGGGGAGCGTCGTCCGGCTCTTCCCGATCTCGAAGCGGCTGCGCTACCTGATCCCGTTCCGGCCGGTCGCGGAGATCGAGGCGTTCCTGAGAGCCGAGCACGCGAAGGGCCGCGCGCTCCTCGTCTTCGGCGACGACGGCGAGAAGTTCGGACTGTGGCCCGGCACGCAGGAGTGGGTCTACGGCGAGCGGTGGCTCGAGAAGTTCCTCGCCTTCCTGGAGGGCGCGGGCGACTGGCTCACGGTGACGACCGTCGCCGCCGCGGCGCGCGCGCTGCCGCCGGCCGGCCGCGTCTACCTGCCGACCGCGTCGTACTTCGAGATGGAGCACTGGGCGCTGCCGCCGCGGGCGCAGCAGCGCCTCGAGGCGGCGGTGAAGCGGCTCGAAGGGGAGGAGTTCGCCGACGTGCGCCCCTTCGTGCACGGCGCGACGTGGCGCAACTTCCTGGCGCGCTACCCCGAGGCGAGCCGCCTCGAGCAGCGCATGGTGCGCACGAGCGAGCTGACGCGCCGCATGGGGCTGCGGCCCACCGACGGGCTGACCAAGCCGTCGCAGCTCCACCCCGCCGTGCGCGCCCTCTTCCGCGGGCAGTGCAACTGCGCCTACTGGCACGGCGTGTTCGGCGGGCTCTACTTGCCGTTCCTGCGCGACGCGATCGTCGACGAGCTCCTCGAGTCGCGGGCCCGTCTCGAAGCGCTGCGCGGCGACTTGGCCGGCTCGCCCCGCTCCGAGCTCGCCGACCTCGACGCCGACGGGAGCCTGGAGGTGGCGCTCGAGGGCCGCGGCTGGTCGCTCGCGATCACGCCGGCGCGCGGCGGGATGGCCGAGACGATCGACCACTGGCCGAGCCGCCGCAACCTGCTGAACGTGATCGGCCGGCGCGAGGAGGCCTACCACGCGGCGCTGCGCGCGGCGAAGGGCGGCACGAAGGGCGACGCCGCTCCGAAGAGCATCCACGACATCGAGTTCCATCTCGACGGCGAGCTCGACGAGCTCTTGCGCTACGACCCGCGGCCGCGCGGCGGCTTCGCGCTCGAGCTCGCGCCGAAGGGGACGGCGCCCGGCGCGCTCGCGGAGCTGCGCGGCCCCGACCTGCACGGCGCCGCGGCGGCGCCGTTCCGGCTGGCGCGCCCGCTCGTCGCCGATCGCGCGCGCGTCGACCTCGCCGCCGAGCTCGACGCCCCCGTAGGCGCGCGGCTCGCCGTCGCGCGCACCTTCGAGATCCAGGAGGACGGCACCGTCGAGGCGACGCTCGCGCTCGAGCCGGCCGCGGCGGCGGGGGGGCGCACGGTCGCGGTCGCGCCGCTCGTCGCCGCGCTGCGCTTCGACCTCTCGGTCCCCGGCGACGGGCTCGCGGAGCGCCGCTTCGAGCTCGACGACGGGCGGCGCGTCGCGACGGGGGAGAGCGCCGAGTTCGAGGCGGAGGGGGTGACGCTCGCCGACGAGCGCGGCCGCTACCGGATCGACGTCTCCCGCCGCGCGCGCGCGGCGCTGCGGCCGATCCGGACGGTGTCGCGCTCGGAAGGGGGCGTCGACACCTGCCTGCAGGGGACGACGCTCGTCTTCTGCTGGGACGTCGCGCCGAAGGCGGGCGAGCCGTGGCGGCTCCTCGCGCGGCTGCGCCGCCTCTGATCAGGGACGGCCTCCAGGGAGGGAAACCGTGTCGGAACTGCGTCGCGACCCGCTCGACCAGCGCTGGATCATCGTCGCGCCGGAGCGCGCACGGCGGCCGCGCGGCGCGCTCGGCCAGATGCCGCGCGTCATGGAGCCGGTCGACCCCTGCCCCTTCTGTCCCACGCACGAGTCGCTCACGCCGCCGGAGATCCTCGCGCTGCGCGAGCCGGGCAGCCACGCCAACGGGCCGGGCTGGCGCGTGCGCGTCTTCGCCAACCAGTTCCCGTCGCTCACCGTGGAGGGGCCGGCGAACCAGCGCGCCGAGGGGCCCTACGACACGATGCGGGGCGTGGGGGCGCACGAGGTGGTGGTGGAGTCGCCCGAGCACGAGCGCGACCTCGCCGACCTCGACGTCGCGCAGATCCGCGACGTGGTCACCTGCTGGCGCGACCGCCTGATCGACCTCTACCGCGACACGCGGCTCAAGTACGTGCTGATCTTCAAGAACTGCGGGGCGGCGGCGGGCGCGACCCTCGACCACGCGCACAGCCAGATCATCGCGACGCCGGTCAACCCGATCCGCATCAGCCGCAAGCTCGAGGCGTTCCGCGAGCACTTCAAGAGGAAGGAGCGCTGCCTCTTCTGCGACTTGCTCCAGTTCGAGCGGCAGGACGGCAGCCGCATCGTGCGGGACGAGGGGGGCTTCGTCACGTTCGCGCCCTACGCGTCGCGCTTCCCCTTCGAGCTCATGATCGCGCCGCGCGACCACCGCTTCAGCTTCGCGGAGCTCTCGCGCCACGAGGCGGAGTCCCTGGCGAAGGCGCTGAAGGACGCGCTGCTGCGCGTCCGGCTCGGGCTCGGCGACCCGCCCTTCAACTTCGTGCTGCACGCGGAGCCGAACCTCCACGCGCTCCCGCGCCGCAGCGGCTACTGGGACACGCTGCGCGACGACTTCCACTGGCAGCTCATCGTCTACCCGCGCCTCACGCCGGTGGCCGGCTTCGAGTGGGGGACCGGCTTCTACATCAACTCGACGCCGCCCGAGGAGGCGGCGCGCCACCTGCGCGCGGTCGACGTGAGCGACGCGGCGGTCGCGTCGTTCCGCGCCGCGCGCGCGCCGGCGCCGCGGACGTAGCATCGGCGATCCGGGAGACGGGGGGACGCGATGCTGATCACCGAACCGCTGCAGCGCACGCTGACGCTGATCCTCGCCGGCGGGCAGGGCGAGCGACTGATGCCGCTCACGGCCGAGCGCGCCAAGCCCGCGGTCACCTTCGGCGGCCTCTACCGCGTCATCGACTTCACGCTCAGCAACTGCATCAACTCGGGGCTGCGCCACATCTACGTGCTGACGCAGTACCGCTCGCGCTCGCTCGAGGACC
>DASRRB010000003.1:0-11996 GCA_035695985.1 Planctomycetota bacterium | reverse complement strand
AGCTTCTCCTGCTCCTTCTCCGGCAGCTGCCGGTAGAGCAGCGTGCCCCACTCGGTGCGGCGCACGGGACGACCGTCGACGTCGGCCACCACGCCGGCCGGGAGCCCGTCGCGCTTCACGGCGGCGCGCTTCTGGTCGTGGTACCAGAGGCTCTGCTTCTCCTCGGGGATGGCGGCGCCGGCCTTCAGCCCGAAGTCGGCCGCCATCATCTGCTCGGCGAGCATCGACGTCCGGATCTTCTCGCGCAGCTCGGGGAGGGTGAGGTGCTTCTGCCGGGCCAGCCCGAGGATCCCGCCGGCCTCGGGCTTCGACTTCTGGATCAGCGCGTCGAGCTCGCGGATGCGGCGGTCGAGCGTCGGCTCGTCGACCGAGAGCCCGCGCCGCTGCGCCTCGACCGCGACGACCCGCTCCTGGACGAGGAAGTCGAGCGCGACGGCGCCGTCGGGCGACGTCCCCTCGTCGACCAGCACGAACGCGGTGAAGGCGTCGAGCGAGACCGCGATCTCCGAACCGGGGGTACGGATGCGGCCGACGACGCGCGCGCCGGGGTCGCGCGCCGGCGCCGGCGGGGCCGCCTGCGCGTGGACGGCGGGCGGCGCGGCCGCGAGGGCGAGGAGGAGGGCGATGCGGGAAGCGCGGCGGTTCACTTCGGCGCGGCCTCGATCTTCGTCTTGAACTCGACGACGAGGCGGATCTCCTCGGTCTTCTGCACGACCCGCTTCAGGACGCGGAAGCCGTCGAGCTTCTCGTACTCGAACTCCATCGAGAAGCGGACGCGCGAGTCGACCGGTTTCTGCGCCGCGAGCAGGAGACGCCCGTCCGCCTCCTTGTATTCCGACTCGACCTCGAGCGCGAGCGGCTTGCCGTCGACGCCGGTGATGTTGACCTTGCGGCGGACCGGCGTGCCGTCCTTCTTGAACCACTCCTGGTGGGCGCGCTCGCCGGAGAGGGCGGCGCGCGGCTTGAAGTCGAGGCGGACCAGCTCGCCCTCGTTCGCGAGCGTGACGACGTAGGCGCCGGTCTGGCGCGACGGCAGCATCGCGATGACGGCCTGTCCGTAGCCGTAGAGCATCCCGACCAGCGGCTTCATCTCCTCGGCCGGGTTGGCGAGGGGGCGCGTCGTCACCGCGCCCGTCAGGTAGTCGCAGGTGATCTCGAAGTCGAAGGGGGCCGGCGCGTCGGCGCGGCCGTCGAAGGCCGCGTGCACCGTCGTGACCAGCTTGCCGGCGCCGGCGGCCTCGAGCGTGTAGACGCGCGCGTCGACCTGGTTGGTGAGGAAGCCGGCGGCGGCCGGGTCGCTCGGCGTCTTGTCGTACTCGGCGGAGGGCTTGGCGGCCGGGGCGTCCTGCGGCGGCGCGAAGGCGGCCGCGAGCGCGAGGAGGGGCAGGGGCAGGAACGGAGCACGGAGCACGCGGCGGACTCCTCGGTCGCGGGGGCGCCGCCCGGGAGCCGGACGGCGGCGGGAGCGAGGCGGGGCAGTATAGGCCCGTCGCGCGCGGCGCGGCGCGTCAGGCGTGGCGCGAGTCGTCGCCGGCCACCGGGAGCAGGCCCGGTTCCAGCGTCCCGGTCGGCGCCGCCGCGGTCGCGTCGGCCTCGGCGCCTTCGCGGCCGCCGCGCCGGCGCGGGACGCGGATCGCGTCGAAGCGGTCGTTCCTCACCGTGACGCGGACCTTGTCGCCGGGGCCGAAGTCGCCGCGCAGGATGCGCTCGGAGAGCGGCTCCTCGATCTGCGCCTGGATGATGCGGCGCAGCTCGCGCGCGCCGAAGTCGGGGTTGAAGCCCACCGCGGCCACGCGGCGCGGCACGCTCGCCGTGAAGTCGAGCTCGATGCCGCTGTTCTTGAGCCAGCCCGCCACCTGCGCCAGCTGGTTGCGCGCGATCTTCACGCAGTCGGCCTCGTTCAGCGAGTTGAACACGATCACGCCGTCGAGGCGGTTGATGAACTCGGGGCGGAACGCGTGCTTCATCGCCTCGAGGGTCGCCTCCTTGGCGTCCTCGCGCTTCAGGTTCTTGCGCGCCTTCCAGTCGAAGCCCATGCGGTTGCGGATGCTGTCGATCTGCTCGACGCCGACGTTGCTGGTGAGCAGGATGAAGCTGCGGTTGAACGGCACCACCGTGCCCTTGCTGTCGGTGAGGAAGCCCTCGTCCATGATCTGCAGCAGGACGTTGTGGACCTTGCGGTGCGCCTTCTCGATCTCGTCGAAGAGGACGACGCCCGCCTTCTTCTCCTTCATCTGCTCGGTGAGCTGGCCGCCCTCGTTGTGGCCGACGTAGCCGGGCGGCGCGCCGATCAGCTTGCTGTACTCGTGCGGCAGCGCGTACTCGCTGCAGTCGATGCGCAGCAGGCGGTTCATCTCGCCGAACAGGTGGCGCGCGGTCATCTTCGCCAGCTCGGTCTTGCCGGTGCCGGTCTGGCCGACCAGCAGGAAGACTCCGACCGGGCGGCGCGGATCCTTGAGTCCGGCGGCCGCCTTGCGGAACGCCTTCATCACCGACTCGACCGCCTCGTCCTGGCCGATGATCGCGCGGCGCAGGTCGGCGTCGATCTTGTCGAGGCTCTTCTTCTGGTCGCGCTGGTTCTTCAGTCCGGGCGTGTGCAGCAAGTGCAGGTGGCTGCCCGCGTCGCCCGCCTCGTTCATCGGCAACGCGACCTGGTGGATCTCGAGCTGCGGGTTGACCTCGACGCAGATCTGGTAGAGCAGCTCCTCGAGCGCGGCGGTCTTGTAGACCCGGTTCTGCCGCTTGAAGAGCGGTACGACCTCGTCGAGGAAGTTGACGACGCAGGCGTTCACGACCAGCTGCTGGTAGGCGTTGCGGTTCGGGACTTCCTTGACCTTCAGCAGCTCGGCGATGTCCTCCTCGGTGAATACCCGGACCTTGACGAATTCGTCGAGGATCTCGCAGTACTTGAGGATCACGTTGCAGTCCACGCTGCGCGCCACGGTTCGTTTCCCCGGGTCCGGGAGGGAACGTCGTCGGTGCGAAGTTTCGACGGCTCGTGCGCGGCCGCTTGAGGGGGGCGCCCCCCATTCACCGCGACTCGAAAAGGTGTCCGCAAGGCGCCGGGCGGCGCCCGGCCGCGGCGCCGATCGTTAGACTCGCCGCCCGCCGATCGCGCTGGACGCCGCGCCCGATCCCGCGGCGGAGCCGCGCGGAGAACGACGAAAGAAATGCCGGACCGCACGCCCGACCCCGCGCGTGAGCTCTCCGACCTGACGCTGCTCGCCCAGCTCGTCCACCGCGGGCAGCTCGACCGCGCCGCCGCCGAGGAGCTCGTCGCCGAGATGCGGCGGTCGGGGCGCCGGCTGCTCGACGTCGCGGTCGCGACCGGCCGATTCACGCGGACGCGCGTCGACTTCCTGCGCGCGGTCGAGGGCGAGGACGTGCCCGAGCTGCCGGGCTACGACGTGGTCGACCTCGCCGGGCGCGGCGGGACCGCGGTCGTCGTGCACGCGCGCGACAAGAAGTCGGGGCGCGACGTCGCGGTGAAGGTGCTGCGCCGCGAGCTCGAGGCCGACGAGAAGATCAAGCGCTCGTTCCTGCGCGAGGCGAAGCTCCTGATCGGGCTGCGCCACGAGAACATCGTCGCGGGCGAGAAGGTCGGCCAGTTCCAGGGCCGCCTGATCTTCCTCATGGAGTACGTGCCGGGTCGCTCGCTGCAGGACCTCCTGAAGGAGGGGCGGACGTTCGGCGAGGACGAGTCGCTCTACATCATCCTGCAGGTGGCGCGCGCACTGCACTACCTCTCGCAGAACGGCGTGGTGCACCGCGACGTGAAACCGGCGAACGTGCTGCTCACGCCGAAGAACGAGGTCAAGCTGATCGACCTCGGCTTCGCCCAGAGCATCGGCGACTCGACGCCCGCCGCGACGGCCGGCGAGACGACGGTCGGCACGGTCGCCTACATCTCGCCCGAGCAGGCGCGCGGCGAGTCGCACCTCGACGTGCGCTCCGACATCTACTCGCTCGGGGCGACGCTCTACCAGCTCGTGGTCGGCGAGCTGCCCTTCGCCGGGCAGGACAACCAGGAGGTGCTCGCCGCGCAGATCCTCGCCTCCCTCTCGAGCGAGGTCCTGAAGAGCCGCCGCATCTCGCCCCACATGCACTACTTCATCGAGAAGATGATGGCCAAGGAGCGCGAGGTCCGGTACCAGAGCCCGACCGAGCTGATCGCCGACATCGAGCAGCAGATCCGCGGCAAGAAGACGCTCGAGTGGAACCCCGACGGGGACGACCCCGGCCTGAAGAAGCCGTTCGGCGACGAGCCGCCCGAGAAGGGGAGGTCGCCGTTCAAGCGGCGGCCGCGGCGGTGAGCGTGTCAGCGCCGGTCGACGACGCCCTCGCGCGCCTCGACGCGCTCTACGCCGACCTCGACGCGGAGCTCGCGGCGCTCGCGCCGCGGTGCGAGCTGTCGGGCCGCTGCTGCGACTTCCCGAGGAGCGGGCTCACGCTCTTCTCGACCGCCCTGGAGATGGAACGGCTGCGGCGCAGCGGGGCGCCGCACGAGAACGGCGACCCGGCCCTCTGCCCGCACTGGAGCGCCGGCGTCTGCGTCGCGCGGGAGGGCCGGCCGCTCGGCTGCCGGCTCTACTTCTGCGACGCGTCGAAGGCGGCGCCGCTCGAGGAGCTGTCGGTCCGCTACCACGAGCGGCTGCGGCGGATCCACGACGAGACCGGCGTCGCCTATCGCTACGCGCCGTTCCTCCCGCAGGCCCGAGCGCCGGGCCCGGCGCGCTGAACCGGTCGCCGCGCGCCTTTCGTTGACGGCTTCTCGTCGCGCTCGCTAATCTCCCGCGGTCGCCTCGCGATTCATGATCTACGGACGGCCTGGCGGTGCGGTCCGCGTCGCGAGAACGGAGTGGTGGGGGAGTGCCACGCATGCGGGGCCATAAACACCCGCTCGAGATCTTTCGTCAGAACGGACAGTCGTTCCCGACGCGCGACGGCGCAGCGCCGCCGCCCCCGGCCCCCCGAGCCGAAGTGGTGGGGGCGCCGGAGATCCAGATCCAGCCCAAGCGGTTCGCGAAGCCGCGCAAGCCGCAGCCGTCGCTCGCGCGCTCCGCCGACATCGACCCGCGCCCGCTGGCGCCCGCGCGTTCCCGCCGCGGCGGCCTCGTCGTAACGCTCGTCTCCGCTGGACTGGTGCTGCTGGTCGGGGCGGCCTATGCTGTCGGGCTTTGGCCCTTCGCGAAGGGCGGCGCGCCGGGATCCGGCGGGCTGGCCCTGTCCCACGAGCGGCCGTTCCTCACCGACTGGATGCAGAAGGATCGGGGGGAGCAGCCGGGCGGCGGGGACGCGAAGGGGGCGGACGATGCGCGGCGCGACGCGTCCCACGACGCGGCGGCGCCGCCGGCGAAGGCGGGCGAGCACGCCGCCGACGCCAAGTCCGCGCCGCGGGAGTACTGGGTGGTCGCCGCGAGCGTGACGCTCTCGGAGGCCGACCGCCGGAAGAAGCCGGCCGAGTTGAAGGCGAAGTTCGCGAACGAGGAGAAGCGGCTGAAGAAGGAGCTCGGGGCGCGCCTCGACGGCTTCGAGATCCAGCCGGTCTTCACCAACGCCAGGAAGGAAGAGATGGTGCTGCGCATCGGGCGCAGCGCGACTCAGGACGACAGGAAGCTGATCGATCTGCGCGACCGGGTGAAGAGCCTGGGCGGCAGCTTCAAGGACGCGACGATTCGCGGCTACGTGCCCGCGACGAAGTGAAGGCTGCGATCCCCGCCGATCCGGCGGCGGCATGCGCTCGCCCCGACGGAGACGGTTCATGACGATCCACAAGAGCTTGAAGGTCCGCGCCACTCTCGCGCGCGCCCGCAACGTCTGGAAGCGCGTCGAGCGCGTGATCAAGCTCGAGGAAGAGGGCAAGTTCGCCGAGGGCCGCTCCGTGTTCGGGCTGCCGAAGGTGAAGACGCGCCTCAAGGTCAAGGCGGTGAAGGCCCCCAAGAAGGAGGCGGCGCCGGCGGCGGCGGGAGCGGAAGGTGCGGCGGCGGCGGCGCCTGCGGCGGCCGGGGCGAAGCCCGCGGCGGGCGCGGCGGCCAAGCCGGCGGCGGCGGCGAAGCCCGCGGCGAAGCCGGCCAAGTAAGCGAGGGCGCGCCGGGCCGATCGACGCGGCCGCGGCTCCGCGACCGGTCGCGGCCCGCGGCGCCGCCCGGTTGCGTCGAAGCGTGGCGCTCGAAGCGTGGTGGTCGTGGAAGACGTCGGCTGGATCCGCGAGGTGTTCGCGTCCTTCCAGGGAGAAGGCACGCACGTCGGCCGGCGGACCGTATTCGTGCGCACGGCCGGCTGCAGCCTGCGCTGCCGCTTCTGCGACACGCCGGAGGCGCTGGTGCGAACCCCGTCCGCCGACCTCGAGCGGGGCTCCCCGCCAGGCGCGATCGAGACGGTGCAAAATCCCCTCGGCGCCGCGCGCGTCGCGGCGGCCGTGGCCGAGCTCGACCCCGGCGCCTCGGCGTGGGTCTCCTTCACCGGCGGCGAGCCGCTCGAGCAGGTGGCCTTCCTGGCCGCGCTCGCGCCACGGCTCGGGCCGCGGCGGATCCACCTCGAGACCGCCGGCGTGAACGCGGCGGAGATGGAGATCGCGCGGTCGTTCGTCGACTTCGTCGCGTTCGACCTGAAGCTCGACAGCGTCGCGCGCGAGGGCGACCGGACCGCCGACCATCGCGCCTTCCTGGAGGCGTCGCGCGGGCTCGCGCGCGAGGCGAAGGCGGTGATCGGGCCGGCGACCGACCTCGCCGAGCTCGAGCGGCTGTGCGCGCTCGTCGGCGCGGAGGACCACGCGATCCCGATCGTGCTGCAGCCCGAGACGCCGCACGACGGCGGCGCGCCGCAGCTGCCGCGCGCGCTGCTCGACGCCGCGTGCACGGTCGCGTCGCGCCACTCGTCCGACGTGCGCGTGATCCCGCAGACGCACAAGTTCCTGAGGATCCCCTGACGCCATGCCGCTCCCCGTCGTCGCGATCGTGGGGCGCCCGAACGTCGGGAAGTCCTCGCTCTTCAACGCGCTGGTGCGCTCGCGCGTCTCGATCGTCGACCCGCGGCCGGGCGTGACGCGCGACCGCGTCTCGGTGGTGCTGCGGCTCGGGACGCGGCGCTGCGAGCTCGTCGACACCGGCGGCATCGGCGTCGTCGACGAGCAGGGGCTCGAGGCGGAGGTCGAGGCGCAGATCGAGACGGCGATGCGCGGCGCCGACCTCCTGCTGCTCACGGTCGACGTGCAGGAGGGGCTGACCGGCTCCGACCGCGCGATCGCGGCGCGCCTGCGCAAGCTCGGCAAGCCGATCGTCCTGGTCGCGAACAAGGCCGACACGCCGGCGCTCGAGCGCGAGGCGGCGACGCTCTACGAGCTCGGCTTCGGCGACCCCTCCCCGACGGCGACCGTGAACGGCCGCGGCGTCGGCGACCTGCGCGAGCGGATCGGCGAGATGCTGCCCCAGGCGCCCGAAGCCGGGGAGGAGCGGGAGGTCGTGCGTGTCGCCGTGGTCGGGCGGACCAACGCCGGCAAGTCGACGCTGGTGAACCGCATCGTCGGCAGCGAGCGCATGATCGTGAGCGACGTGCCGGGCACGACGCGCGACTCGGTCGACCTCGAGTTCGAGCACGGCGGGAAGCGCTGCGTCGTGGTCGACACCGCCGGCCTGCGCAAGGAGCGCGCGATCACCGGCTCGCCCGACTTCTACGCGCAGGCGCGCGCGCAGCGGGCGATCCGGCGCGCCGACGTCGCGCTCTTCCTGATCGACTCGCTGCGCAAGATCGGCCGCATCGAGCACACCATCGCGTCGCTCCTGCTCGAGTCGTGCAAGCCGTTCGTGATCGTCCTCACCAAGTGGGACGAGGTCTCCGACGCGAAGTTCGAGAAGTTCGCCGCGTACGTGCGCGACCGCCTCGCGTTCCTCCACTTCGCGCCGATCACCTGCATGTCGGCGAAGGAGGACGTGCGCGTCTCCGAGACGCTCGACCTCGCGCTGTCGCTCCACGAGGAGGCCGGCAAGCGCATGGGGACCGGCGACGTCATGCGTCTCATCAAGGAGGCGATGGAGCGGCGCGGCCCGCCGGTGAAGGGCGGGCGGACCGGGAAGATCTTCTACGCGGCGCAGGTCGACGTGCGCCCGCCGACGTTCGTCCTCTTCGTGAACGACGCGAAGATCGTGAGCCAGCCCTACCAGCGCTGGCTCGGCAACGTGCTGCGCGACTCGGGGATGTTCGAGGAGGTGCCGATCCGGTTCCTCGTCCGGGAGCGCATCAAGAATCCGGTGCGGTGAGGCCGCGCCCGCCCTTCCCTTCCGGCGTCGCGCTCGGAAGACTCTCGAATCCTTCCCGCCTGGAGGCCGACCCGATGGACCTTGCGATCCCCCCGACCGCCGCACCCGTCGCCCGCGCCCGGCGGCTGCGGGCCGTGCTCGCCTCCGCCGTCCTCGTCCTCGCCGGCTGCTCCTTCTTCCGCGAGGTCGGGATGGGGGGCGACGACCCGCACTGGCAGGTCGCGCGCTTCAAGGGGGTCAACTCAGGGCAAGCGCTGACGATGGCGCAGACGGCGACGGCGCACGAATTCCCGCCGCAGAAGATCGACGCCTTCAACGGCGAGTTCCAGACCGGCTGGATCTACGGCACGTTCGACTCGCTGCGCCGCCAGCCGCTGCGACAGCGCGTCATCGTCAAGGCGGAGCCGGAAGGGGGTCTCGTCGTCGTGAAGCTGCGCGTGCAGCAGGAGCAGAACCCGGCGTCGGGCTCGTTCCAGCCCAAGCCCGACGACGAGGGCTGGGAGAAGTACGTCGATGACGACCGCAAGGCGGTGCTGATGATGCAGCGCTTCCTGATCCTCATGAAGGACGTCGCCGAGTTCGTGCCCGAGCCGAAAGAGGGCGACTCCTCCAAGTCGTGAGCGGCGCGCCGGGCGGCGCGCGGGCCCCGGCTCAGGCGCCGCCGCTCGCCGCGCGCTCGTCGGGGCGCACCCCCTCGCCGCCCGGCCTGGCGGGGCGAACGCCCTCGCCGCCCTGATGAAAGAGCCACGTCTCGACGCCCGCGACCGCGGCGTCGACCAGCGGCGCGATGGCGAGGCGCGCCTCGTTCGCCGCGACGTGCGCCGCGTCGCCGCGGATGCGCGGGCGCGGCGGCTGGAAGAGCGTGCAGCAGTCGGGCTCGTCGACGATCGAGAGCTCGTAGGTCCCGATCCGCTTCGCGAGCGCGATGGTCTCCTCCTTGTCGTAGGTGAGGAGCGGCCGCAGCAGCGGCAGTTCGCTCGCCGCCGCGGTGAGCTCGAGGTTCTCGAGCGTCTGCGAGGCGACCTGGCCGAGGTTGTCGCCCGAGACGAGCGCGGCGAGGTGCTCGCGGCGCGCGAGCACGACGGCGATGCGGTGCATCATCCGCCGGTAGAGGATCGTGCGGTAGGAAGGCTCGGTCGCCTCCTTGATCGCGACCTGGACCGGCGCGAACGGGACGAGGTGCAGCGCGAAGCGCGGCTCGAAGCGCGACAGCTCGCGCGCGAGGCGCTTCACCTTCTCGATCGCGCCGAAGCCGGTGAACTCGGAGGCGTGGAAGAAGAGGCCCTGGACCAGGAGGCCGCGCTTCATCGCGAGGTAGGCCGCGACCGGGCTGTCGATCCCGCCGGAGAGGAGCGCGAGCGCGCGGCCGAGGCTGCCGACCGGCAGGCCGCCCGGGCCGGCGATCCGCGCGTGGAAGACGAAGGCGCCCTCGGGGCGCAGCTCGACGCCGATCACGAGCTCGGGATCGTCGAGGCGCACGCGCAGCTGCGGGTGGCGCGCGAGTACGGCGGCGCCGACGCGGCGGTCGACCTCCATCGAATTCAGCGGGAAGCCCTTGTCGGCGCGGCGCGACTCGATGCGGAAGGTCGGCGGCGCGGCGGCCGGACGGCGCGCGAGCGCGGCGGTCGCCGCGTCGATCGCAGCCGCGCCGATCGCCTCGAGGTCGGCGGCGACGCGCACCGCGGGCGAGAGCGAGGTCACGCCGCAGACGCGCCGCATCGCCTCCTCGATGGCCCGCGAATCGTCCGGCGCGCCGCCCTCGGGCGGGGTGATCAGGAGTCGGCCGTGCAGCAGCTGCGTCGCGCAGCCGGGGAAGGGCGTCAGCGCCGAGCGGAGGTTGCGGACGAGGCGCCCCTCGAACTCGTGCCGGTTGCCTCCCTTGAGTCCGATCTCTCCGTAGCGGACCAGCCAGGCGGAGCGCGCGCTCACCGGACCGCCCCGAGCGCGCGCAGCTTGCGGGCGTGCGCGGGCAGGCGCTCCGCGACGACGTCGATCTCGGCGTCGGTCGTGTCGCGGGAGAGGCTGAGGCGGACGACGGAGCGCACCTCGTCGTCGCCGAGCCCGGCGGCGCGCAGCGCGGGCGAGATCTCCTTCGTGCCGGCGTGACAGGCGGCGCCCGCCGACGCGCAGATGCCGTCGCCTTCGAGGTGGTGGAGCAGCGGTTCGGCGAGGACGCCCGGGATCACGAGCGCGAGGATGTGGGGCAGGGCGGCCGGCCCGTCGCAGAGCGGCCGGATCTCCGGGATCGCCTCGCGCAGCCGCGCGAGCAGCCGGTCGCGCCGCGCGCGCAGCGCCGCATGGTCGGTGGCGGTCGCGGCGGCGAGCAGCGCGACCGCCTGGCCGAGGCCGGCGATGCCGGGGACGTTCTCCGTGCCGCTGCGCCGGTCGTGCTCCTGGCCGCCGCCGAGCAGCTGCGGGGCGAGTGCCGTGCGCGTGCGCAGCAGCAGCGCGCCGACGCCCTTGGGTCCGTGGACCTTGTGCGCCGAGACCGACGCGCTGTCGATGCCGGCCGCGAACGGCGGCGGGCGCGGCTTGCCGAACGCCTGCACCGAGTCGACGTGGATCAGCGCGCGCGGCGCCTTGCTGCGCACGAGCGGCACGATCGCGTCGAAGGGGTTGCGCGACCCGATCTCGTTGTGGCCGTCGAAGACGGCGACCAGTCCGACCCGCTCGTCGAGCGCCTCGGCGAGGCGGTCGAGGTCGACGACGCCGCCGTTCGCGAGCGCCACCTCGACGACCTCGGCGCCGGCCCGCGCGCGCAGCGGGCGGGCGAGCGACGGGTGCTCGGCGTTCGTCGTGACGATGCGCGTCGCCCGCGAGCGGAGCGGCAGGCCGAGCGCCGCGAGCTGGTTCGCCTCGGTCCCGCCCGACGTGAAGACGACGCCGTCGGGTTCGATCCCGCAGTAGCGGGAGAGCACGGCGCGGGCGTCTTCGACGATGCGGCGGGCGGCGAGCCCCGGCGAATGGCGCGAGGAGGGGTTCGCCCAGGCCGAATCGAGCGCCGCGGTCATGGCCGCGACGACGCTCGGATGGGGCCGGGTCGTCGCCGCGTTGTCGAGGTAGATCACGCGGTCGGGGGTCGATGGACTCATCGTCGGGGGCGAAGCCGTGTGCGGTTCTAACCGCGGCCGCCTACAATGCCGCGCCACAACGGGAGCGGATCGGTGCTGGTGTGCCGCGCGGACTTCAAATCCGTCGTGGGGCCCTGCAAAGGTCCCAGGTGGGTTCGATTCCCATGCGCTCCCGCCAGCACGGCGGTCCCTGGAAGCGAGGGGCGCGACCAAAGAAAAGCGCGGGGAAAAGAAAGTGGGCGGCCTCCCCCCGGAAGCCGCCCCCAACTTTCCGCGAAGTTCAGCTCAGCCAGGGATTGCTGAACCCCGCACGATCGTCTCTATGCCTGCTCTTCTTCCCCGTCCTGTTCGAGGGTTCACGTCAGCCAGGCTGCGCGATCCCTCGATCCGAGAACCACTTGTCCGCCCGCCATAGAGCGATCGGGGTGCCAGAAGTGGATCTAGGGGGGGAACGCATCGTAGAGTGTTGTGGAATAATGACTTGCATCACTTGATGCGGAATCGGATCGGAACAGTCCGTCTGCACTGATGTGCATGGAATTGTGGCTTCAACGATTGACATCGTCTCAACACAGTTTCGTAAGTTGTTGTTTAACAGCATGTTATGAGCCATGCAGTCAGGTGCAGCCAAATAGTTCGACGTCCCTTCCTCCCGGGGCGCCCCGGCGGC
>DASRRB010000002.1:0-10208 GCA_035695985.1 Planctomycetota bacterium | reverse complement strand
CGTCCCGTTCGGCGCGATCGTGATCGGCCGCGTCGGCAGCTGCGGCGTGAAGGTCACCACGTCGCCGTCGACGGCGAAGGTGCCCGGCACCGGGAAGCCGCTCTCGTCGCGGATCTGCAGCGTGCTGCTGCCGACGAAGTTCGGGTCGGGCCGGTGGTCGAACGTGAAGACGATCTGCTGGAGCAGCGGCGCCGCGCCGGGCGGCGTGTCGGTCGGCTCCGGATTCACGTCGGAGGGATCGGGGAACTCGATCGAGAGGAGCTTGCCGTGCGAGTCGTACGCGCCGCTCGACGAGCCGCCCCCGCCGCCGCAACCGGCGAGACCTCCGAGCGCGAGCAGAGCGAGGAGCCTTCCGTGCCTCCGGGAATGCGCATCCGATGTGGATGCGGTCGGGATGCAATGCGCTGGCATCGGTGGGGCTCCTCGAAGTGAACCGTGTCGGACGAGGAGCGACGCTCCGCCATCACGCGGGAGTCGCGCTCCCCGAGCGTCCCGATTCCCGGACGGATTCGGCGGCCGTCCAGCCCGATCGCCCGTCGCGGGCGACCGATCCTTCGCGGCTCGAAAGGGTAGCGGCGCGGCCCCGAACGGCAATCGGACGGGTCCAAAGCCCCGGGGCGCGATGCGCCGCTCCGCGCGCGCTCGACGTGGCGATTCCTGCAAGCCGGCCGCGCGCGCTGTCGGCGCGGCCGCGCTGCGTCAGCCGCCCAGCGTGAGCTCGAGCGCCGGAGTGAACGAGATGTTGCGCGACGCGCCGAAGTCTTGCTCGAGCACCTGCAGGTCGACCTTCAGTCCGCAGTAGCGCACGTCGGTCGGCACGATCGAGGGCATCAGCAACTGTCCGACCGGCAGCGCGAGCGCGATCAGGACCCACGGCGGCGAGACGAGGATCGTCCCTTGCGCCCGCGTCGGGATCGACGCCTGCGCGAAGCCCGCGAGCAGGAGCGCGACGGTCGGCGCGCCCGCCGAGTTGTCGATCGTCAGGTTGATCGTCGTCTCGAACGCCGGGATCGCGTTCGAGGCGAGGTTGGGGATCCCGTTCGTGCCCGGCCAGCCCGTTCCGTAGCCCTGCACCGACGCGGGGCTGCTGGTCGTCGCGTAGACGATCGTCAGCCCGCAGTCGGGGAGGCCTGGCTCGTCGTGGCCGGGGACGCCGACCGCGACGTAGTCGCCGAGGATCGGCCGCGGGCTGATCGGCAGCAACGCGAGCGTGCTGCCGAACGAGTCGCCGTCGACGTCGCCGACGATCACGCCCAGGAAGGAGAACACGCCGGGCGCGGCGAGCGTCTCGACGACCATCGCGCCGCGATCGGTGCCGGGACCGTTCACGCCCGGCGCGCCGACGTAGGCGTCGGCCACGCCGTCGCCGTTCGCGTCGCCGATCTGGATCGCGACGCCGAAGCGGTCCGCGGGCGCGGGGCCGGAAACGTCCGTGATCTGGCCGCCGGTCGCGCCCGAGATCAGCGCCACACGGCCGGGCAGCGCCGGATTGAGGAGCGCCGGCGCCCCCACCAGCAGGTCGGCGATCGAGTCGCCGTCGAAGTCGCTCACGACCTGGACCGCCTCGCCGAAGTCCTCGAGCGCGTTGACGCCGACCGCCTGCCACAACTGGACCGGCGGGCTCGTCTCGCTGTAGGCGGTGAGCGTGCCCATCCCCCCCTCCGAGGGAGCCGCGACCGCGAAGTCGGGGATCGAGTCGCCGTCGACGTCGCCGAGCGTGAGCACGTTCCAGCCGAAGTGGCCGCCCGCGGAGACGCCGTCGAGCGTCGCGATCTCGAGGTTGTTCACTCCGGAGATGACGTGGACGACGCCGGCGCCGACCAGCAGGCCGACGTCCTCGTTGGGAGCGCCGACCACGTAGTCGTTGACCGCGTCGCCGTCGAGGTCGCGCACCACGGCCATGCTCGCGCCGAACTCCGAGCCGGGGACGGTGCCCGGCACCGTCGCGAGCTGGAAGCCGGTCAGCGGATCGAAGAGCGCGAGGTAGCCGGGGCTGCCCGTGCCGCGCTGATCGGCGCCCACCAGCAGGTAGTCGATGCGGCCGTCGCCGTTCAGGTCGGCCTGCGTGACGCGCGCGCCGAAGCGGTCGCCGGCGTTCGCGCCGTAGAGCGAGTAGAGCAGCGTCCCGTTCGTCGCGCTGCGCACGTCGACGCGTCCTGCGTCGACGCCGTTGGTGTCGTCCTCCGGCACGCCGACCACGAGCTCGTAGTTGGGGGCGAAGACGAAGCCGGCCGAAACCTCCTCGGCGATCGCGCCGTACATCTCGCCCGCCGAGGTCCCCTTCAGATGGAGGAGCGCGGTCTGTCCCGACGCTGCGGCGCCGAAGACGGCACCCGCGGTCAGGACCGATGCAATGCGAACGACGCGGCCCGACTTTGAATGGTGCTGCATGGACTTCCTCTCCGTGGACTTCGCAGTTCCCGGGTGCCCGTCATTCAGTAGCGCGCGCCCCGAAGTGGAGGACGGCCCGCCGATCGAACGCACGGCTCTCCCAATTCCCGACCGGGCGAGCGTAGTGCGCCCCTCCTCGTCCGTCCATAGGTTCGACCACCCCGGCGAAGCGGGGAATCACCTCACGAAGCGGCGGCGGCTGGCCGACAAACGAGTGGCGCCGTCTAAACGGCGGGACGGCGTCGCCCCCTCCCGTGCCCCACGGAACCCCATGCCAGTCACCGGCGACACCAAGAGCCTCGACCTCTCCGACCTGCTGCAGACCTTCGAGGCGCACCAGAAGAGCTGCACGCTCGACCTCGTGACCGAGACGGGGCCGGCGCGCCTGCGCATCCGCTCCGGCGCCTTCGCGGCGCTCGCGTTCGGCGGGCGGCCGCGCCTCGTCGATCGCCTCGTGGCGTGGAAGCTCGTCTCCGCGCGCCAGGTCGAGAACGCCCGCCGCCGGCGCGGCCGCTCGCGCCGCGCCGTGGGCGCGTTCCTCGTCGAGAGCGGCGCCCTCACCGCCGAGCAGCTGCGCGAGGCGGGACAGCAGTCGCTCGTCGAGGACCTGAGCGACCTGATCGCGAACGGCGCGAGCTCCTTCGAACTGCGCGAGGACGGCGGCGACGCGCGCCCGGCCGACGCGGCCGACGTGCTCGAGGAGGAGGCCGAGGAGCGCCCCGACGCGGCGCCCGCCTTCGACCCCGACGAGCGCGCGCTCGCGCTCTCGATCCCGGTCGGCGCGACGCTGCTCGAGGCGGCCCGCCGCAGCGACCACTGGGCGCGCGTCCGCAAGTCGATCCCGTCCGACTCCGCGACCTACATCGCGCGCGAGAACGTCGCGCTGCCCGCCGACTTCGAGGATCCCGAGCTCGCCGCGCGCCTCTTCGCGTCGCTCGACGGCACGCGCACGGTGAAGGAGGCGACGCAGGACTGCGCGCGCGACCGCCTCGCCGCCTACGACTGCCTGCTGCGCTTCGTGCGCGACCGTCTCGTGCGCATCGCCTCGGCCGAGGACCTCTTCGCCCTTGCCACAACCCTCGAAAAATCGTCGCCGCAGCGCGCGCGCCCACTGGTCGAACGCGGGCTCGAGGCGGAGCCCCACCACCTCGGACTGCTCGCGCTCGGGGCGCGCCTCGCCAAGCGCGGCGGCGACCCCAAGGGGGCGGCCGCGACCTTCAAGCTGATGGCCCACGTCTTCTCGGAGTCGGGCGACACCGAGCGGGCGCGCCGGGCGCTGGTGCAGGCGCGCACCCACGATCCGTCCGACGCCGCGACCGGAGAGCGCATCCTCGAGCTCGATCTCGAGGAGGGGCGCTTCCACGAGGCGGTCGAGGTCGGCATGCAGCTCGTCGCGCTCTACCGCAAGCCCGGCCTCCACTCCAAGGCGCGCGAGGTCCTCGAGCGGCTCGTCGAGGCGGAGCCGCAGTCGCTCCCGCTGCGGCTCGAATGGGCGCGCTCGGAGGTCGACAGCGGCGACCCCGACGAGGCGATCGAGGGGCTCACCCGCCACGGCCGCAAGCTCGTCTCGCACGAGCGCTACGTCGAGGCGCGCCAGGTGTTCGAGGAGATCCTCGCGATCCGGCCGACGCAGAAGGACGCGCGCCGCGCGCTCGAGATGATCGACCAGCAGATCTACCAGCGCCGCCGCGCGCGCGCGCGCCGCGTGCGCCGCTTCGCGATCGGGACGCTGGTCGCGACCGCGCTCGCCGCGCTCCTGGTGCGAGAATTCGTGGCGCAGGCCGACCTGGCCGAGACCTCGAGCGCGGTCGCGCACGAAGAACTGATCGAGCTCCACCTGTACGACCAGGCGGTCCGCGAATTCCGTGACGTCGCAGCGCGCCACCCGTGGACGCTCACCTCCCTCGTCGGCGTGCAGCGCCGCATCGACGACCTGCAGGCGAAGCTCGGCCGGCGCGGGCGCTAGTCGCGGGTCGAACGCGCGACGGGCGAGGGCGGGTCGAGGGGCGGAGGAGAAGAAGGCCCGATGTACGGGACACGCTCTCCCTGACCAGAGATGTACGGGGGGGCTCGCTCGGCATTCGGCGGGGACGGATCCGACTCGCAGCAGATCCGGGGTCGGCCGCCGAATGCACGGTCCCGTCCCTCGACTCGGCGGCCGGCTCTTCTCGCGCGAACGAACGCTCCTCCCGTCTGTCTTCGCGGGCAGCGCGCGACGTCCATCCGCAAACCGGCGGCGGTCGCGCGACGGTCTCCATCGGATCTGAAAGGGCGGAGCAGCGCACGACCGCGCGGCGCGCGGCCAGGAACGGGGGCGCGGTCGCGGGGCGGACTAGCCCGGGACGAATCCGGAGCGGCGGACCACGCCGAGCTTGATTCCCGCGACGATCGCCGCGGCGATCGGGGCGAGGATGGCGACGCCGGTGATCACCAGCGCCGGGATGTCGTGCTCGAGGCCGATCAGGCCGCGGCCGAACTCCGCCGCGCCGAACCCCTGGATCGCCAGCACCGGCAGCAGCGTCCCGAGCACGCCGGGACGGAAGGTCGGGTCGACGCGCCGCTCGAGGCGCAGCGAGGCGAGCGCCATCCAGAGCACGATCGGCAGCGCCGAGGCCGCGGCGAACGACTGGAGCGCCTGCGCGGCCGAGATCCCGGGCGCGCGCAGCGCGAGCAGGGCGAGGCAGGCGCGCCCGAAGAGCGCCGCAGCGCCGAGCGTCAGCTCGCGCCGGCGCCACGCGGCGGCGAGCACGAAGACCAGCACGCCGAGCACGCACTCGTTCGCGATCGCGAGCGGCTCCGTCGGCAGCCGGAAGCGGTAGGGCACGAGCCCGACCGGGATCGCGGTGAGCGCGAAGAGCGTGGCGGCGTCGACCCAGCGGCGCACGGCGGTCGCGACCGACGCCGACGCGCTGCGCGCGACGACGCCGAGCGCGACGAGCGCGGCGACGACGGTGAGCGCGAGCGCGGCCTGGGCCGCGACGTAGGGCTGCCCGGCCGCGAGCACCGCGGCGCCGACGCCGTAGAGGAGGCCCGCCGAGCCGGCCGCGACGACGAGCAGGCGGCCCGTGAGCAGGCCGCTCGCTCCGATCGCGGCGCCGACGACGGCGAGCGCCGCCCCCATCGCCGGGTGGCGGTTCGCGCCGAGGATCAGCCCGGCGCAGGTCGCGCCGCTCGCGAGCGCCGCCCAGATCCCCGTGAAGAGCGCGTGCGCCGCGAGGCCGCGCCGCGCGAGCCACGTGTAGGCGCCGACCATCGCGATCGCCCACGGCGCGAAGTAGAGCGCGTAGGCGGACCACGACGACACGCCGGTCGTCGCCGCGATGCGCGTCGGGACGACGTCTCGCAGCGTCTGCGCGCCGATCGTGAGCGGGTCGGGCAGCCACGAGTAGATCGCGACGAAGACCGCGAGCGCGGGCAGGACGAGCAGCGGCTGCTGCCGCCGCAGCGAGCCGCGCAGCAGCGTCCCGCCGAACAGCGCGCCCGTCACGAGCATCCCGACCGGATCGCCGAAGGTGAACGCGAAGCCGGCGAACAGCCCGAGGTCGACCGAGAGGTCGAGGTAGCGCCGCACGCGGTCGGGCAGCACCGCCTCCTCGCTCGCGCACCAGCCCTTGCAGACCAGCACCAGCGAGGTGAGGAACATGCCCCAGACGGAGAGCGCCGCCGTGCCGTGGTGACGCGCGCCGCGCGTGAGGCTGAGGGTCGCCGTGAACGCCGCGAGCAGGAGCAGCGCCGAGATCTCGAGGACCATGCCGTTGCGCGACGGCGCGCCCTCCTCGCCGGCCGTCCCGTCGGCGCGCTTCGTCACGAAGACGCGGCCGGTCCAGAGCAGGACCGCGACCGCGCACGCGACCAGCGGCGGGAAGGCGCCGAGCAGCGGCGCGAGCCCCGTCGTCGCGAGGAGCCCGGTCGCCGCGACGAGCAGCGCCCGCCCCGGCCCGGGGCCGAGCTCGAGCGCGAGCCTGCGGTGGAGCACGAACGCGCCCGCCACGACGAACAGCGTCGCGACGACGCCGCCGACGGTCGAGTGCATCGTGACGACGCTGGCGTTGAAGGCGACGCAGGGGAACAGCGGCGCCGCGATCCAGAGCAGCGCGCGCTCCGTCTCGGCGACCAGGCCGCGTCGATTCACGTAGTGGGCGGCGCCGACCAGCAGCGCCGCGAGGCCCTGGAGCACGACGAAGGTCGAGATCGCCCACGCCTTCGGCCCCATCGGCCGGTACCCGATGGCCAGGAACACCATCGCGAGAAGGACGTAGGCGCCGAGCGCGAAGGCGCAGTGGGCGCCGTCGCGGCCGCTCAGGTGGAGGCTCTGCCAGAGCGAGCGCCGTCCGACGGAGTGGCCGACGACGCGCGTGCGCGTCGCGTCGGCCGGCGCCGCGGGAGCGACCGGCGCCGCGACCGGCTCTTGCGGCGCGCCCGGTGCGGCCGGCGCGGTGCGCACCGCCCGTTTCGCGGGAGCGACGGGAGCGGGCCGCCTCGCGGGAGCGACGGGAGCGGCCCGCGCCGCCGGCGCGACTGGAGCGACCGCCGCGGCCTGTGCGAGGGTTGCGATCGGCTCGACGCGCGGGGCCGGTGCGGCGGATGCGACGGATGCGACCGGCGCGGTCGCCTCCTTGGCGGCCAGCTCCGCCTCTTCGACCTGCTTCGCGAAGGCCCAGCCGATCGGCTGCTCCGGTTCGCTCGCTGGCGCGGGAGCGGCGGCAGCGGCTGGCGCCGCCGCGACCTCCTCCGCGGGACCCTCCTGCGGCGGGAAGCGGGTGAAGCCGCAGCGCACGCAAAGGGTCGGATGCTCGACGGCGGGGCCGTCGCAATGGCAGATCGCGAAGGTGGCTGCGTCCATCAATTTCCTCGTGCGGTCTCTCCCCCCCTCTTCGCACCGCGACGGCGCCGACTTCTCCGCCGCTTCTCGGGGGCGGAAAACCATTCGCGCGCGCAGCGTGCGCCCGCGGCTCGACACGGTTCCGACTGCCGCGAATCACCGCGCGACGAGCGCGACCCTCTCGAGCGCGAAGACGATGTCGTGCCGCAGGTCGGGCGGCGCGTAGCAGAAGTCGTCCGCCTGGAGGCGGACGGCGACGAAGGGCCGCCTCGCGATCGCGTCGGGGAGGTCGAACGGGGTCTCGAAGCGACCGTCCGCGGCGAGGGTGAGCGTCCCGACGGCCGCCTCGTCGACGCTGACCGTGACATGGACGCCGTCGATCTCGGCGCGGCCGAGGCCGTGGCCGGCGATCCACAGGCGGCGCCGCCCCTCGCAGCGCAGCAGCAGCGACGCGTAGGGCGAGACGAAGCCGCCGCGCACCACGCCGCCCGTCACCTGCGCCGCCGCGTCGTCGTCGATGCGGTCGAAGCGCAGCTCCGGTTCGATCCGGCGCCGCTCGAGCAGCTTCTTCAGGGAGGGCGGCCGGTCGATCTCCTCCTGGGCCTCGGGGAGGAGGCGCGCGGCGGCCGCCTTCGCCTCCGGGACCTCGTCGAGCGTGAGCCCCGGGAGGAGGCCGCGCGTGCGCACCGCCTCATAAATGTAGAGGGCCGCGAGCTCGTGGCCGGTTCGGTTCCAGTGGACGTCGCGCTCGGAGTTGCGGTAGCGGTCGTCGCGCGAGATCGACGTCGGGAAGGGCAGCGACTGCTCGGCGCGCAGGCCCGCCGCGTAGACGCGCTGCGACTCGGCGAGCATCCCGCAGCAGTGGTCGAACAGGAGGTACTTCCCGCCGGCCCCCTCGACCTTGCGCGCCAGCTCCGCGATCGCGCGGCCTCCCTCTTCCATGCGCGCTCTCCCCTCGCCATCCAGCGCAAAGTGGAGCCAGCTGTTCTCGCGCGTGCCGAAGGCGATGCGCGGCGCCTCGACGAATAGGAGCCCGTCGCCGCGCTCGGGGAAGCGCGGCCAGAAGGTCGAGAGCGACCCCATGCCGCGCGCCCCCGGGTTGTCCTCGAGGTCGTTGCGCACGGCGACCTGCACCACGAGGTCGGGCCGGACCAGCGAGAGCTGGCGGCGGAGAAAGGCGCACTCGGCGACGACGTTCCAGGTCATCACGCCGAAGTGGAGGCACTCGATCGGCCCCTTCGCACCGTGCGCGTGAGCTTGCAGCAACCGCTGGAGGTGGGTGCCGACGCGCTCGTCGGCCGCGACGCCGTACCCCATCACGTAGGAGTCACCGAGGATCACGACGCGCGTCGTTCCGTCGGGCTTGCGCAGCTCGAAGGGGCGCTCGCGCAGGCCGAGCTCGTTGCTGTCGACGGTGAAGGTGTCGAATGCACGACCCTTCAGGTTGGGCTGCAGGACGCGTGCGACGGTCGCGTCGGGGAAGGTGTCCCAGACACCGCTGCCGCGCGTCACCAGTTCGTCGATCGCCGCGCGCCGCACCGACTCGTCGAAGAGCGCACCGTCGGCGCCGCCGCGTCCCCGCAGGAGGCTCCAGCCGGCGAGCGCGGCCGCCCCGGCCGTCGTCACGGCGAGCACGAGGACCGCCCGGTACGCCTGCGCGAGCCTGCGCGACGCGACCTCCCGCCCTGGGTCCACGGCGATCCCTCGCGACGAAGCGGCCCGAGTGAGATGCGCCCGGCCGGATTTGGCCGGAACAAGGTCGGCGAGTGTATCGGTGCGGGGAATGTCACGCCTCGGGGCGTGAGGCTCGTTGGTTCTCGCCGATCTTCTCGCTACATTCTCCGCGCAGCTGGAACGGGCTTCCCCCCGAAGTCTCCCCGCCCAAGATTCCATCGAGATGTTGAACGGCCAGAAGATCGTCGTCGTGCTCCCGGCGTACAACGCCGAGGCCACGCTCGAAGCAACCTATCGCGACCTGCCATTCGGCATCGTCGACGATGTCATCCTTGTCGACGACGCCAGTCGCGACCGCACGGTCGAGACGGCGCGACGCCTCGGCATCCGGACGCTCGTGCACGACCGCAATCGCGGATACGGCGCCAACCAGAAGACCTGCTACCGCGAGGCACTTGCGCGCGGCGCCGACGTCGTCGTGATGGTCCACCCCGACTACCAGTACGACCCGCGCCTCGTGACCGCGCTCTGCGCGATGATCGTGCACGGCCCCTACGACTACGCGCTCGCGTCGCGCATCCTCGGCGGGCGCGCGCTCCAGGGCGGGATGCCGCCGTGGAAGTACGTCTCCAACCGATTGCTGACCTTCGTCCAGAACCTGCTGATGGGGCAGAAGGTCTCCGAGTACCACACCGGGTATCGCGCCTACTCGCGGCGCGTGCTCGAGGCGGTCCCGTTCCACGCCAACTCCGACGGCTTCGTCTTCGACAACGAGATGCTGGCGCAGCTCGCCATGAAGGGCTTCCGCGTCGGCGAGATCTCCTGCCCCACGAGCTATTTCCCGGCGGCCTCCTCGATCGACTTCGCGCGCAGCGTCGGTTACGGCCTCGGCTGCCTCTCGATCGCGCTGCGCTACCGGCTCCACCGCTTCGGCCTCGTGCGCTCGCGCCTGTTCGGGAGCGTAGAGTCGCCGGTGCATGAGCCGGCCTTCGCCAAGACCTGACGCGCGCGCGCCGCGGCCGCGGCCGAGACTCCGCCTCGTCCTTCCCGCCGGGCTCGCCGGCGCCCTGCTCCTGTTCGGCGTCTGCGGCCGGCGCCCCGAGTCGGCGGCGGGCGCCGCCGCGCCGCGGCAGGAAGCGCCGCCGCTGCGCCCTGCCGCGCTCACGATCGCGCCGGGGATCCACCTGCTCGGCGGCGTCTCTCCCGCTGCGGCCTACGTCGTCGAGACGTCCGAGGGGCCGATCGCGATCGACTCGGGGCTCGCCGACGACGCCGCGACGGTGCTCGCAGAGATGGGAGAGCTCGGTCTCGACGGGTCGAA
>DASRRB010000001.1:0-15465 GCA_035695985.1 Planctomycetota bacterium | reverse complement strand
GCCCGCGCCGCGCGCCGCGTCGCCGAGATCGGCGAGGTCGTTGCTGCTCGCCGCCGCGATGCGTGCGAGCGTGTCGACGCGGCAGTGCTCGAGCGCGTTGGCGAGGTCGAGGCCCCAGCGGTCGACGTCGCTCTCGACCGGCTCGCGCTGCACCTCCGCGGTGACCGACTCGGGCCAGCCGCGCACGAGCGCGTCCGCGGTCGCGCCCGCCTCGACGGCGACGCCGCACGCGGCGAGCGCCTCGCGCGTGGCGGCGGCGCACGCGTCGCGCTCGGCGGCGGCGTGGCCGCGGATCGCCTCCTGCGCGGCCGCGAAGTCGAGCTTCTCGAGCGCTTCGTCGAGGCGCGACTTGGTGCGGTCGCGCGATTCGCGCAGCGCGCCGCGCACCTTGCGAGCGACCGCTTCGGCGGCGCGGTCGAGCGGCGCGAGACCGTTCGCCGCCGCTCGACGCAGCACCTCGTCGAAGTCGCGCAGCGCCTGGGGAAGAGAAGCCCGCAACGTCGCCGGCACGAGGCGGTCGCGCGCCGCCGTGAAGGCGTCGTCGAAGGCGCGCCGCGCGCCGGCGAAGTCGCCGCGTCCGAGCACCGCGAGCGCCGCCGCCGTCGCCTCGCGCGCGGCGCGCTCGACCTCGCCGGAGAAGCGGTCGAGCGCCTGGGCCGCGAGGTCGACGCGGGCCGACGCGCTCTCCGCGGTGAAGGTGCCCTCCTCCTTGAGCCGCGCGAGGTCGGCGGCGATCGCGACCGCCGGGCGCGCGTCGTTCGCGAGCGCGGCGCGGTACTCGTCGAGGAGGCGGAGCTCGGCCGCCGCGACGTTGTTCGGCTTCTCGCCGCGACCCCCGTGCAGCAGCGACGCGCCGGCCGCGACCGCGACGACGACGCCGGCGGCGACCAGCGTCCACGGCAGCCAGCGGAAGGGCGGCGGCTCGCCGGCGTCCTGCCAGGAGAGGCCGACGTCGCCCGCCGCGGCCCCGCCGTCAACGCTGGCGCGCACGCGCGCCATGTCGGCGAGCAGCTCGGCGCCGCTCGCGTAGCGGCGCTTGGGGTCGCGCGCGAGCAGCCGCGCGAGCAGCCGCGAGAAGGCAGGAGGCAGCGTCGGGTCGACCTGCTCGACCGGGATCGGCCGGCCGTAGAGCACCTCGTGCAGCGTCTCGCCCACGGTTTCGCCGCCGAACGGCGGGCGCCCGGTCGCGAGGTGGTAGAGCGTCGCGCCGAGGCTGTAGAAGTCGCTGCGCAGGTCGACGCGGCGCGGGCTCTTCACCTGCTCGGGCGACATGTACTGCGGCGTCCCGACCGTGATCCCGATCTTGGTGAGCGAGCGGTCCGACGTCGCGCGCGCCAGCCCGAAGTCGGTCAGCTTCACCGCGCCGTCGCGCGCGAGCAGGATGTTGCCGGGCTTCACGTCGCGGTGGACGACGCCGTGGCGCGCGGCGTGGTCGAGCGCCGCCGTGACGCGCTCGCCGATCTCGAGCACCTCGCGCAGCGGCAGCTTCCCGCGCTCGTTCAGGAGCTCCTTGCAGCTGCGCCCCTCGACCAGCTCCATTACGAACCAGACCAGCTCGCCCGTCTCGCCGAAGTCGATCGAGCGGACGATGCCGGGGTGGTCGAGGCGCGCCAGGACCTGCGCCTCCTTGGTGAGCCGCGCGAGCGCGAGGCGCGGATCGAGGTGGTCGACCCGGATCACCTTGACGGCGACGTAGCGGTCGAGCCCGCGCTGGCGCGCCTTGTAGACGGAGCTCATGCCGCCGGAGCCGAGGAGCTCGAGCACCTCGTATCCGGGGATCGGCTGTCCGAAGTCGCCGGCGCGTCCGGGCATCGCGCCCTCCCCGCTACTACTTCTTTTTCCCGCCGAATCCCGGCTGCGAGCAGGCCTTGCGCACCTCGAGGTCGACCTGCTCGGGCGGCATGCCGAACGCCGCGAACGCCGCGGCGTGCGCCGTGATCGCGTCCTGCGTGACCCCCGACGCCGGCCCCTTCGGCCACTGCTTGCGCAGCGCCGCGAAGAGCTTCAGGAACTCCGGCCGCTTCTCGTCGCGCAGCCACTTCACGACCACCATCGACTTCTTCACCTCGTCGCGCGTGATCGTGGCGAGGTCGCGCTTCAGGATCTGGTTCAGCGGCGGGTCCTTGCCGGCCACGATCATCTTCACCGCCTCGTCGAACCAGTCGTGCTGCAGCAGGTCGCCCTTGCGCACGCTGCCGTACTGCTCGGTCGAGACGCAGTTGGTGCCGTTGCGGCCGAGCACGACGTACTCGGTGAGCGCCGCGTAGCCCTCGTCGAGCCAGGTCGGGAGGAACTTCCAGTTGTAGTCGTGGCGGTTGAGCAGCACGTGGCCGAGGTTGTGGATCGTCTTCGAGGCGGTCTCGTCGCTGCTGCGCGGACCGCGGTACGTCGCGCTCGTGCCGGTCGGGTCGAACCAGTAGAAGCCGTCGGCGCGCGCCACGCCGTCGGCCCAGCGCGCGCTCACCTTCGGCTCGTGCGACGCGAAGAAGTGGGCGAAGTGGTCGAAGTCGTCGCGCGTGTTCACGACCAGCGCGAGCACCTTCTGCCCGCCGAGCCAGCGCACGTCGGCCCCCTCGCCGAGGGTCTCGGCGGCGAAGGCGTATGCGCGCTCACCCGCCTCGCGCAGCTCCTTCGCCTCGGCGGGGCCGAAGGCGGTCGCCGCGACCACGTGGTCGCCCGAGTCGACGGCGAGCTCGAGACGGTTCGCCTCGCCGAACTCCTTCACGCGCGAGCGCGCCACCGCCTCGGCGCCCGGGATCCACTCCTCGCCGAGCTTGACCAGCCCCTGCGCCGACTTCGCGGCGTCGGGCCGCATCCACTTGCCCTGGTAGAGGACGTCGCCGCGCTCGAGGTGCTGCTGCTCGTCCGGCGTGACCCAGCGCCCGTCGTACGGCACGAGCCCCTTCGCGCGCATCGCGTCGTCGTCGGCCTGCCGGACCTTGGCGTCGCGCTCGGCGGGCGTCATCCACTTGCCGTCGTGCTTCACGCGGCCGCGCGCCACGTTGGCGCCGGCGTGCTCGGGGTCGAGCGCCAGGACCTTGTCGAGGAGGCGGTCCCGGTCCTTCTTCAGCCCCTTCTTGCCGGCGAACTCCGCCAGCGCGAACCACTCGTCGGGCGTTCCGGGCGCGAGCTTCGCCTCGCGCGCGGCGAGCTCCTCCTCGGCGGTCGCCTTCTTCTCGACCCGCTCGATCCGCGACTTCGCGATCGTCTGGCGGCCGAAGCGCGTGTCGAGCGTCAGCGTCGTGTCGTCCTCGGCGACGACCTTCCCCTCGAGCGTCCCGCCCTCTTTCAGATGGACGACGTCGGCGCGCGCGCGCGCGACGAGCGGCCCGCCCGCCGCGACCGCGGCGGCGAGCGCGAGGGCGGCGCGAAGGCGCAGCCTCCGTCGGGGCGCACTCGTCATCCTGCGCGTTCCTCGTCGGCGTCGGCTTCGTGCTGGCCGTTCGAGTGCGCCCCGTCGCCGTCGCCCGCGCCGTCTTCGGCGCCCGCCGCCGGCACCGCTTCGCCCGGCGCGAGCGGCGCTCCGTCGGCGCCGATGCGGTACTTCTCCATCTTGCGCTGCAGCGCGAAGCGGCTGATGCCGAGGCTCTCGGCCGCGCGGCTCTTGTTGCCGGCCGCCTCGGAGAGCGCTCGACGGATCTCGCCGCGCTCGAGCGCCTCGACCCGGCCGGTCAGCCCTTCGCGCGCGACCTCCTCCGACGGCATCGCCATCGAGCGGCGGATGCGCTCGGAGACGCGGTCGAGCGTGATGGGGTCGTCGGCGAAGGTGATCAGCATGCGGATCTCGTTCTCGAGCTCGCGCACGTTGCCGGGCCAGTGGTAGTTGACCAGCGCGTCCATCACCTCGGGGCGCAGCTTCAGGCTGGTGCGGCTCGACTCGCGGCCGAAGCGCTTCATGAAGTGGTCGACCAGCAGCGGGATGTCGTCCTTGCGGTCGCGCAGCGTCGGCAGCCGCATCGGCAGCACGTTCAGCCGGTACATCAGGTCCTCGCGGAAGAGCCCCTTCGAGACCAGGTCGTTCAGGTCCTTGTTCGACGCCGAGATGATGCGCACGTCGACGCGCACGGGCTCGCGGCCGCCGACCGGCCGGAACTCGCCCTCCTGCAGGAAGCGCAGCATCTTCTTCTGCACCTCGGGGCTCATGTCGCCGACCTCGTCGAGGAAGAGCGTCCCCTTGTGCGCGACCTGCAGCAGCCCCTTCTTGCTGGTGCGCGCGCCGGTGAAGGCGCCGCGCTCGTAGCCGAACAGCTCGCTCTCCAGCAGCGCGTCGGGCAGCGCGGCGCAGTTCTCCGAGACGAAGTGCTGCTCCGCGCGCGGGCCGTTCTCGTGGATCGCCCGCGCGATCAGCTCCTTGCCGGTGCCGCTCTCGCCGCTGACGTAGACCGGAAAGTCGGAGGTCACGACGCGGTCGAGCAGGCGGAAGATGTCCATCATCGGCTTGCTGCGGCCGATGATGCGCGAGTAGTCGTTGCCGCCGGCCGCCGCGCGCTCGCGCAGGCGGGCGCGCACCTCGACCAGCTCGACCTCCTGGATCGCGACGCGGCGCTTGAGCTCGTCGTTCAGGATGCGGACGCGCTCCTGGCTCTCCTCGAGCTGCTTGTTCGCGTCGACGAGGTGGTCGACGAGCCGCGCCCGGTGGACGGCGACGGCGGCCTGGCCCGCGAACGCCTCGGCGAGGCGCAGGTCCTCCTCGTCGAAGGCGCCCTTGGTCATGCGGTGGTCGACGTAGACCGCGCCGATCGTCTCGCCCTGCGCGACCAGCGGCACGGCGAGCACCGAGCGCAGGCCGAGGTTGCTGATCGACTGCACCCCCTCGAAGCGCGCGTCGTCGCCCGCGTTGACCGAGAGCACCGACTTGCCCGTCTCCAGCACGCGCGTCGCGATCGAGCGCGAGATGGCGAGCTCCGGATCGGGCACCTGGTCGCCGTCGAAGTTGCGCGCCGCCAGGAAGACGAAGGAGCCGTCGGCCTCGCGCAGGATGAGGAAGCCGCGCTCCGCGCCCGCGAGCTCGATCAGCGAGTCGACCACGAGCGTCAGGAGCTTCTCGACCTCGGTCTCGGTCGAGAGCGCGCCGGAGATGCGCTGCAGGCGGAGGTGGTTGCTGCGCTCGCGCGTGAGGCGCCGCACGAGGTCGTCGCTCGGCAGGCTCGGCCGCGCGATCTGCGAGGTCTCGTTGGGGTCGGGCTCGCGCTCGAAGAAGATGCGCGTCGAGCCGATCGCCACCGCGTCGCCCGAGCGCAGGTCGCTGGTGAGCACCTGCTGGCCGTTCACGAAGGTGCCGTTCTGGCTGCCGACGTCGACGATCGTCGCGTGCGCGCCGTCCCAGTCGATCCGGCAGTGCGCGCGGGACGCCAGGCGGTCGCCGATGCGCAGGTCGGAGCCGGTCCCGCGGCCGATCATGACCGAGCTCTTGTCGAGCACGATCTCCTTGCGGTCGCCGTCGGCGTGGACGATGAATCGGGGCATGGGGGGCTCCTGGCGGGCGCGGCGCTTCACACCGCCGGCATGAGGGCGTCGGCCGCGGCGAGCGCGTCCGGCGCGCCGATGCGCGTCATGCAGCGGTGGTCGAGGGGACAGACCTTGAGGTGGCACGGCCCGCAGTCGACGTCGACGCGGAGCACGCGGGTCGCTTCGAGATTGCTGTTGGTGTGGCGCGGGTCGGTCGGCCCCATCACGACGACGCACGGCGTGCCGAACGCCGTCGCGATGTGGCGCGGACCGGTGTCGGTCGTGACGAGCAGGCGCGCGCGGCGCAGCACCGGCTTCAGGAGCTCGAGCGCGATCGGCGCGCGCGACGAGTCGACGGCGCACGGTCCGGCGGCGGCGGCGATCGAGCGCGCGAGTTCCTCCTCGCCCGGCCCGCACAGCACGAGCGTCCGCAGGCCGCGCCGCTCGTGCAGGCCGCGGATCGTTCCCGCGAACCCGTCGAGCGTCCAGAACTTCGAGCTCCCGAACGAGGCGCCCGGGTTGGCGGCGAGGAAGGGCTCGTCCGCGCCGATCCCCAGCTCGCGCAGCGCAGCGGCGGCGCGCTCCTCCTCGTCCGCGGAGATCGCGAGCGAGAGCTTCTCGTCGCCCGCCTCGACGCCGACCGCGCGCAGGAGGTCGAGGTAGAGGCGCGTCATCGGGATCGGCCGGCGGCGGCGCCCCTCCATCGCGAGGCGAGGCCGGACGTCGAGCAGCAGGAAGCGCTGTCCCGACCAGAATCCAAGCACGCAACGCGAGCTCGCCGCGCGGGCGAGGAGCGCGGAGGAGATCGAGTTCGGGAAGAGGACGAAGAGGCGGTCGCGGTCGCGCGCGAGCTCCCGCCCGGCGCGCAGGAAGCCGCCGAGCCCGGCGTGGTGACCCTTGCGATCCAACTCGAAGAATGCGTCGAACGAGTCGAGGCCGGCGAGGAGGCGGCGGCTCGCAGCGGTGCCGACCAGGACGATGCGGGCGCGCGGAGCCGCGCGTCGGAGCGCACGGAGCGCCGGAGTGGCCATGACGACGTCGCCCACCCAGTTGGGCAGGCGGACGTGGACGGTCTCCGAGCCGATCTCCTCGACGTGCACCTCTGCCTCGCAACGCACACGCGGCGCGCACAGTATACGTGCGCTTTGCCACGAGGTAACGAGCGAAGACGCGCGAAGTTCCCAATCTTCCCGGGAGCGGCGGCTCACGGGGGTCGGAAGGCGGGAACGGGGGAGCCGCCCCGGAGCGGGCGATCAAGCTCCCCGTTCCGAGGCGGACGAGACCCCGCTCAGTACCCGAAGCCGGGTAAGAGCCGGGCGAGGACGGGCTGGGCGAGGGGCAACGGCACCCCGCCCCCGGCCGCGGCGAGGATCGCCAGGGCCGTGGCCGAGTCGCCGACCGCCGGCCCGAGCACCGGGCCGCTGCTCGGCATCGCGTGCTGGCCGCGGAACTTGTCCCGCGCCTGGATGAAGGGCGAGGAGACCAGCAGGTCGCGCCGCGCGCCGAACTCGGTCCGCGTCGTCTGCAGATGCGTCCTGCCGGCGACGAGCTGCGGGTTGGCGAAATGGGCCCGTCCCGCCTGCTGCTCCATCTGCTCGCGCTGGAGCGCGGGGCCGGTCTTCGAATCGGCGCCGACCAGCGTCGTCACGGCGTCGGTCGCCGAGCCGACCGCATTGCTCGCGGCGTTGGCGAGCGTCGCGACGGTCCCGACCGAGGAGGCCGTGTCCGTCGCGGCGCAGCCGGCGAGCACGGCAGCGGCGAGCCCGAGCGTGAGCACTCGACTTCGGCGGATGGCGACGCGCACGCGGTTCTCCGAGCCCTCGGGCGAAGCGGAAGCGCAGCCTTCTATCCGCACCCCCCGGTTCCGGCAACGCTCGGCCCGGTCAGGCGTGGGCATGCGAGGCGCCGAGCCGGCCGCGCTTGCGCGCGCCCGCCACGGCCGCCTGCGCTCGGCCGCCCCGGAGCGGCCGCGCCGCCCCCTTCGCGCCCGGACGTCCGTTGGAGCGGGCCGGCTTCGCGGCCCCCCGTCCCTTCGCCGCGGTCGCGCGGGCGAGCGACGCCGTGTGCGCCTGGCTCGCGAGCTTCAAGAGGTCGCGCGTCGAATGGCCCTTCGGGTCGCCGACGATGATCAGCTCGGCGCCGATCTCCGTGAGGACGTCGCGCTCGGGGAAGTTCTCCGCCGTGTAGTCGGTGCCCTTCGCCACGATCGTGGGGCGCAGCCGCCGCAGCAGCGGCCCGACGGTCTCCTCGTCGAAGACCGTGACGTAGGTCACGCCGTCGAGCGCGGCGAGGATCTCGGCGCGATCGGCCTGCGACTGGATCGGGCGCCCGCTCCCCTTGAGCTTTCGGACCGACGCGTCGGAGTTGATCGCGACGACGAGGCAGTCACCGCGCCTCTTCGCGTCCTGCAGCGCGCGCACGTGGCCGACGTGGAGCAGGTCGAAGCAGCCGTTGGTGACGACGACGCGCTTGCCGCCGACCTTGAGGCTCCGCAGCCGCTTCGCGAGATCGTCCTGATCGAGAACGATCTGTCCCATGCGCTTTCTCCTCCCCGGTCGAGGTCCCCCGCCACGAGGCGGCCATTCTGCCGGGGGCGGCGGTGGAACGAAGCGAATCCCGCCCGTTTCCCGGAGAAGCTCAGCGGCGCGGAGGCAACGGGGCGCGCTCCAGCGCGGCGAGCAGCTCGTCGCGGGAGCAGGTCGCGGCCCCCACCTTCATCACGACGACGCTGGCGGCGCAGTTGGAGATCCAGGCCGCCTCCTCGAGCGTCGCGCCGGCGAGTCGCGCGGCGGTGAACGCCGCGACGACGGTGTCGCCGGCACCCGAGACGTCGACCACCTCCCCCATTCCGACCACGGGGAACTCGCGCGGCTCGCGGCCGCGCTCGAACAGCATCATTCCATGCTTTCCGCGAGTGAGGAGGACCGCCTCGGTCCCGAGCCCGTCGAGCAGTCCGCGCCCGACCGCGTCTGCGTCGCGCGGCTGCTCGATCCGGAGCCCGCTCGCCTCCTCCGCCTCCTCCTCGTTGGGCGTCACGACCGTGACTCCGGCGAAGGACCTCAGGCGGTGGCGCGAGTCGACGATCACGGGCTTGCGCTTCGCCGCCGCGCGCAGCCACGCGCAGACGTCCGGCGCGAGGAGCTCGTAGTCGTAGTCGGAGACGACGAATCCGCCGACGCGCCGGTCGACCGCCTCGAGCCGCGCGATCGTCTCGGCGTCGCGTGCGCGCGCGTCGCCGCGCGTCGGCTCGCGGTCGATGCGAAAGAGCTGCTGCTTCGTGCGGTGCGGGTCGCCGGCCAGGATGCGCGTCTTGGTGACGGTCGCGCGGTCCTTGCGCACCAGCACCGGCGCGGTGTCGACTCCGGCGGCCGAGAGGATCTCGACGACGCGCGCGCCGGGAGCGTCGGCCCCCACCTCCGCGACCATGTGCACGCGCGCGCCGAGCTCGGCGAGGTTGCGCGCCGTGTTGGCGGCTCCGCCCGGGAAGACGTCCTCGCGCTCGTAGTGGACGATCAGGACGGGCGCCTCGCGCGAGAGGCGCGCCGGCTTCGTGAAGAGGTAGACGTCGGCGATCAGGTCGCCGACCACGCCGACCTCGACGCCGGCCATCTTCGGGACGAAGCGGCCGAGCCCGCTCACGACGCCGCCCCCGCGTCGCCGCGGCTCGCGCGGATGCGCTGGAGGATCGTGCTGGTCGATTCGCCGGCCACCATCGGCGCGAGCACGACGGAGCCGCCGTGCCCCTCGACGAATTCGCGCCCGACCACGCCCTTCTCCTTCCAGTCCTCGCTCTTCGCGAGCACGTCGGGCGCGACGGCGCGCACCACCTTCTCCGGCGTGTCCTCGCGGAACGGGAAGACCGCGTCGACGCACGCGAGCGACGCGAGCAGCCGCAGCCGCTGCTCGAGCGCGAGCACCGGGCGGTCGCGCCCCTTGGCGCGCCGCACCGACGCGTCGTCGTTCACCGCCACCACGAGCACGTCGCCGTGCGAGCGCGCGAACTCGAGCGACTGGACGTGGCCGGGGTGCAGCAGGTCGAAGCAGCCGTTGGTGAGCGCGACGCGCCGCCCCTCGGCGCGCCAGCGGCGGACCAGCGCCACCGCCCCTTCGAGCGTCGTCACCTTCCCCGCCGTCGTGAAGCCGTGCGCGAGCGCGTTCGCCAGCTCGGCGGGGGTCACGGTCGCGGCGCCGAGCTTCTCGACGACGAGGCCGGCCGCCGCGTTCGCGAGCTCGACCGCCTCGCCGATCGGGCGCGCGGCGGCGCGCGCCAGCGCCAGCACCGCGATCACCGTGTCGCCGGCGCCCGTCACGTCGAAGACGGCGCGCGCGCGCGTCCCGACGTCGCCCTCGCTGCCGTCGGCGGCGAGCCAGTAGATCCCCTGCGCGCCGCGCGTGATCACCACGTGCTGGAAGCCGACATGGTCGATCAGGCGGCGCGCCGCGGTCCGGCACCCCTCGACCGTCTTCGTGTCGCAGCCGGTCGCCGCCTCGGCCTCGGCCGCGTTGGGGGTGATCGCGTGGGCGCCGCGGTACTTCACGAAGTCGCGCCCCTTGGGGTCGACCCACACCTCGGCGCCGAGCGCGCAGGCGCGCTCGATCACGCGCGGCGTCAGGACGCCCTTCGCGTAGTCCGACAGCACCACCGCCCCGAGACCCTTGCCGTTGCGGTCGAGCCAGGCGAGGAGCCGCGTCTCGAGCGACGCGGAGAGCGGCTCGACGTCCTCCTGGTCGACGCGCAGCATCTGCTGGTGGCGCGCCAGCATGCGCGTCTTCTGGACGGTCGGGCGCGAGCGGTCGACGCGGACGCCCGCGTCGGCGACGCCCGCCTCGCGGATGCGCGCGCGCAGCAGCGCGCCCGCGGCGTCGCTCCCGCAGACTCCCGCCAGCAGCGCGCGGCCGCCGAGGCTCGCCACGTTCGCGGCCACGTTCGCCGCGCCGCCCGCCTTCGCCTCCTCGCCGCGCACGCGGAAGACCGGCACCGGCGCCTCCGGCGAGATGCGCGGCACCTCGCCCGAGACGTAGCGGTCGAGGATCAGGTCCCCCACGACGAGGACGCGCCGCCCCTTCAGCCGGTCAAGCAGCTCCGAGACGTCGCCGCTCAAGGCGCGCCCCCCGCCGGTCCGCCCCCGCCGGATCGCCACTCCGCGGGCGGGTCGACCACCAGCCAGCGCAGGAGCGGCAGGACGATCTCGTGGTGGCCGCGCAGGTCGAGGCTCTGCCCGCCCGCCGGCCGGTCGAGGACGTTCATGCGCGTCCGGTAATGAGGAAGCTGGTCGAGGTTCGCCGTCGTGAAGCGGTCGACCGTGAAGCCGAGGTTGCGCGCGATCGCGAGCGCCTTGAGGAAGATCTCCGGGAGCGTGACGGCCGAGCCGACGTTGAAGTAGACGCCCCCCTGCAGCGAGGAGACGGCGGCGGCGAAGCGGCGGAAATCGGAGAGGCTCGCCGCGCCGATCGCCGCCCCGTCCGCCGACGGGTGCATGTGGACGATGTCGGCGCCGAGCGTCACGTGCACCGTCGCCGGGACGCCGAGACGGCGGCAGTTCCAGAGCATCGAGAGCTGCCGGTGCGGCAGCTGCGCCCGGTCGATGGCGGCGCCGACCGCCTCGCCGAACCCCTCGCCCGCCTTCACGCCCGCGACGACCGCCTCGTTCAGGAACTGCGCCGTGTCGCGCGCCATCCCGAACGAGCCGTCCTTGAGGGCGCTCGCCACGTCCTCGCTGGTCGCGCCGATCATCGCGAGCTCGACGTCGTGGATCGCGCCGGCGCCGTTCATGGCGACCGCCTGCACGAAGCCGCGGTCGAGCAGATCGGCGAGCAGCGGCGAGAGGCCGACCTTCAGCACGTGCGCCCCGATCCCCCACAGCACCGGCGCGCCCGCCGTCCGGGCGGCGACCATCGCCTGCGCCAGCCGGCGCAGCGTCCGCGCGCCGAGCACGTCGGGCAGCGTGCGCAGCAGCGCCGCGACGGCGCCGCGCGGCGGCTCCTCGGCCTGCGCGAACCCCTCGCACGAGACGAGGTTCGGCCGCTCGCTCAGCGCGTAGGTCTTCAGCCGCGCGAGCGGCAGCTCACCCTTCGCCCGAGGCGGATCGCGCGGCGGATTCGGCGGCCCCTTCATCGCGCGCAGCATAACGCTCCAGCCATTTCGGGTCGGGCTCGCGGCCCGACGCCTTCCAGCGCTTGTGGAACCAGAGGTACTGGCCGGGCGCGGCGCGGATCGCCGCTTCGAGCCGGCGGTGGAACGCGAGCGTCATGCGGAACGCGTCCTCGTCCTCGGACAGGCTCGGGTCGGGCTCGATCGGCGGCTCGATCACGGCGTCGACTTCGTGCGGCCGCGCGCCGCACCGGCTGAAGATCGGCAGCAGCGGCACGTCGAGGCGCCGCGCGAGCGACGCGATGAACGTGAACGTCGACGCCGGCGCATGGAAGAAGGGCACGCGCAGCCCCGTGCTGCCCGCGTGCTGGTCGGTCATCAGCGCGATCGTGTGGCCCTGCTTGAGCTCGCGCATGAGCTTCACGCCCGCGCCGTCCTTCTCGACCATGCGCTGGCCGAAGCGGCTGCGCAGCGCGAGCAGCTCCGCGTCGATCAGCGGGTTCTCGATCGGCCGCCCGACGACGGTGACCGGCAGGCCGAGCTTCGGCGCCAGCGACCCCATCACCTCCCAGTTGCCGAGGTGGCCGGTGAGGAAGATCACGCCGCGTCCGCGCGCGAGGACGCGGTCGAAGTGCTCCTTGCCGCGCAGCCGCAGCACCTCGTCGGGGCGCTTGCGCGCGAGCACCGTCTCCAGCGTCATCATCTCGATCGGGACGCGCATGAAGTGGCGGAAGCACTCGCGCACGTCGGCGCGGATCCGCGCGTCGTCGGGCTGCCCGCCCAGCGCGTCCGCCATCTGCCGCCGCGCGAGGCGGACGCGGCTGCGCAGCACGAAGTGCATCAGCGCGCCGAGCCCCCGCGCGAACGCGAAGGCGGCCGGCACGGGCAGCGCCCGCAGGAGCCGGATCAGGCCGTGCACGAGCGCGTGCTCGACGCGCCAGCGCCAGCGCACGCGCGCGACCGGATCCGGCGCGTCAGCCGGCGGCATGCTCCGTCGCCTTCTCCTGCTCGAAGCGGATCGCGATCGGCTTCGAGACGCCGTCGCCCTGCATGGTCACGCCGTACAGGACGTCGGCCGCCGCCATCGTCACCTTCGCGTGCGTGACGATCAGGAACTGCGTCCCCTTCAGGAACTCGCGCACCATCGCCGTGAAGCGCGCCTTGTTGGAGTCGTCGAGCGGCGCGTCGACCTCGTCGAGGACGCAGAAGGGCGACGGCCGGGTCGAGAAGAGCGAGAAGAGGAGCGCCACCGCGGTGAGCGCGCGCTCGCCGCCGGAGAGCAGCGCGAGCGAGCGCGGGTCCTTGCCGGGCGGCGCCGCGACGATGTCGACGCCGGGCTCGCCCGGCTCGTCGCCCTCGACCGCCACGAGGTCGGCGCGCCCGCCCGCGAAGAGGCGCCGGAAGAGGTCGCGGAAGTGCGCGCGCACCTCCTCGAACGTCTTCTCGAAGCGCGACTCGCACTCGCGGTCGATCTCCTCGATCATCTCGCGCAGCTTCACGCGCGCCTCGGTCAGGTCCTGCTTCTGCTTCTGCAGGAAGATCGCCCGCCCTTCGACCGCCTGCAGCTCGTCGATCGCCGTCACGTTCACCGGTCCGATGCGGGCGATCACGTTGCGCAGCCGCTCCGCCTCCTGGTTCAGCGTGGCGAGCGGCGTCTCGAAGAGCTTCGGGTCGAGGACCACGTGGATCGGCAGCGCGGGCGGCGGCGGAGCCGCGGGCGGCGCGACCGTGGATGGCGTCGCGTGCACCGCGGCGGCGCTCCCGTTCGCGCCCTCCGGCGCGGGCGTCCCGTTCGCGCCGGCGGCCGCCTCGGGCCCCGTCGCCTCGACCGGCGCGGGCGGCGGCGGCGGCAGCACGAGGTGGCTCGCCTCGCCCGCCTGGATCGCCGCGACCTGGCGCGCGAGGTCGTCGGGCGCGAGCAGCAGCTCCTCGCCGACCTTCGCCTCGAGCACTTCCAGGTGCAACCGCTGCTCCTGCTCGCGCAGCTCGAACGACTGCAGGTCGCGCGACGACGCCTCGACCACGCCGCGCAGCTCGTGCACCCGCGCACGCAGTCCGGCCGACTCGGCCTTGTGCCGCTCGAGCTCGGTCGCGCGCGCGGCGAGCTCCTGGGCCAGCCGCTCGATCTCGGCCTGCAGCCCCTGCCGCTCGGTCGCGGCGGCCGCCTTCGTCTCGGCGAGCTGCTGGTCCTCCTCGGCGAGCTCGGCGATGCGCCGGTCGGCGCGCTGCAGCTCTTCGCGACGTTCGAGCAGCCGCGCGCGTGCGGTCGTGCGCGCGTCGGCCGCGGCCTTGGCCCGCTCGGCGAGCTTCGCCACTTCGACGTCGAGGGCGACGAGCGCCTCCTCGGCCTTCTGCTTCTCGCCGTGGCCGCGCGTCGCCTCCTGCGCCAGCGCGCCGCGGCGCCCACGCACTTCGGTGCGCCTCGCTTCGAGGGAGGCGCGTACGGTCGCCAGCGTCCGCCGCTCGGCGTCGAGCTGCGCGCGCCGGCGCTCGAGGTCGACGAGCTCGCGCGCGTCGAGCTCGAGCTCGTCGCGCAGCAGCGCGAGCCGGTTCTGCGACCCCTGCAGGTCGCCCTGCGCCTCCGCTTCGACGCCGGCCGCCTCCGCGCGCCGCTGCGAGCGCGCCTCGCGGTCGCGCTCGCGCAACGCGATCTCGGCCTGCATCCGCGCCAGCGCCGACTCGAGCTCGCGGCACTCCGCCTCGCCCGTCCGCACGAACCTTTCGAGCCGTTCACGCTCGTTTCGGCGCGTGATCAGGCCGAGGAACTCGCCGCGGCCGCGGCTCACGCTCTCGAACGGCGAGAGCATCACCTCGCCGTCGCGGCTGACGAGCGCGCGCCCCGCCTCGGGCGAGCACTGCTCCATCGGGACGTCGGCCGGCAGCAGGTCGAACTGGCCGACCAGCGCCGACAGGAGCGCCCCGTCCTTCTTGTCGAAGCCCGACGCGCGCAGCAGCTCGTTCCAGGCGAGCTCCGACTCGGGGCGCGGCAGCTCGGCGCGCGAGAGGATGCGGATCCGTTCGAGTCCGTCGCGCCGCAGCCGCTTCAGGATGCGGTTGGCCGTCGCGCGGTCGGCGACGACGAGCGCCTCGGAGAGCTGGCCGAGCGCCGCCTCGAGCGCGCGCGCCACCTCGGCCGGCGCGGTGACGAGGTCGGCCACGATCCCCTCGATGCCGGCGAGCTCGGGGTCGCCGGCCGCCGCGCGCTCGAGGAGGTCGCGCACCTGCTCGCTCACCCCCTCGTGGCGGGCGATCGCGTCCTCGACGACGAGCAGGCGCGACTTCTCGCCCTCGATGCGCGACGAGCGCTGGCGCAGCCGGTCGGCCTGCGCCTGCCGCTCGGAGAAGAGGCACGCCAGCACGTCGTCGTCGGCCGACAGCTCCTGCTCGAGCGCGCGCCGTTCGGCGGTCCGGCGGGCGACCACCTCGCGCTTCGCGCGCGTCGCGTCGGCGACCTCGGCGATCGTGCGCGTGCGCTCGGCGCTGCGCCCTTCGAGCTTGTGGCGCGAGTTGGCCAGCACCTTCAGGTGCGACTCGACGTCGCCGAGCTCGCTGCGCGCGCGCTGCTCCTCCTCGACGAGGTCGAGCTCCTCCTTCTCGAGCTCGCCGACCGCCTCCTCGATCTCGCGGGCCTTCCGGTCGAGCTCCTGCATGCGCCGCTGCGCGGCGGTGCGCTCCTCGCGGCGCTTCCCCTCCTCGGCGGCCACCTGGTGGACGCGCTCCTCCGACTCGCGCTCCGACCGCGCGAGCTCCTGCGCCTGGCCTGCGACCTCGGCGCGGCGCGCGGCGCTCTCGGTGCGCTCGCCCGCGACCTGCAGCGCCCGCTCGTCGAGCTCGGCGAGGCGCGTCATGAGGTGCTCGCCGCGGGCGCGCCGCTCGGCGTGGACCGCGCGCGCGTCGCTGATCGCGGCGGCGCGCGCCGCCTGCTC